>NZ_CP046103.1:0-312400 GCF_009707325.1 Pseudomonas sp. IB20 | reverse complement strand
CGGCTTAGACGTGATCACCTACGACTACCGTGGCATCGGCGAATCCCGCAGCGGCTCACTGCGCGGCTTCAAGGCGTCGTGGTCGGATTGGGGCGTGCTGGATTTCGAGGCGATGTTGCAGCGCGCGCAACGGGAGTTTCCGGGGCAGCCGATTGATGTGGTCGGTCACAGCTTTGGCGGTTGCGCAGCAGGGCTGGGCGCATCAGGTGCGGTGATTCGCCGAATCGTCACGGTCGGCGCGCAGTTTGCGTACTGGCGCGATTATGAAGCGAGCGGGCGCTGGCGAATGTTCGGCAAATGGCACGTGGTGATGCCGCTGGTGACCGCGCTGTACGGTTACTTCCCGGGCAAGCGCCTGGGCTGGCTGGAAGATACGCCGGCCGGCGTAGTGCGCGACTGGGGCACGCCGACACCCAGGTATGAAACCCGCCCCAGTGGGCGTGCCTTGGGTGAGTTGCCCTTTGCCCGCGTAAAGGCTCAGATGCTGGCCATCAGCATCACCGACGACCCGTTTGGCACGGTGGCGGCTATTGAGCGGTTGCTGAGCTATTTTGAAGGCTGCGCGCTTACTCATCTGCGCATTGCCCCCGAGGATATCGGTGAAAAAGCCGTCGGGCATTTCGCATTTTTCCGCAGTGAGTATCAGGATCGGCTGTGGCCGATTGCACTGGCTTGGCTGCAACGAGGCGAGTTGGCACAAGGCACCCCCGGCCAGCGAGTTTAGAAACCCTTGGGATTTCCCCCAACCTGCGCTTCAATACCCCACCCAGATCCTGAACAAAGGACGTGAGCCCATGGCCTCGCCGAACAAGCAGCAAAAACGTGCCCACCGGGCAAAAGCCAAGGCCAAGCAAAATCGTACCCAGCGCGCCGTTGCGACCAAGCCGGATGCGTTCTCCGGCGATGACAGCCGCATTGACCTTGAGTCAGTGGATTTGACCGAGTTGTTTGTAGAGATGCGTGCGGCGGGCGAGACCAGCCAGCAGGCGCTGTGTGCGGTGTTCCTGGCGCACCCACTGCTGGCGTTGGTGCTGGAGCAGGAAGGCGAAGAGGAAGCTACCGACTTTATCCTCGCGGCACTGATCGAGTATCGGCAGTGGGCGACGGATTCCGATGATGAGGCGGCGGCGTTGGCGTGGATCGAGTCGGAGGAGTTTCAGGCGGATTACGTGGCGGCGTCCCAAGCACTCGCCAACTCAGCAGACTGACACAAACCAAATGTGGGAGCCGGGCTTGCCCGCGATAGCGGTGTGAAGTGCGCCCCAAAAGTCGTAGTCGACTGTCAGTCCGTCATCGCGGGCAAGCCCGCTCCCACATTAAAAACCGCATTTCATTACATCAATTGAGTACCGCAGCGCCTACCTTCTGCGCCTTGCGACGGCTCGCCACAAACAACCCCGCCAGCACTACCAGCAAGCTCAGGATACCGGTCGCGATGATCTCGACCCGGTGCGCTTCCTGGAACAGCATGATGGTCAGCGTACCGACGATGAACACCATCACCGCATAGGTCAGACCAGGGAACAGCCACATCTTGAAGACAATCTTCTCGCCCGCCGCCGTACGCTTCTGACGCATGCGCAGTTGCGACACGGCAATCACCAGGTACACCAGCAACGCGATAGCGCCGGAGCTGGCCAGCAAGAACTCGAACACCGCCGCCGGGGCCACGTAGTTGGCGAATACCGCCAGGAACGCCGCGCCAGTGGACAGCAGCACTGCACAATAAGGCGTGCCGCTTTTGTTGGTGCGCTTGGCCATGGCCGGTGCGTCACCGCGACGGCCGAGGGAGAACAGCATGCGCGAGGCGGTGTACAGCGCCGAGTTCAGGCAACTGGTCACGGCAACCAGAACCACCAGGTCGACGATCAGCTTGGCATTCGGGATGCCCATGCGTTCCAGCACGGTCTGGTAGGAACCTACGGCCGCCAGGGTCGGATCGTTCCATGGCACCAGGGACACAACGATGAAGATCGACAGCAGGTAGAACAAACCAATTCGCCAGATCACCGAGTTGGTGGCCTTGGTGATTTGCTGGCCTGGGTTTTTGGATTCAGCGGCAGCGATGGTGACAATCTCGGTGCCCATGAAGGAGAACATGGTGGTCAGGATGGCGGCCAGTACTGCGCCCATGCCGTTGGGCATGAAGCCTTGGGTGTCGAACAGGTGCGACACGCCGCTGACCTGGCTGGTCGGCAGGAAGCCGAAAATGGCGGCCAGGCCGAGGATCACAAAGGCCACAATCGCCACGACTTTGATCAGCGCAAACCAAAACTCGAATTCACCGTAGTTCTTCACGCTGAACAGGTTGGTCGCCGTCAGCAACAAAGTGATGATCAAGGTAAACGCCCAGATGGCCACGTCGGGGAACCAGGCGTGGAGGATGGTCGCAGCGGCGTTGGCTTCCAGCGGAATCACCAACACCCAGAACCACCAGTACAACCAGCCGATGGTGAAACCGGCCCAGTGACCGATCGCGCGGTCGGCGTAGGTAGAGAACGAACCGGTGTCGGGCGATGCTACCGCCATCTCGGCGAGCATGCGCATCACCAACACCACCAGCGTACCCGCAGCGGCGTAAGCCAGCAGCACTGCAGGGCCAGCGGCAGCAATCGCGTGGCCGGAGCCAACAAACAAACCGGCACCGATGACGCCGGCAATCGACAGCATGGTGACGTGCCGCGGTTTGAGCCCCTGTTCGAGGTCATTGGAGCTTTGCGTACTACTCATTGACACACCTTTACGAGGAATTGCGAAAACGGTCCACCCGGCGCGCGATCTTTTTCGTGAAAAGAAACCAACGGGGCGTTCTTTATTTTTTACGCAAGATTTGCGCCAAAATGTTACAGAGCCGCAATTGACGCGGCCTGTAGGACAATTGATCAGCCCTCGCAAGTCGTTGAGAACAATGGCATTCCGCTATAGCGTTACCGTGCGACCCACATTCCAGCCGCATGCGCGCACCAAAAACACACACAAAAAGTGCGTGACGCCCCACAAAAGGGCTGATGTGCACCGTTTGCCCGGTTAACCCTTCCAACACCCGCCCAAAGCTGGCACCATCGCGCCCTTTTTTACGCGAAGCCTGTGGATTTATCGGGTTCAAACGTCTGTTAGGTTGTTGATAGCGCGACACGCTGCTGCGCTGATGCGACACCCTGACGCAGACCACCTGTTAACCGTCCGCAGCGCTGTTGGCTGCCATCTGAGCGCTATGCTAGCTTGGCGCCTCGCCAGGAAGGCGGCCCAACAGCAAGAACGCACTGAACACAATGAGGACCGCACATGGCCGAGGCCGCGCCCGCGCTTGAAATCCGCAACTTGCATAAACGCTATGGTGAGCTGGAGGTGCTTAAAGGTATCTCGCTGACCGCTCGCGACGGTGACGTGATCTCGATCCTGGGCTCCTCCGGTTCCGGCAAGTCCACCTTCCTACGCTGCATCAACCTGCTCGAAAACCCGCACCAGGGGCAGATCTTCGTTGCCGGTGAAGAGCTCAAGCTCAAGGCCATGAAAAACGGCGAGCTGATGGCCGCCGACGGCAAACAGATCAACCGCCTGCGCAGTGAAATCGGTTTTGTGTTTCAAAACTTTAACCTGTGGCCGCACATGAGCATCCTCGATAACATCATCGAGGCGCCGCGCCGTGTGCTTGGCCAGAGCAAGGCCGAGGCGATAGAAGTAGCCGAAGCCCTGCTGGCCAAGGTCGGCATCGGCGACAAGCGCCACGCTTACCCTGCGCAACTGTCTGGCGGCCAGCAACAACGGGCCGCCATTGCGCGCACCCTGGCGATGCAACCCAAGGTCATCCTGTTCGACGAGCCGACATCGGCGCTTGACCCGGAAATGGTCCAGGAAGTACTTAATGTGATCCGCGCGCTGGCCGAAGAAGGCCGCACCATGCTGCTGGTCACCCATGAAATGGGCTTTGCCCGTCAGGTTTCCAGTGAAGTGGTGTTCCTGCACCAGGGCCTGGTCGAAGAGCAAGGATCGCCACAGCAGGTGTTTGAAAACCCGCTTTCGGCGCGCTGCAAACAATTCATGTCCAGCAACCGCTAACGGAGCAACATGCATGCAGAACTATAAAAAATTCCTTCTGGCCGCGGCCGTTTCGATGGCGTTCAGCGCCACGGCCATAGCAGAAACCTTGAAAATGGGGATCGAAGCGGCCTACCCGCCCTTCAACAATAAAGACGCCAGCGGCAACGTCGTCGGCTTCGACAAAGACATCGGCGACGCCCTGTGCGCGAAGATGAAAGTCGAGAAGTGCGAAGTGTATGTGTCTGACTGGGACGGCATCATCCCGGCCCTGAACGCCAAGAAGTTCGACTTCCTGGTGTCCTCGCTGTCCATCACCGATGAACGCAAGCAGGCTGTCGACTTCACCGACCCGTACTACTCCAACAAGCTGCAATTCATCGCGCCTAAAGCCACTGCGGACTTCAAGACTGACGCGGCTTACCTGAAGGGCAAGATCATCGGCGCCCAGCGCGCGACGCTGGCCGGTACTTATCTGGAAGACAAGCTGCCGGACACCGAGGCCAAGCTCTACGACACCCAGGAAAACGCCTACCTCGACCTGACGTCCGGCCGCTTGGACGGCATCCTCGCCGACAAATACGTGCAGTACGAATGGCTCAAGAGCAAAGACGGTTCGGCCTATGAATTCAAAGGCGACCCGGTTGTAGAAAGCGACAAGATCGGTATCGCCGTACGCAAAGGCGACCCACTGCGCGAACGCCTGAACAAAGCCCTGGCAGAGATCAAGGCAGACGGCACCTACAAGAAGATCAACGACAAGTACTTCCCGTTCAGCATCGAATGATCTGAACGGCCTGACCGGCGCGCTGCTTTGAGCGCGCCGGCTTTCAGCAATGCCTGCCGCGATATGAAAACACCATGAATTTCGATCTCTACGGATTCGGCCCGGCGCTCGCCGCCGGCGCGCTGATGACCGTCAAACTGGCGCTCACGGCCCTGTGCCTGGGGCTGGTGCTGGGCCTTGCCGGCGCCCTCGGCAAGACCTCCCCGTACAAGCCGCTGCAATGGCTTGGCGGCGCATACTCGACCATCGTTCGTGGCATTCCCGAACTGTTGTGGGTACTGCTGATTTATTTCGGCACGGTCAATTTGATGCGTGCCCTGGGGGAGTTTTTCGGCAACCCCGACCTTTCGCTCAGTGCCTTTGCCGCCGGGGTTATCGCCCTGGGCCTGTGCTTTGGCGCCTACGCCACCGAAGTGTTTCGTGGCGCGATCCTCGCCATTCCCAAGGGCCACCGCGAAGCCGGTGTGGCGTTGGGGCTGTCAAAGTTTCGGATTTTCACCCGTTTGATCATGCCGCAGATGTGGCGCATCGCCCTGCCGGGCCTGGGCAACCTGTTCATGATCCTGATGAAAGACACCGCACTGGTGTCGGTGATCGGCCTTGAAGAAATCATGCGCCATGCGCAGATCGGCGTGACCGTGACCAAACAGCCGTTCACCTTCTTTATGGTCGCCGCCTTCATGTACCTGGGCCTCACCGTGCTGGCCATGACCGGCATGTACTTCCTGGAAAAACGCGCCGCCCGCGGCTTTGCGAGGAGCACCCAATGAGCGGTGACTACGTGCCAACTGGCCCAGGGCGCGACCCTGACCCTGGAACTGGTGGCCATCGCCGTGATCGCCGGTTTGCTGCTGGCGATCCCACTGGGCATTGCCCGCTCCTCGCGCCGTTGGTACGTGAGCGCCCTGCCCTACGCCTACATTTTCTTCTTCCGTGGTACGCCGCTGCTGGTGCAGTTGTTCCTGGTCTATTACGGCCTGGCGCAGTTCGATGCCGTGCGTGAGAGCTTCATGTGGCCGTACCTGCGCGACCCGTTCTGGTGTGCCACCGCCACCATGACCCTGCACACCGCCGCCTACATCGCCGAGATCCTGCGCGGCGCGATCCAGGCCATCCCGCCGGGTGAAATCGAAGCGGCGCGCGCGCTGGGCATGTCCAAGCCCAAGACGCTGTTCTACATCATCCTGCCGCGTGCCTCGCGCATCGGCCTGCCGGCGTACAGCAACGAAGTGATCCTGATGCTCAAGGCCAGCGCCCTGGCCAGTACCGTGACCTTGCTGGAACTGACCGGCATGGCGCGGACCATCATCGCGCGCACCTACCTGCCGGTGGAGATCTTCTTCGCCGCAGGGCTGTTCTATCTGCTGATGGCTTACATCCTGGTACGCGGCTTCAAACTGCTCGAACGCTGGCTGCGCGTCGATGCTTGCCAAGGACGCTGAAGCACGCTTTGCGGCGCTGGATGCGTTTTTAATCGAGCACCAAGGGCTGTGGCGACCACGGCCCTTTACCCATCTGCATTTACCCTGGGAAACCCAGCACCCCGAGCTGGCCCAATGGCTGCGCCAACGCTCGTTGGCCGATGCCGACAGCTGCCACAACCACCCTCATGACCTGCCGGCGCCCGCGCCTTTTCCACAGCTGGCCGAACAGGCGCTGCAGCTCAGTGCTGTGGATAAATTACCGACACAGACGCTGCAACCCGCTCGCCATCGACTGAATGTCGACGTGCCGGGCCGCAAGTGGCAACAGATCGAAGCCTTCGGCGCCGCGCTGCATTTCGCGCAAACGCCCACGCACTGGCTGGACTGGTGCGCCGGCAAAGGCCACCTCGGCCGCCGCCTGCTGCAACCCGGCCAGCAGCTGACGTGCCTGGAATACGACCCGGCCCTTATCGCCTCGGGTCAGGCCCTGAGCGAGCATCACGGCCTGCCCGCTACCCATCGCCTGCAAGACGTGATGGCGCCTGTGTCGATCAGCGCCGACCACACCCCCGTCGCCCTGCATGCCTGCGGCGACCTGCACGTGCGCCTGCTGCAACTGGCCAGCGCAGCGGGCTGCAAGCAACTGGCGCTGGCGCCCTGCTGTTACAACCGCATCAATGCCGACCGCTATCAAGCCGTGTCTGACGCGGGGCGCGCGTCGAAACTTAAGCTGTCGATTGATGACCTCGGCCTGCCGCTGAGCGAAACGGTCACCGCCGGCAACCGTGTACGCCAGCAACGGGACTCGTCCATGGCCCGGCGCCTGGGGTTCGATCAGCTACAACGGCAACTGCGCGGCTGCGACGAGTACCTGCCCACACCGTCCCTGCCCGCCAATTGGCTGGATAAACCCTTCGCTGACTATTGCCGAGCGCTGGCGAGCCTCAAAGGTTTATCCACAGGTGAACAGGATTGGGCGGCGCTGGAGGCGCACGGCTGGCGGCGCCTGGCCCACGTGCGAAACCTGGAGTTGGTGCGCGGTCTGTTTCGGCGCCCACTGGAGATGTGGCTGGTGCTGGATCGGGCACTTTTTTTGGCGGAACAGGGCTACAAGGTCGAGATAGGCAACTTCTGCGAAACGACGTTGACCCCGCGCAACTTGATGGTGCTGGCCGAGCGCGATTAGAGGGCAAAAATCTTACACGCGCCCTGTGGATAACTCTGTTGATGAAATCTTTACAGAGGCTGTAGTTATCAGCGCTACAGGGCAAAAGGTGCCCTGGTCATTTTTTGTTCATAAAATAAAATGCACACAAAACAGGCAGTTGCAGCGCATTGAGAACAGCGCCACAAAATGGCAGTTTGTGGGCAGGTTCAACCAACCGATTGTGCATAAGCATCTGGCGTTAAGCGTATAAACCGCACTTTAGGCGCGTCTTTTCGGCGCCTTCAGCACCCGACAAATCTCGCCGATATCGTCACTCGCCAAGCGTTTCGCCACGTTGTCCAGCGGGTCGGCGGCGAACGCCAGTGCCTCGTTGATTGCCATATCGCGATGAACCTCCAACGGCGCCGTGCCAAGGCGCTGTTTGAACGCCTCAACCATGTCCAGGCTGAAAGGGTTGCCCTCATCCACCTGATTGACCACCACCTGCACAGTCGGTGGGTTGTCGCCCTCAAGGTGCGGGGCGAGCAGCACATCCAGATGATCCAAGGTGCCAAGGCACGCGGCATCGGCTTGCACAATCACCAACACCACATCGGCGACGTTCAGCGCCTGATGGAAGTAGACGTTATTGCCGGCGGGGGTATCGATGATCACCGTCTGCCGCTCGCTCAGCCCCAAAGACGCAAGGCGCTGCGCCAACCAGGTGGGCTCGTGCTTGAGCCAACGCTCGAGGTTTTCCTGCTGCTGAATGTCGATATCGCCAAAGGTAATAACCTGGCAACCGGCAAAGCCGAGCTGCTGCAAAGGGCTCCACTGCCCGTGCTCCAGGCTGGTGCGGCCGATACCGGGCAACGCGGCACTGACGCCAAAGTGATGGTGCAAGGCGTTCTGCGGGTCCAGGTCCAGCGCCACAACGGATTCGCCATAACGCTGCAAACCGCTGCTCAAGGCCGTGGCCAGGGTGCTGCGGCCGACGCCGCCATTCATCGACACCAACGCCACCACTTTGGGGCGCAGCGCTGCGATATCGGTCAATTGGGAGTGGGCAGGGAGGGTTTCATTAGCAGGCACGCTGCCAAAAAAGTGCATGCGCGCATTAATGCCTTCGGCATCATGGGTGACGTTCTTGCCGAACAACGCCAGAAGTTCTTCGCTAAGGCTCATAGCCAGCTCCTCACGACGCAGCTTAAAGACGTGAAGGTCGGCAAGCAGGCACTTACCGCAGGTCTTATTATGGGCGTCTTAGTGAGGCATTCTGTGACAGGCGCAGGAAAGTGTCATTATTTTGATGTTTTGACTGGTTATTTTTTAGACAGGCGGTAAACAGTCAAATTAATGGCCTTGGTGCAGTCGCCCCTTCAAGGCCCGGCATAAAGCATTTATATCCTGGCCGCCAACACTGTTAAGCGACGGGTCGAGCGGGTCGCGCCCGTAGGCCTGGGCCTCGATGAAAGCAGGGTCGCGGTGCACCGCACCCAGCACCGCATCGCCCAGGCGCAGCTTGAACACCCCGGCCATGTCCTGGCTGAAGGCGTGGCCAGCGTCCACTTGGTTGATCACGTAAAACCGTTGCAGTGGAGATTCGCTGGCGAGGTAAGGCGCGAGCACTTCGTCCATTTTCGCCAAGCGGCGAAACGAAGCCGCGTCCGGCTGGACCACCACCAACACCGCATCCGCCACCGACAGCGCCTGGCTGAGGTACACCGAATTACCCGCAGGCACATCGATCACCACCGTGTCCTGCCCATTCAACCCGAGCCCGGCCAGACGCTTGCGCAGAAACTCGAGGTCCTGCCCCAGCCAGCGATTCAAACTTTGCTGCTGCACCGGGTCGGTCTCGCCAAAGGCCACCACACGGCACCCGGCAAACCCGCGCTTAGGCAAGGCCTCCCAGGTCTGGTTGAGCAGGCTCACAGCCCCGAGACCCGGCAAATCAAACCCCGGGCACAAGTGATCACGCAGCGCGTTTTGCGGGTCCAGGTCCAACGCCAACGCCGGATGCCCCTGACGCTGCAAACCACTGGCAAGCGCCGCCGCCAACGTGCTGCGCCCCACACCGCCCGTGGCAGAAACCACCACCACGACCGTCGGCGCCGAAGCATCCGAATACACCTCGCCATGCGGGCCTTCAACCACCTCAGGCGGGCGAAGAGATTGCGCAACGCCTTGGTTCAGTTGCTCGAGCAAACGCTGCAAAGGCTCAGCCAGCGCGGTGCTTGGTGTTGAACTGTGATCTGCACGCCCCACTGACTGCTCCCCGGCTTAAACCGCTGAATTATTGTGGCGCGCATTGTGTGAAATCAAAATGATGCTGTCAGTATTTGGATGTTTGTAACGAAATGCTTATGATGCTGTCAGTATTTGGATGTTTGTAACGAAATGCTTTCAGATGAGTGGCATGACGCCACGCAATACACAACCCGACAAAACCCGCACACAGCCCAGCTACCTCCCAGGCATTCAATGAGCCCAACCCACCGTTGATGCCCCAGAGGACGCCCGCACGGGCTACGGCGTAGTGAATGCGCGGATGACGTATCTGGACTCCAAGGGCCAGGCGCAGATGCTGAAATAGCTGAAATTCACCGACGATTGCGGCGACGGGAATTGAGCTGATTTGCAGGCCCTGAAGCGACGAAAAAGCGGTGATCGCAAAAAAACCTTCACTTCTGCAAAAATAGTCAGAATTCAGGGGTTTACAGAAGCTTGCCAATCGCTATAATCGTCGCCCTAACACGCCGGTATAGCTCAGTTGGTAGAGCAACTGACTTGTAATCAGTAGGTCCCGGGTTCGACTCCTGGTGCCGGCACCATATAAATCAAGTGCTTGCAGCGATGCAGGCCCTTGTTTTTTGCGCTAGACGTAACAAGCGACGTAATAAGCCGTCCCTATGCCCTCCCCTGGTGTGGGGCCCACACGTCGGAACGGCCCAGCGGCGGACGTCTTAGCACACAGCAGCGCGCAACCCGGGAAGCCAGCCATACCAGGGCGGACTTTCTAAACCCCAGTTATCGGTGTCGACTTCTTCGATCACGATGTGGGTCAGGTCGGGGCGTTTGTTGAGGACGCGTTCGAGGGTTTCGGTGAATTCGGCGATGACCTGGGCTTTTTGCTCCGGGGTAACGCCGTCACGGGTGATGCGCAGGCTGACAAAGGGCATGGCAGTGGCTCCAGTGGCCGGCCATAGGGGTGATGGGCGGGCAAGTGGGGCTAATTTAGGCGTGCGCCTGAAGGGCATAAAGGTGGCGCGGAGTACTTCATTAGTACTGCGATGTAACAAGTCAGAGGCCGGTTGGCGCGCATAAAAAAACCCCGAACCAGTCGGGGTTTTTTATCGCCTGGAATCAGGCGCGACGCCGAATCAATTAGAAAACGTTGATTGGGTAGTCGGCGAACAGACGGATTTCGTTACCGCCTACGTTGTACTCGCTGGCGTTGCTGGAGACGCGCAACCAGGAGGCACGAGCGCGCAGGCTCAGGTCTTTGGCTGGGCCGCTCTGAACGACGTATTTGAACTGGTTGAAGATTTCACGCTCGGTGCCACGGCCGCGGTTGGTACCGTCGTCAATGTTGGTGCCGCGCACGTAGGCGATGTTGTAGGTCAGGCCAGGCACGCCGAAGGCGCTGAAGTCCAGGCCGTAACCTGCTTGCCAGGAGCGCTCGTCCTTACCGTTGAAGTCGGACCAGTAGGAGTTGGCCAGCAGGATGGTGTTGCCGCCGTCGCCGATGCCGCCAGCGTTGCGGTAGCCGCCGTACAGGTAGCCGGTGTCGCCGGTGCTGCGCTGGTGAGCGACGGTGAAGCTGTGCGGGCCAACAGCCCAGGTAGCGCCCAGGCTCCAGATTTTGTTGTCGCGGGCGTCCGCATCACCTTGGTTTTCCAGGGCGAAGCTGCGGTCCAGCTTGGTTTTGTAGCCGTTGAAGTCAAAGGTCAACGATTGCTTCTCTGGCAGGGCCAGCACGTAGTTGACGTTGACGTATTGCTTCTTCAGCACGTCTTGCATGTCGGAGGCATACAGAGCAGCCGACAGGCTTTCGGTGAATTTGTAGCTACCACCGATGTAGTCGATGCTTTTCAGGCGACCGCTGTCGGTGCCTTCGGCGCTCTTGCGCGCTTCTTTGGTGAAGTGACCGGCGTCCAGTTGCAGACCGGCGATCTCTTTGGAAACGATCGAAGTACCGGTGTAGGTTTCGGACAACAGACGCGAGCTGTCGTACTGCAGCACAGGCACAGCCGGGAACTGATCACCGTACTTCAGTACAGTGTTGGAAACCCGGAATTTGACGGCTGCGCCGCCCTTGGCTCGCGTGGTGCTTGCGCCTTCTTTGAAGAAGTCGATACCGCCAGCGCCGGCACTGCCTCTGCCACCGTCCAGGCGAATAGCGTATTGACCGATCACGTCCACACCCACACCGACTGTGCCTTGGGTGAAACCGGATTCAAACTTGCCGATGAAGCCTTGGCCCCATTCGGCTTTGTCTTGCTTGGGGTTTTTGTAGTCACGGCTGATGTAGGCATTACGTGCTGCGATATTCAGGTGGCTGTCTTCAACAAAACCCTTGGATTGCTCCTGGTCGTTAGCCATTGCCTGAGTGGCGCTCAAAATCCCCAGAGCGATCAAACCCATCCGTTGCTTCAACATTTCTTATATTCCTTATTACTGGTTGAGTACGCGCTGTGACACCAGGCCCCGTGTTGCTTTTCTGGTGTCAACTTTCTCCAGGAAAAAGAAGGCCCGCGGACGACTGAACTGCCGCAGGCCTTTTTTATTGGATGAGTTATGGCTGTTAGCCACAGGCGTTGGGCGCAATCGTATGCGCGCGTTGAACTATGTGTCAATTTCGTGAATCGTCTGTATTTATTCAAAAAAAGTCTAAAGACGGCTCTAAACTGCTGATACAAAACGCTGAAAAATCCTCTTACACCTCTCAGAAACACATCAAGTAACAATATTTAGCGCCTACATGTTTGGGAATAGATAACGCACGCAAATACAAAGCATTAACATTCGCGCGTTTTTTACTTCCCGAACTTTTTGGATGCCTGCCCCCATGCCTGCCTCTCGCCTGACGCCCATCACCCTTGGGCTTTCTGTTCTGCTGTCTGCCGGTTTTGCCGGCGCGACCACGGTCTTACCCGCCACTTCAATCAGCACCGAAGCTGACGAAGACGACCCACGCGTCAAAGAGACCAACACCGCCACTCGCACGGCCACGTCGGTGCGTTATGTGCCCCAGGCCATCGACTCGGTCAAAACCGAAAGCCTGCGCTCTTACGGCACAAACGACCTGGGCCAGGCACTCAGCGGGATTCCCAACGTCAGCAGCGGCGCCGACACGCGCTTCGACAGCCTGCGCATCCGTGGTTTTGACGCGAGCAATGACTTCTACCTGGACGGCATTCGCGACGACAGCCAGTACGTGCGCGACCTGCACAACATCGAGCGCATCGAAGTGCTCAAAGGCCCGGCAGCCGTGCTGTACGGGCGAGGCGGCCAGGGCGGCATCGTCAACCGCGTAAGCAAATTGCCCACGGCGGGGCAAAAATCCAGTATCGAAGCCCAAGGCGGCAGCAACGACCTGCGCAGCCTGTATGCCGACCTCAGCACCGACCCCACCGACACCATCAGCCTGCGCCTGAACATGGGCAACCAGGACAACAACAGCTTCCGTGATGGCGTCAGCGGCAACCGCCAGCTGTTCGCGCCGTCGATGAGCTGGCAGCTGACGCCCGACCTGAATTGGTTGGTGCAATACGAATACAGCCGCTACAACCGCACACCAGACCGTGGCATCCCCGGGGTCAACGGTCGCCCGGCGGACGTGAGCCGCAGCAGCACTTACTTTGACAGCCGCGACTACATCGACGACAAATCCCAGTCCCTGCGCTCCAAGCTTGCCTATGAACTCAACGCCAACTGGCAACTGCGCCACACCCTCGGCGTGTTCAAGCTCGACAGCGATTTCGACAACACCTACCAGACCGGCTACGACCCCAAAGCCAACCAGGTCACGCGCCAGCGTTGGCAGCAGGACCTGACCACCCGCAACGTGTTCAACAACCTTGAGCTGGAAGGTGGGTTTGACACCTTCGGCCTGGAGCACCGCCTGCTCACCGGTATAGAGCTGGGCAGCCAACGTCGCGATCCGAAGCTCTACAGCGCCACCGCCGTCAACCGGGGCGGCCAGGCCGTACCGAGCCTGGACCTCAACCAGCCCAACCGCCACCTGAGCCACACTGGGCGGATGAGCCTTTCAAGTAACAACCACACCGAAGTCGAAAGCCGTGCCGTGTACGTGCAGGACCAACTGCGCCTCAACGATCAATGGCAACTGCTGGCAGGCCTGCGTTACGACCACTTTGAAGTGGACACCACCAGCAAGGTGCTCAACACCCAGCAAGACGTCGACAGCCGCAGCACCAGCCCGCGCGTAGGCTTGGTGTGGACGCCGCTGGAACAGCACTCGTTTTATGCCTCGTGGAGCAAGACCTTCTCCCCGGCAGGCGGTGGCCTGATTGGCATCACGCCGAATGCCGCCGGCAGCGTCAACGACCTGAGCCCCGAGCTGACCAAGCAAAAGGAAATCGGCGTAAAAAGCGACTGGCTCGACGACCGCCTGAGCACCACCCTCGCCGTGTACGAGCTTGAACTCTACAACCGCCGCACCAGCGACCCGCTGGACCGCACCATCACCCTGCTCAGCGGCCTGCAACGCTCACGCGGCGTGGAGCTGACCGCCACCGGCAAGATTGTGGATAACTGGTATGTGCGCGGTGGCGTCGGCCTGCAGGACGCCAAGGTCGAGAAAGACAACAACGGCTTTGCAGGCAAGCGTGTCAGCGATGTGGCCAAGCGTAATGCCAGCCTGTTTATCACCTGGAAACCGGAAATGGGTTGGTATGCAGAAACTGGTTTGACCTTGGTAGGCGACCGTTATGCCGACAGCCTCAACACTGTGGTGTTGCCGGGTTATGGTCGCTGGGATGCGTTGGCGGGGTTCCGCCAGAAGGAATGGGACGTGCGCGCGGCGCTGAACAATATCGCTGACAAAAACTACTACGCCTCGGCGACGAGCGCGGCGCAGATCCAGCCGGGTGAGCCGCGTAGCTTGGTGGTCACAGGCACCTACAGTTTCTAACGCCGATCACGCTCTAATGTGGGAGCAAGCTTGTGGTGAGGAGCGGGCTTGTTGTTGAAAGCGGCTTCCGGAAGTCGAATCGTCGCACCGCCGCTCCCACAATTGATCGTGGTGCTTTTTCAGTTTTGCATCAACTCACACAACGCATGCACTTCATCCTCACTGAACAACCCCACCGGGTAACGTTCACTCATCACGCTGCGCAAGTCAGGCTGTTGCCTTGCCTGTCGCGAGCCGTTTGCCTTCAACCAAAGCGCCAGCGCCTGGATCGCTTCACCGTTGACCCGCGTGGGGTGGAATGGGCGCGTGTGGATCAGGTTGATATCGGCATTCATTTCAGCGCTCTCTCCTACTGCTTGAGCGGCTAACTTACTCAAGGTTTATGACAGAACTGTGCAGTCACGACCTTGGGTTACTGTGCCAACACCGATACAAGAGCTATGCCAATGTCCTGTGTTTATAGACATTCGAACACAAAAAAGCCCGCGGCCTTGCTGGGCCGCGGGCTTGCTGTGAGCGCTATAAACAGGTAGCGCCGGGGTTTCGCTCAAGCGCTGTTACAACTGCACTCAGTTTTTGTGCGGCGCCGGCTGTTGTTGGGTCAGGCAGTGGATATTGCCGCCGCCCAGTAACAGTTCGCGGCCCGGCACCATCACTACTTCGTGCTGCGGGAACAGGTTCTGCAGGATTTCCTTGGCCTGGCGGTCCATAGGGTCGTCGAAGCTCGGCGCGATGATGCCGCCGTTGACGATCAGGAAATTCACGTAGGAACCGGCCAAGCGCACGCTCGGGTTACGTTCCTGGCTGCCATCCACCGGGTCCACACCGGCGCACTCTTCTTCGGTGGCGTACAACGGGCCGGGGATCGGCATTTTATGCACGGTGAACGCGCGTCCCTGGGCGTCGGTGCTGCTTTGCAGCACGTTCATGGCCGCGTGGCAGCGCGCGTAGTTCGGGTCTTGCGGGTCATCGGTCCAGGCCAGCAGCACTTCGCCCGGGCGTACGTAGCAGCAGAAGTTATCCACATGGCCGTCGGTTTCGTCGTTGACCAGGCCGTCCGGCAGCCAGATGATCTTATCCACAGCCAGGTTGGCGCTGAGCACCGCTTCGATGGCCGCGCGATCCAGGTGCGGGTTGCGATTGCGGTTCAACAGGCATTCTTCGGTGGTGATCAGCGTGCCTTCGCCGTCGACGTGGATCGAACCGCCTTCCAGCACAAAACCCTCAGTGCGGTAACGCGGCGCGCGCTCGATCTCGAGGATCTTGCCACCCACCTGCGAATCACGGTTCCACGGCGAGTACAGGCCGCCGTCAAAGCCGCCCCAGGCGTTGAAATCCCAGTTCACACCGCGCACTTCGCCGCTGTTGTTGATCACGAAGGTTGGGCCGGTGTCGCGCACCCAGGCGTCGTCGTTGGACATTTCCACCACACGGATATTGGGCACGTCCAAACGCGCACGCGCGTTTTCGTACTGCCCGGCGGACACACCGACCGTCACCGGCTCGAACCGCGCAATGGCCTTGGCCACGGCCGCGTGGGCCGCCTGCGCCGGCTTGCCGCCCAGGCGCCAGTTGTCGGGGCGCTCAGGCCAGATCATCCACGTTTGGGTCTGTGGCGCCCATTCGGCGGGCATGTAGAAGCCATCGGCGCGAGGTGTGCTGTGCAGGGTGGTCATGGCGTTCAGGACTCCGAATGGGATGAAGGCCGATTTTATAACGGATAAAAATCGGCCTTAAAAGCGATTGAATATAATAGCTGGCAAACATGACGGTTAATAGCCGATAACAATCGGCTATCTAGCGTAGCTCCTCCAGCACCTTCGACAGCATGTCGACAAAGAAATCCACACTGCGTTTAGAGGTGACCATTGGCGGTTTGATCTTCAAGATGTTGAGGTAGTCGCCGGTCGGCTGCATGAAAATCCCCAGTTCCCGCAAGCGATCACACAGCAGCGCGGTTTCTTCTGTGGCGGGCTCCAGGGTATCGCGGTCGCGCACCAACTCCAGGCCCAAATAGAAGCCGGAACCATGAACCGCCCCCACCAGCGGGTGACGATCAATCAGTGCTTGCAGCCGAGCTTTGAAATGCCCACCAACTACTTGGGCGTTTTCCCACAGCTTTTCTTCCTCCATCACATCCAGCACGGCCATGCCAATGCGACAGCTGACCGGGCTGCCGCCCGACGAGGAGAAGAAATACCCCTCGGCCTCCAGCGCTTCGGCGATTTCGCGCCGGGTAATCACCGCGCCCAGCGGCTGGCCGTTGCCCATGCCCTTGGCCATGGTGATGATGTCCGGCACCACGCCCTGCTCCTCAAAGCCCCAGAAGAAATGGCCCATGCGGCCGTAACCCACCTGCACTTCATCGGCGATGCACACGCCGCCCTGGGCGCGCACCAACCCGTACACCTGCTGCAAATAGCCCGGCGGCAGGGAGATGCCACCGGCGTTGCCGTACACCGGCTCGCAAATGAAACCCGCCAACTGGCGTTTGCTCTCGGCGATTTTCGCCAGGTTGTGTTCCACACTTCGCACGTAGTCAGGCGCACTATCCTGCCCACGGAACTCGCCGCGATAGGTATTCGGTGCCGTCACCGGGTGCACCCAGTCCGGGCGGCTGCTCAGTGCCTGCGGGTTGTCGGCAATCGAGGTGGACACCGCATCCGACGCCACCGACCAGCCGTGGTAAGCCTCCAGCACGCTGAGCATGTCGCGCCCGCCGCTGTAGGCCCAGGCCAGGCGAATCGCCAGGTCATTGGCCTCGGTGCCGCTGTTGACCAGGAAGACCCGGTCCATGCCTTCCGGCGCCAACGCCAGCAAACGCTCGGAGAACTCTGCAATTGCTGCGTAGTGAAAGCGCGAGTTGGTGTTGAGCAGCGACCATTGCCGCGCCGCCACCGCCGCCATGCGTGGGTGGCCATGGCCCAGCACCGCCACGTTGTTGAGCATGTCCAGGTAGGAACGTCCCTGCATGTCGATCAGGTGGTTGCGCCAGCCGCGCTCGATGCGTGGCGGGTCGACGTAATAGTGTTTTTGCGAACGGGCGAAGCTGGCGTCACGGCGCGCCAGCAAGGCCTCGGCGTCCAACTCGGGTTCCGCATCACAGGCCAGCCCCAGCAGCGTGGCGGGCGATGGGCAGAGGGCCTGCCAGGCCTGCGCCTGAGACGGCGTGCAGAACAACGGCGGCTCAAGGTCGGCGCGGCATAACTGCACGGTGAGCGGCGCGTGGACCTCACCGAGGAGTTGGCCTTTCACCAGCACCGCGCCCGGTTTCAACGCGGTGGTTACACCCCATAAACGCAGGCTCAACTGGGCGTCATGCACGCACAGCAAACCGTCGGCGCCCTGGCGCAGCGTCCCGCCAAACGGCGCGTCCAATACAGTGCCATGGGGCAGGTGCAATTCCACGTGAAGCGGGAACGTTTGCGGCTCGATGGCACTGTCGGCACAGGTCCGCGACAGCCGGTATTGCCCATAGCGGCTGGCCGCCAACCCATGCACTGCCGCCGCTTCATCCAGCAACCGCCGGTCTATGCCGGGCAACGCCCAATTGCCGGCCTCGAAATGCGGGCTGAGTACGCCCAGGTCGATCAGCGCAAATTCACGCCCCACCAGGCCCGGCAGCAAAGGTGCGAAGTCTTGGTCGGCCATCGGCGGCAATGCTTCACCGACACACCCCAGAACCGCCGCTTCCATCAGCTCAAACGGCACCGAGGTCGCCACATGGAAGATTTCCCACTCGTGCTCGGCGTTTTTCAGTAAGTAGGTGTTATCCGGGTCCAGGCGTTGCTGCTGTTCGCTGCTGAGCACCAGCACCGCCGCGCGCGCCACGATCAACGGCCACAGCGCTTGCAGCTCCTGGCGCCGCAACGGTGTCACCGCGCGACACGCCTGGATCGCCGGCAGGATGGCAAACGGGTCACCGTCAGCGTGGTGCAACAGGGCTGCGCAGGTCACCGACAAGTCGGCAATGCGCCAGGTGTGCACCAAGTCGCCGAAATCAATCACGCCCTGAACCTGCCAGTGCCGCTGGGCGTCGCACTGCCAGACCACATTGTCATCGGTAATGTCCATGTGCACGGCTTGCCACGGCAGGTGCTCGGCCAACGGCCGAATGCGCGCCTCTACGTGCTCGCCCACCCGTTCGATAGCGTCGCGATGCGGCAGGTTTTCCAAGGTGGCCAGCAGGTGCTTGATCAGTGCATGCGCATGGCGCGGGTCCCATTGCAACGTGCGGTCCAGGCCCGGGTGTTCGAACCGTGCGAGGGCATGGCTGACCTGGCCGCACAGTTCACCGAAGCCTGCGATTACGTCGCGGCCCAGGTGAGGTAAATGGGTCAGGGGCTGGCCGTCGATGTAGTCCAGCACCCTCAGGTGCACGGTTTGCCCGTCGACGGCCACGCTCAGCAACTCCTCACCGGTCAGTGCGCGGATCACCTTGGGTACGCGTACGTGTGCTTGCAGGTCATGGAGAGCGGCATGCTGGGCGTGCAGCTCAACCGCCGCGTAGTCACCCCGGCAGATTTTCAGAACAAACCGGCCACGGGCGCTGTCGATTCGGTAATTGAGGTCTTGTTGGCTGCCCAGCGACTGCAATGTGCCTGTCAGGCCGTAATGTTGCTCGAGCAACTGCGCAGCTTGATCAGCACTCACGTCTGGGCAAGGCAAGCTGGCACGGTGGATCAACGTGGCGAGTAACATTGTGGCGACCTCTGCGTTTTCAGGCGCCTATATCGCCATTGTTCGGGGGCGTTAATCAACCCCTCACGCATACCGCGCTTGCACGGGCCCGATTCACAACTCAAGCTATGTCTCATTCGCCCAGTGTCCGTCTAAGGAAAAGGCCCTCGACATGCGTATTCTCATCACCGGCGGTGCCGGCTTTATTGGCTCCGCCCTGGTTCGCCACCTGATTCAAAACACCGAGCACGAAGTGCTCAACTTGGACAAACTCACCTACGCCGGCAACCTGGAGTCGCTGACCAGCATCGCGTCCAACAGCCGCTATGAGTTCGTGCAGGCCGATATCATCGACCAGGCCGCTGTCAGCGCCGTGCTGGCGCGCTTTGAGCCCCAGGCGATCATGCACCTGGCCGCCGAGTCGCACGTCGACCGTTCCATTGACGGCCCGTCGGATTTTATCCAGACCAATATCGTCGGCACCTACAGCCTGCTGGAAGCCACTCGTGCTTATTGGCAAACGCTGCAAGAGCCAGCCAAGAGCGCGTTCCGCTTCCACCACATCTCCACCGACGAGGTCTACGGCGACCTGCATGGCGTGGACGACCTGTTCACTGAAACCACGCCCTACGCGCCCAGCTCGCCGTACTCCGCCAGCAAAGCGGCGTCCGACCACCTGGTTCGCGCCTGGCAGCGCACTTATGGCCTGCCGGTGTTGCTGACT
The DNA here is from genome assembly GCF_009707325.1 of Pseudomonas sp. IB20. NCBI lineage: Bacteria > Pseudomonadati > Pseudomonadota > Gammaproteobacteria > Pseudomonadales > Pseudomonadaceae > Pseudomonas > Pseudomonas gelidaquae. The sequence goes on along the minus strand of NZ_CP046103.1, from coordinate 292,441 downwards.
AACTGCTCGAACAACTACGGGCCGTTCCATTTCCCTGAGAAGTTGATCCCGCTGGTGATCCTCAACGCCCTCGCGGGCAAGCCACTGCCGGTCTACGGTGACGGTTTGCAGGTGCGCGACTGGCTGTTCGTCGAAGATCACGCCCGCGCGCTGTTAAAAGTCGTGACCGAAGGCGTGGTAGGCGAGACCTACAACATCGGTGGCCACAACGAGCAGAAGAACATCGATGTTGTGCGCGGCATTTGTGGCCTGTTGGAAGAGCTAGCGCCACAACGCCCGGCCGGTGTGGATAAATTCACCGACCTGATCACATTCGTCAAAGACCGCCCAGGCCATGACCAACGCTACGCAATCGATGCGAGCAAGATCGAGCGCGAATTGGGTTGGGTTCCGCAAGAAACCTTCGAAACCGGCCTGCGCAAAACCGTGCAGTGGTACCTCGATAACCTCGACTGGTGCGGCCGAGTCCAGGACGGTAGCTATCAAGGCGAACGGCTTGGCAACACCGAGCCAAAAGACCTGATCGCATAACAAAGCATCACGCACCACAGCTAGGCATAATGCGCCTGTACCCACAGGCGCACGACTCCCATGACCGACTGGTGCGGCCGAGTCCAGGACGGTAGCTATCAAGGCGAACGGCTTGGCAACACCGAGCCAAAAGACCTGATCGCATAACAAAGCATCACGCACCACAGCTAGGCATAATGCGCCTGTACCCACAGGCGCACGACTCCCATGACTCCTCCCCTCCCGCGAAGACCCCGCTGGCGCAGCCTCGCCTTGTTGGCGTTGTGCCTGGCACCGCTGCTGTGGCCGCTGGAGCACTTGGCCGAGCGCTATTACCGCAGCGAACTCGCCGGGCAAAACCGCCAGACCCTCGACCTGTACGTCGCCAACCTGCTCGGCACGTTGCACCGCTATGAAGTGCTGCCGCAGATCCTCGGTGACTTGCCGGCCCTGCGCACCGTGCTGGATGCGCCCCACGTCAGCACCAACCTAGCCAATGCCAACCTGCTGCTCAAGGACGTCGCCGCCCAGGCCGGGGTGGAAGTGATGTACCTGATGGACACCACCGGCAAGACCCTCGCCGCCTCCAACTGGGATAAACAGGACAGCTTTGTCGGCCGCAACTTCTCATTCCGCCCCTACTTCAGCGAAGCCATGGCCGGGCGCCTGGGGCGGTTTTTCGGCCTGGGCACCACGTCGGCCAAGCGCGGCTACTTCTTCGCCGCCGCCGTGCGCGATGGCGACACCATCATTGGCGTGCTGGTGGTCAAGGTCGACCTGGACCACACCGAAAGCCTGTGGGGCAACACGCCGGAACAACTGCTGGTCACCGACCATAACGGCGTGGTGATCCTCACCTCGCGCCCGCAATGGCGGTTCCGCGCCACGCGGCCACTGACCGCCGAAGAGCACCAGGCAATCATCGCGATCCAGCCCTACCCAACCCGCGACCCGCAGCCGCTGGCACTCAGTTCCACGGCGTGGTTGCGCCAATCCACCGCCATCGCCGAGACCGGCTGGAATGTGGAAATCCTCGCGCCACGCTCGCTGATCAACCGCCCGGTGCGCACGGTGGTCGCTGTGGGTGGTGCGACGTTGCTGGTGTTGATGTTGCTGCTGGGGTTGATGATGCAGCGCCGTCGTCATTACCTGGAGCGCATCGCCTTTGAAGCCAAGGCGCGCCGTGAGCTGGAAGCCCGTGTGGTCGAGCGCACCAGCGACCTGGAAGGCCTCAACCGGCGCCTGAAACAGGAAGTGCTCGAGCGCGAACACGCCCAGCAGGAGTTGGTTCGCGCCCAGGACGACCTGGTGCAAGCCGGCAAACTGTCGGCGCTGGGAACCATGTCGGCGAGCATCAGCCACGAACTCAATCAACCGCTTGCGGCGATTCGCAGCTATGCGGAAAACGCCGAGATCCTGCTCGACCACGAGCGCACCAATGACGCTCGCGGCAACCTCAAACTGATCAGCGAACTGACCGGGCGCATGGCCTCGATCATCGCGCATTTGCGTGCGTTCGCCCGGCGCGACCGTCACGCCCCGGAAAGCGTGGCCCTGCAGCCAGCGCTGGACGATGCGCTGGCGTTGCTGGCCAAGCGGCGGCGGTCGATGGAAGTCGAGCTGATCCGCGATTTGCCGGAGGCGACCCTGTGGGTGCAAGCCGGGGAAACCCGTCTGCGCCAGGTGCTGGGCAACTTGCTGGCCAACGCCCTCGACGCCCTCACCGAAAAAGGCCCGCCGCGCAAGCTCTGGCTGAGTGCCGAAGCCACCGAACAGGGCGTCAACCTGTACATTCGCGACAATGGCCCAGGCTTTTGCATGGAAGCCCTGGGCCGCGCCAGCGAGCCGTTCTACACCACCAAGACCCGCACCCAAGGCTTGGGGTTGGGGCTGGCGATTTGTGACACGCTGATGCGTGCCTTTGGCGGCGATTTGTCGTTCGCCAACCACAAGGAAGGCGGCGCGCTGTTAACCTTGAAATTGCGTGCCGGCTCGCCGGGCGTCAGTCTGCAACCGTCCGAGGACCGCAGTGTATGAGTATCGATAACCAGATTCAGGTGGTGCTGATCGACGACGATCCACACCTGCGTCAGGCCCTGTGCCAGACCCTGGACCTGGCCGGGCTGAACGTCCTGACTCTGGGCGAAGCCACCGGCCTCACCGCGCGCTTGTCGCGGGACTGGCCGGGCGTGGTGGTCAGTGACATCCGCATGCCTGGCATGGACGGCCTGGAGCTGCTCACCGAACTGCACGGCCAGGACCCGGAGCTGCCGGTGCTGTTGATCACCGGCCACGGCGACGTACCGCTGGCGGTGCAAGCGATGCGCGCCGGCGCTTACGACTTCCTGGAAAAACCCTTCGCCAGCGACGCGCTGCTCGACAGCGTGCGCCGCGCCCTGGCCCTGCGCCGGCTGGTGCTGGACAACCGCAGCCTGCGCCTGGCCCTCAGTGACCGCCAGCAATTGAGCACGCGGCTGGTGGGGCACTCGCCGCAGATGCTGCGCTTGCGCGAGCAGATCGGCGCCCTGGCCGCAACCCGCGCCGACGTGCTGATCCTCGGCGAAACCGGTGCCGGTAAGGAAGTGGTGGCGCGTGCGCTGCACGACCTGTCGAACCGGCGCAGCGGGCCGTTTGTGGCGATCAACGCCGGTGCCCTGGCCGAATCGGTGGTCGAAAGCGAGCTGTTCGGCCATGAGCCGGGCGCGTTTACCGGCGCGCAAAAACGCCGTATCGGCAAATTCGAATTCGCCAATGGCGGCACGCTGTTTCTCGATGAAATCGAAAGCATGAGCCTGGATGTGCAGGTCAAGCTGCTGCGCCTGTTGCAGGAGCGTGTGGTCGAACGCCTGGGCGGCAATCAGCTGATCCCGCTGGATATCCGCATCATCGCCGCCACCAAGGAAGACCTACGCCAGGCGGCCGATCAAGGCCGCTTCCGTGCCGACTTGTATTACCGCCTCAACGTCGCGCCGCTGCGCATTCCGCCGCTGCGCGAGCGCGGTGAAGATGCCTTGATGCTGTTCCAACATTTTGCCGACGAAGCCAGCAGCCGCCACGGCCTACCCTTGCACGAGCTGCAACCGGGCCAGCGGGCGCTGCTGTTGCGCCACAGTTGGCCGGGCAACGTGCGCGAGCTGCAAAATGCAGCCGAACGCTTTGCCCTTGGGTTGGAGCTGGCACTGGACGCCACAGCGGATAACCCCGCCGCCGGCGTGCTGACTTCCACCCCAGGTGGTTTGAGTGAGCAGGTCGAGCAGTTCGAAAAAAGCCTGATCGCCGCCGAACTGACCCGCCCCCACAGCTCCGTGCGCAGCCTCGCCGAAGCCCTGGGCATACCGCGCAAAACCCTGCACGACAAACTGCGCAAGCACGGCCTGAACTTCGCCGACAGCGCCAGCCACAGCGCCGACGACGAATGACCCCGCCCACCCGCCAAGAGGCCGCCATGAGCCGCAACAGCCGTTACCTGGAATCCATCCTCCACCACGACATCCCCTTGACCCGAGAAATGGGCCTCAAGGTGCTCGACTGGCAACACGGCCAACTGCAACTGCACCTGCCCTTGCAAGCCAACATCAACCACAAGAGCACCATGTTCGGTGGCAGCCTCTACTGCGGCACGGTGCTGGCGGGCTGGGGTTGGCTGCACCTGCAATTACGTGAAGAAGGTATTGAAGACGGGCATATCGTGATTCAGGAAGGGCAGATCAGTTACCCGCTGCCGGTCACGCGGGATGCGACGGTGGTGTGCCAGGCGCCAGAGGAGAAGGTGTGGAAGCGCTTTTTGGCGACGTACAGGCGTTATGGCCGGGCGCGGTTGACGCTGGAAACGTGGGTTGTGAATGAGGGCAGTGAGGAGCAGGCGGTGACCTTCACCGGCCAGTACGTCCTGCACCGCTAACCGCCACAACACAAAAACCAATGTGGGAGCTGGCTTGCCTGCGATAGCGGTAGATCAGTCACTTAAGCGGTGACTGTCAGATCGCTATCGCAGGCAAACCAGCTCCCACATTTTGATTTTTTGAGGCCTTAAGAACGGGCCAGGGTCAGCAGGCGCTCGCGCCAGGCGGCCTTCGCCGGCAACGCCAAAAAGAACGGGTTCAGCAACGATTCCCGCGCCGGATAGCTGAAGGGTTTACCACTCAACTCCAACACTTCGCCGCCCGCCCCTTCCAACACACCCTGGGCCGCAGCCGTGTCCCACTGCGAAGTCGGCGCCAAACGCGGATAGCAATCGGCGCTGCCCTCGGCCAACAGGCAGAATTTCAGCGAGCTGCCGATATTCGCCAGTTTCAGCTCACCCAAGCCTTCGCTCAAACCGTCGAGCAGGCGCTCCTGCTCCGGGCTGGTATGGCGACGGCTGGCCACCACGGTAAAAGCCTCGCCCGCTGCAGGGGCCCGACGAACTTGAATGTGCTTGGGCGCTTCATTCACATCGGAGCGCCACGCCCCCAGGCCCGCGCCACCAAAGTAGCACCGGCCACTGGTAGGCATCGACACCACGCCAAACACCACGCGGCCTTGTTCGATCAAGGCAATGTTGACGGTGAACTCTTCGCTGCCCGAGATAAATTCCTTGGTGCCATCCAACGGGTCCACCAGCCACCAGCGCTGCCAGGCCGCGCGTACACTTTGGTCGATATCCGCGTCTTCTTCGGACAACACCGGAATGCTTGGGTCGAGCGTGGTAAGGCCGGCGAGAATCAGGTGGTGAGCGGCCAGGTCCGCTGCCGTTACGGGCGAATCATCAGCCTTGGAGGTGACCGCCACATCGGCGCGCCAGTACGGCAGGATCACTTCACCGGCCTGGCGGGCCAGTTCAATCACAGGGGCGATTAACGGGTGGCCTAAAAACAGTTCGCTCATGCGCTAAACGCTCCACGCTGGGTCAACAAATCTCGTACCAGATACAGCGCAGCCAGGGCGCGGCCTTCGCTGAATTGCTCGTTTTGCGCCAGTTGCGACAACTCGCGCAGGTTGACCCGCTCCACGCGCATCGGCTCAGGCTCATCGCCTTCCAGGCGTTCTTCGTACAGGTCGGTGGCCAGCACCACCTGGATTTTCTGGCTCATGTAGCCAGGCGACAGCGACAGCTCGGTAATGTGTTCCAACTGCCGCGCACCGTAGCCGGCCTCTTCCTTGAGTTCACGGTCGGCGGCCGCCAGCACGTCTTCGCCGGGTTCAATCAGGCCCTTGGGCAACGACAACTCATATTCGTCGGTGCCGCCGCAGTATTCTTCGATCAGCAACGCGTGGTCCTCATCAATCATCGCCACGATCATCACCGCGCCGTAGCCGGCACCGCGGCCTACCAGGCGCTCGTAGGTCCGTTCAACGCCATTGGAAAAGCGCAATTGCACTTCCTCCACGCGGAACAAACGGCTACTGGCGACTATTTCGCGGGCGAGGACGGTGGGTTTCTGGCGCATAAGCGGCTCCTTGGCGTGATCGGGTTACTATACCGTGGCTTTTCCGATTGTCTGTGTCGGATATCTTTACTTACATGAGAACGCCCCATGCCCGCTTTGAACTGGCACGCCATCGACACCGTCTTGCTGGACATGGACGGCACCTTGCTCGACCTGCATTTCGACAACCACTTCTGGATGGAGCACCTGCCCCAGCGCTACGCCGAGCTGCACGGGGTGAGCCCCGCCATGGCGCAGATGGAATTGCAGCCGCTGTTCGAGCGTAACGCCGGACAGTTGCAATGGTATTGCCTGGACTTCTGGAGCACGGAGCTGAATATTCCGGTGCGCGAGCTCAAGTTGGAAACTGCCCACCTGATCGCCCTGCGCCCGGACGCGGACACGTTTCTGGCGGCGATCAAACAGGCCGGCAAGCGCGTGATTCTGATCACCAACGCTCATCGTGATTCGCTGTCATTGAAGTTGGAACGCATTGAACTGGCGCCGTATTTCGAGCGGCTGATCAGCTCCCATGACTACGGTTTCCCCAAGGAAAACCCGCAATTCTGGGCAGCCCTGCAAGCCGACATCCACTTCAACCCGGCCCGCAGCCTGTTTATTGATGACACCCTGCCGATCCTGCGCAGTGCCCGGGATTTTGGCGTGGGGCATTTGCTGGCGGTGAAAGAGCCGGACAGTAAGAAGGGGCCAAAGGACACGGCGGAATTTGCGGCAGTTGATGACTACCGGGACCTCATTGCCGGACTTTAATCAAATGTGGGCGCTGGCTTGCCCGCGATGCCCCGGTTCAACCACGCCCACACAAGCGCGCTCTACAGAGAGTGCTTACTTGGCTGGAATACGCAGCGTCTGCCCAGGGTAGATTTTGTCCGGATGCGACAACAGCGGCTTGTTGGCTTCGAAGATCTTGTTGTACAGATTCGCATCACCGTAAACAGTCTTGGAGATAGCGCTCAGGGTGTCGCCCTTTTTCACCACGACAAAGGTGGCTGCAGCGACTACAGGCCCAGAAACGGTGATCTGGTCATCTACACTGCCAACACCGGCAATATTGCCTGCCGCCAGGATGATTTTTTCTTTCTCTTCCTGGGTGGCAACTTCGCCTTTGACGGTGACTTTGTCGCCATCAACGGTTGCGGTGACATTCGGATTTCCAAGCCCAACATCGCTGATGTGCTTCTTCAACTCCTCACTTGCGTTCGCATTACCCGGCGTCAACAGGTCAATAAGCTTCTCGCCAGCTTCCTTAACAAAGCTAAAAATACTCATGGTGCGCTCTCCTTGGGGTTTAAGTTCCAGATGCCCAAGACTAGACCAGTCCTACAGGCTTGGGTTCCAGGCCGACCAAAGACCCAAACGCGCTAGAATCCCCCGCCATTGGAATAAGCCCGGAGCGAAGATGGACATCAAACAGCTGAAATTCCTCATCGCCCTCGACGAGACCCGGCACTTCGGCCAGGCGGCAGCGCGCTGCCACATCACCCAGCCGACCCTGTCGATGCGCCTGCGCAACCTCGAAGAAGAGTTGGATTTGCCGCTGGTCAATCGCGGCCAGCGCTTCGAAGGCTTTACCGCGCCGGGCGAACGCGTATTGGCATGGGCCCGCACCGTGCTGGCGGCGTATGACGGCTTGCAGGCCGAAGCAGCGGCGTGTCGCGGCAATTTGGTCGGTACGTTGCGCCTGGGCGTGGTGCCACTGTCGAGCTTCGACCCCTTGACGCTGATGCAGCAACTGCATAAAGAGCATCCGAGCCTGCGCTTTGAGCTGTCGGCATTAAGCTCCGAGCAAATCCTCGAACAACTGGCGAGCAATCGCCTGGACTTGGGCGTGTCCTACCTGGAACGCCTGGACAATGAGCGCTTCGACTCGCTGGCCCTGGGCGAAACCCGCATGGGCCTGCTCTACGACCAGCGTTTTTTCAGCTTCGGCGACAAGCCGTTGAGCTGGGAGGCGCTGATCGAATTGCCATTGGGCATGCTCACCAGCGGCATGCACTTTCGCCAATCCATCGACCACAACTTCCACAGCCGTGGGCTCAACCCGCAGCCTTTGTTGCAAACCGATGCGGTGCACCAATTGTTACAGGCCGTGCACGGCGGCCTGTGTTGCGCCGTGATGCCACTGGACGGCGGCCTTGATGCGCTGACCGAGCACCTGCGTCTGCAACCTATTGAGGACGCTCACACCCTAGCCCGCCTTGGGCTGATCATGCGTCGCAGCGCGCCGCGTTCGGCATTGGCAGAAGCTTGTTTTGCGCTGTTTCAGAAATCGCAGCAAGAGCCTTGATCGACGTCATCTATCGGTAGATCAGTACTGGCAATTAGACGCGACGCTTTGTCGCGCCTAGTCTGAACACTGATCAATCCGCCGGTGGTACTGCCCCATGAACGCCAAGCGCCCAGTCTGCGCGGCGCCCGCCCTCGAAACGCCCGCGCCCGCCGCCAGCCAGAGCTACCAGTTTTGCAACCTCGAACACACAGAAGTCGCCAGCACTGCGTTGGCGGAAGAAGTGGCGTTGGCGATTGCTTATAACGATATCAGCCAGGCCGTCATGCTGGTGACGCCGACGGACCTGGAAGACTTCATCGTCGGCTTCAGCATCGGAAGCGGCATTATCGCCGACGTTAGCGACATATATGATCTGAAACTCAGCGGTTCGGGCTCAGCCCAATACGCCCAAGTGCAGATTTCCAGCCGGGCCTTTTGGAACCTCAAGCAGCAGCGCCGCCAATTGGCCGGCACCAGCGGCTGCGGTTTGTGCGGTGTGGAGGCGGTAGAGCAAGCCTTGCCCGACCTTCAAGTGCTGCCCGGTGCGCCCTTGCCACCCGCCGAATGGCTCGACGGCCTGCGCCAACGCATCAGCGCGTTCCAGCCCTTGGGCCAGTACAGCGGCGCGGTGCATGCGGCGGTGTTTATGAATAACCAGGGCGAATTGCTCATGGGCCGCGAAGACATCGGCCGGCATAACGCCCTGGATAAACTGATCGGCGCCCTGATCCGCCAAAAAATTCCGACCGACGGCGGCCTGGCGATTGTTACCAGTCGCTGCAGCCTCGAATTGATCCAGAAAGTCTTGCGCGCGGGCATCCAGACCTTGGTCAGCCTGTCGTCGCCCACCGGCCTGGCCCTGCAATGGGCGCGCCGGCACAACCTCAACCTCATCCACCTGCCGCAGAAAAGTGCGCCGCGGGTCTACAGCCCCGCGATGGAGAACCAGCCATGAGCATGCATCACCAAGCCGACCAAACCCCGACCCCGCGCTACAAGCCCTACAAAGGCGCGGCCGGCGGCTGGGGCGCGCTGATCAGTGTGGCGCAGGCCTGGCTGACCAGCGACAACGCGATGAAAAACCTGCGCATGATGCTCAAGACCAACCAGAACGGCGGCTTCGACTGCCCGGGCTGCGCGTGGGGCGATTCGCCGGAAAGCGGCATGGTCAAGTTCTGCGAAAACGGCGCTAAGGCAGTTAACTGGGAAGCCACCAAACGCCGTGTGGATGCTGCATTTTTTGCCAAGCACAGCGTCACCGCGCTGCTGGAGCAAAGCGACTATTGGCTGGAATACCAAGGCCGCCTGACCGAACCGATGCGCTATGACGCCGAAACTGACCGCTACAAGGCTATCAGTTGGGAAGCGGCGTTCGATCTGGTCGGCAAGCACCTCAACGCCTTGCCAAGCCCGGACATGGCCGAGTTCTACACCTCGGGCCGGGCCAGCAACGAAGCGGCGTACCTGTATCAGCTGTTTGTGCGCGCCTACGGCACCAACAACTTCCCGGACTGCTCGAACATGTGCCACGAAGCCAGCGGTGTGGCCCTGGCGCAAAGCGTGGGCGTGGGCAAAGGCACCGTGACCTTTGATGACTTCGAACACGCCGATGCGATTTTCGTGTGGGGCCAGAACCCCGGCACCAACCACCCGCGCATGCTCGAACCGCTGCGTGAAGCAGTTAAACGCGGCGCCCAGGTGGTGTGCGTCAACCCGCTGAAAGAGCGCGGGCTGGAACGCTTCCAGCACCCGCAACACCCGCTGGAAATGCTCACCAACGGCGACAAACCAACCAACACCGCGTACTTCCGCCCGGCGCTGGGTGGCGACATGGCCATCTTGCGTGGCATGGCTAAGTTCCTGCTGCTGTGGGAGCGCCAGGCCCAGGCCGAAGGCAAAGAAGCGGTGTTCGACCACGACTTCCTCAACGAGCACACCACCAACGTGCTCGAGTACCTCGGCCAGATCGACGACACCTCGTGGGATGAAATCGTCGAGCAGTCCGGCCTGACCTTGGTTGAGATCGAGCAAGCGGCGCGCATGTATGCCAAAGGCAAAAACGTGATCATGTGCTGGGCGATGGGCATCACCCAGCACCGCCATTCGGTGCCGACCATCCAGGAAATCGCCAACCTGATGCTGCTGCGCGGCAACATCGGCCGCCCAGGCGCAGGCCTGTGCCCGGTGCGTGGCCACAGTAACGTGCAGGGCGACCGCACCATGGGCATCAACGAACGTCCACCGGTGGCGTTCCTCGACTCACTGGAACGTCGCTTCCAGTTCCAGGTGCCGCGCCACAATGGCCATAACGTGGTCGAAGCGATCCACGCGATGCTCGAAGGCCGCTCCAAGGTGTTTATCGGCCTGGGCGGCAACTTCGCCCAAGCTACGCCAGACAGCCCGCGCACTTTCGAAGCCCTGCGCAGCTGCGACCTGACCGTGCAGATCAGCACCAAGCTCAACCGCAGCCACCTGATGCACGGCAAAGACGCGCTGATCCTGCCGTGCCTAGGCCGCACCGACATCGATATCCAGGCCGAAGGCCCGCAAGCGGTGACGGTGGAAGACTCGTTCAGCATGGTTCACGATTCCAATGGCCAGTTGCAGCCGCTGTCGAAGCTGATGAAATCCGAGCCTGCCATCCTCGCCGGTATTGCCGCCGCGACCCTGGGCAGCAAACCGGTGGACTGGAACTGGCTGGTGGCTGACTACGGGCGCATCCGCGACCTGATCGCCGACACCATCCCAGGCTTCAAGGATTTCAACGAACGCCTCAAACACCCGGGCGGTTTTTACCTGGGTAACTCCGCCGGTGCACGCCGTTGGAACACGCCTTCGGGCCGCGCCAACTTCCGCCCGAACGTGCTGCCCAAAGACCTGATCCACGAACGCACCCACGCCACAGGCCGGGTGCCGGACCTGATCATGCAATCGATGCGCTCCCACGATCAGTACAACACCACCATTTATGGCCTGGACGACCGCTACCGTGGCGTGAAAGGCCAGCGTGACGTGCTCTTCGTCAACGAAGCCGACATCATCCGCCTGGGCTTCAAACCGGGGCAGAAGGCTGACATCGTTTCGCTGTGGGAAGATGGTCGTGAACGCCGTGTGAAAGGCTTCACCTTGCTGGCGTTTGATATTCCGGCGGGGCAGGCAGCGGCTTATTACCCGGAAGTGAACCCACTGGTGCCGCTGGAAAGCACTGGGGATGGCAGCCATACGCCGACGTCTAAGTTTGTGGCGATTCGTTTGGAAGCGGCGAGCGCGACGGGCCTGATCATGGCGCATTCGGCTGGGCGGGCGGTGCGACGATTCAACAAGCCCGGCCGCCACAATAAAGCGTTAACGACTACTAATTCCGCAGGCACAAAAAAGGCCGCTTTTGCATAAAAGCGGCCTTTCCCAAGTAGCTAAAGACTCGCAAAAACGACTTAAGTTCCTCATACAAAACAGTAACTTAGCAAATTGTATACAACCCATACCACCGGTCGGTTTTCGATTGTCAGCGCCTCGATACAACCTCAGGATCGCGCCGTCATCCTCTTGAGGTCTCCCTATGAAGTTCTCCTCGATTCTCTTGTTGTCCCTTGGCCTGGTCAGTGGCGCAGCCATGGCCGGTGGCACCACCGAAGCCGGTGTGGGCGGCGCATTGGGCGGGGTTCTAGGTTCGGTTGTCGGCCAGCAGATAGGCGGTAACACCGGTTCGGCCATCGGCGCAGCCTTGGGCGGCGCGGGCGGTAGTGCGGTCGGCGCCGACAAGCGCAGCCGTGGCGAAGCCGCTATCGGCGGCGCACTGGGCGCGGCAGGCGGCAACGTGGTAGGCCGCAGCATGGGCGGCAACACCGGCAGCCTGATCGGCGCAGCCGCCGGCGGTGGCGCAGGTGGTGCGCTGGGCAACTACATGGGCAACAAGAGCGATGACGACGACCGCCGTTATCGTGGGCGGGATAACCGTCGTTATGACCGCGATGATCATCGTGGCCGTGGTCATGCCTATGGGCATCGCAAGAACAAGCATCACTACCGTAATCATCGGTAAGCCAACGGTCTAAAGCACAAGGCAAATCCCTGTGGGAGCCGGGCTTGCCCGCGATGGCGTACTGTCAGGAAACACATTTGAACCTGACACATCGCTATCGCTGGCAAGCCAGCTCCCACAGTTGATCTTCGCTGATCAAAATGGCGAGTCACACCACCAACCGCTGCAACGCCTCGCGCAACGCCCCCGGAATCGTCACCGGCTGGTTCGTCGCCCGATCCACAAACACATGCACAAAGCGCCCAGCCGCGCAGGCGTCCTCTTCGCCTGACTTGAACACCGCCAACTCATACTGCACCGAGCTGTTACCCAACTTGCCGACCCGCAGGCCAATTTCCAGGCGGTCGGGAAACGCGATCGAGGCGAAATAATCACACGCCGAACTCACCACAAATCCCACCACTTCACCGTCATGAATATCCAACCCGCCCTCTTCAATCAGGTAGGTATTCACCGCCGTGTCGAAAAAGCTGTAGTAAGTAACGTTATTCACATGGCCGTACACATCGTTGTCGTGCCAACGCGTAATGATCGGCTGGAAGTGACGGTAGTCGGCGCGCAAAGGCATTGAGTCAGGCATGGACAAGTCTCGTGAAAGTGGGCTTACAGATCATTCAAATGGGCTTCGGCCCACTCGCGCACTTCGGCGTAGGGATAGTCCTCCAGCGCCGCAAAACCCGGAATCCCCCGCGCTTTGAGCTTGGTAAACAACGGCACGCTGATACCACCGAGGAAGCGCGCCAGTCGCTCCGCGCCAGGCAAACTCCCGGTGTGCTCATGATGCCTGTGGATAAAATCACCGCACAGCCCCATGAAGTTTTTATCCACAAGCGGCGGCAGGCTTGGCGGCGCCGGCAAATGCGCAACGTGGCCGTGGCACACCGAACAATGCCCGCACCGCAGCGGCGCGTTTTCATCGCCAAAGTACTGAGCCAAACGCTGCCCCAGGCAATGCTCGGTAGCGAACAGGTCAAGCATGGCGTGTATCCGCGCCACTTCCGTCACCTCGTGTTGCTTGAAGCCTGTGTATAACTCCTCGCTCAATACCTGCGGATCGAAATCGGTATTCAGTAAGCTGTAGACCTCGGTCATTTGCTTGCTTTCCAGCTCGATCAGGCCCTGTTCCTGGAAGTAATCCAGCGCCTTCACCACACGGCTGCGTTCAGCATTGTGCTGTTGATAAAGCGCGTCGAAATCCACGGTCGCCCAGGTCCTGGCGCGGCTGCACACCTGAACAATCGCCGCGACAAACTGCTGCCGCTCACCGGAAAAACGCGCCAGCAAGGCCTCGGGCTCAATCAGGTATTTGAAGCGGTATTCGGCATAAAACGCGTAGCGCGGCGCGATCACGCCCTTAAGCTCCAACTGCACCAACAGGGTCTTGAGCGGCAGTTCGCGGATGTTGCTGTGGTCCGACAGCGACCTCAGTAAGAACTCCCACTGCCCCTCGCCCCGCGCCGCCTGCAACTCCTCCAGCACACGACGAATGCCCTGCTGCTCCGGCGTGTCGCCGTACACAAAGTTTTCCAGCACGTTGAGGCTGTCACGGTTGGCCAATACCAGGCACTCGGACGGCTGCCCATCACGCCCTGCACGGCCGATTTCCTGGCTGTAGTTCTCGATGGATTTGGGCAAATCGAAGTGCACCACATTGCGGATATCACTTTTATCGATCCCCATGCCGAACGCGATGGTGGCAACGATGCAATTGGAGCGCCCGCCCATAAAGCGCTGCTGGATGCCCTCGCGCTTATCGTGGGGCAAACCCGCGTGATAGGCCTCGGCCTGAATACCGTTGCGGTTCAGGTGATCGGCTATCTGCTCGGCGGTTTTCTGCAAGGTGACGTAAACAATGCTCGGCTGATTGGCGCGTTCGCTCATCCATTCGACCAAGCGCCGACGCTTGTCGTGACCGCTCACCGGTTCCACCAGCAAGTTGAGGTTGGGCCGGTAGAAGCCCGTGGTGATGACATCGTCCGGCGCAATGGCGAACTTCGCCTGCATGTCGGCAATCACCTTGGGCGTGGCCGTAGCCGTCAGCAGCAAAGCTTGTGGGATATTGAACTGGCGCTGGTAGTCCGGCAGCTTCAAATAGTCCGGGCGGAAGTTGTGGCCCCACTCCGAAATACAGTGCGCCTCGTCCACCACCAGCAGCGAAATCTGCACGCTTTGCAGAAAATTACGGAAGCGCTCGTTCTTCAAGCGCTCCACGGAAATCATCAGGATTTTCAGCTCGCCCGAACGCGCACGCGCCATTACGCCATTGGCGTCTTCGCGGCTCTGCGCCGAGTCGATACTGCCCGCGCAAATGCCGTGTCGCTGCAGGAAACCCAGCTGGTCCTGCATCAACGCCAACAGCGGCGACACCACCAGCGTCAGGTGCGGCAGCAATACCGCCGACAGTTGATAGCAAAGAGACTTGCCCGAACCGGTGGGGAAAATCGCCGCCGCAGAGCGACCGGCCAGCACCGCGCTGACCGCTGCTTCCTGGCCCAAACGAAACTGTGGATAACCAAAGACCTGTTGGAGGGTGTTGTGCATAAGCTGTCACTCCATTGACCGCTGAAGGAGTCAAAAACATAGTCCAGCGATCAGGAAAAGGTCGGGAATAAACGCTACAAACTGATACAGAGAAAACCAGCAAGCCTGCGCAAAAACGCAGACAGTAGCACGCTTGATCGCAAGCCCCGACAAGGAGTCGTGAATGCCCAACACACTCCTGTTTTCCCTGCAACGTGCCGCCTTGCCCGCATTGCCCTTGCGCGTTTCGGCGACGACAAGGAGCCGCTGTGACCTGCTGGAAGCAGCGCAGCACGTAAAGCTGCAACCGGCGGTCGATAAGCAACCACAACCAAGCCAGCCACTGAGCTAAAACCTGTAGGCGCTGGCGTGCCCTGCTCACTCATTTGATGGTTGCTGCCCAAAAAATCACTGGTAAATCGCAAATACCGGAAAAGGCCGTGAGAAACCGTCACACATCACGTAGTCCCCTTCCCAAACTACTTAAAACACCTGCTCCCCCCCTACATAACTCACCTGCGCATGACTGAAACTAGCGCCCTCTCAACTGTCCCGGCAGAAACAGCGTGATCTTTTATTTAGAGTTAGCCTTGATCGTCACTCTGCAACTGCTGACCTTTTGGCTGATAAAAAACTACAAGTATCGGATAGGCCTTGGGCTCACCTTGTCAGTGGGCTTACTGACTGCTGACCTTTTGGCTGATAAAAAACTACAAGTATCGGATAGGCCTTGGGCTCACCTTGCTAGTCAGTGGGCTAGTACTGATATTCGCACCGATGCCCACGCCGACTTTTTCTGCACACGAGCCTATAAACAGTACCATCGCCTATATCATCCTCTTCACTGGCATTGGCTTTATGCTGGAGCGAAACAAACACCGACGCGTAACGTCGCCCGGCCCAACCCACCCACTCCTGCGTGCCACCACCATGAACCTGGCCCCCAACTTCCCCGAAGACCCCGTCATGCAGCAGCTCCTGCAATTGCTGCACGAAGAAATCGGCCTGCCGAAACACAAGACTCTTCGCCTCGAAACCTCGATCAACCTCGACCTCGGCTGCGACGGCGCCGAGGCTCAGCAATTGATGGAAGCGATGGAGCAAGCGTTTGCCCTCGACCTGGGCGACTACGACGCTTATCGTTACTTCAAACCACCGGCGTTCGATGTGTTCCTCAAGCGTCGGGCCAAAGGCCGTGGCGACAAGGTGCCGCTGACCATCGGCATGCTCTACCTGGCCATCAAGACCCATAGCTGGGACACGCAGACCCTGGAAAACCTCAGCTGACCCCAAGCCCGCTCCCACATTGGATATGCGCTAACCTGGCGAATTGCCTACCTATCAAGGACCGTACAAGTACCCCAAGCCCGCTCCCACATTGGATATGCGCTAACCTGGCGAATTGCCTACCTATCAAGGACCGTACATGGACGTAATCATGGGCCTGCTGGCCGCCCTGCTCTGGGGCGGCACGGATTTCCTCGTGGGCCTCAACGCCCGGGCCGTCGGCGTTAAACGCGCCGTGTACTTCGGCCAAGCCCTCGGTTTTTTGATCATGACCCTGCTGCTGGTCATCTTCCCGGCCTACCTGTTCAAATCCCTGAATGCCCCGTTGAGCGTCTGGCTCCTGGGCCTCACGGCTGCGCTGCTCACCGTCTCCGGCGCCCTTGCGCTGTCCAAGGCCTTCGCCCTGGGCAAAGCCGCCATCGTCGCGCCGCTGGTGACGTCCTACGGCGTTGTCACCACACTGCTGTCCTGGGCCAGCGGTGAACACATCAGCCTGATCCAACTCGGCTGCATCGGCCTGTGCGTCGTCGGCGTAATCCTCTCCAGCATCCACAAAGACAACGGCGTCCCTCACAACAACCCGCGCCTGTCCATCGCCTACGCCCTGCTCGCCGCCTTGCTGTACGGCACCAGCTTCTGGCTGCAAGGCCGCTACACATTGCCCGCACTGGGGCCGATCACCATGTTGTGGCTGGGTTACCTGGTGGGCCTGTGCGTACTGGTGGTGATGGTGCTGAAGATCAAGGACGGCCTGAAGATTCCGCCGCTGAAAAACTGCGCGACGTTGACCGGTGCGAGCTTGATGAACCTGGGTGGTTTCTCGGCGTTTTCGTGGGGCGTGATGGCGGGGTCGGTTTCGGTGGTGACGGTGATCAGTACGTTGTCGGGTGGGATTGCGGCGATTCTGGGGTTTGTGTTTTTCAAGGAGCGGTTGTCAGCGGTTCAGGTGCTGGGGGTGGTGTTAGTGCTGGTCGGTGCAGTGGTTTTGCACATCGCCGACTAACCCTTCGCGCACAAAAAAGCCGCCCACAAGAGGCGGCTTTTTCACAACAACCGAACCTTACAACTTAGGCCCAGCCGCCTTGATCGCATCGCTCACTTCAAACTTCTTGAAGTTCTCGACGAACAGAGCCGCCAGCGCTTTCGCCGCTTCGTCGTAAGCAGCCTTGTCGGCCCAGGTGTTACGTGGGTTCAACAGGCCAGTCTCAACGCCTGGCACAGCCAATGGCACGTCGAGGTTGATGGTGTCGAGGTGTTCGGTTTGCGCACCGATCAACGCGCCGCTCTGGATCGCTGCGATGACGCCGCGAGTGGTCGGGATGTTGAAGCGTTTGCCGAATTTTTTACAAGCTTAGGAACAAACACTTGAAAAGTGTTGAAGCACTCGTATGACTAAAGTCTATAGATCCACCAATGAAGAAGTGCTGGCATTATGGGGCCACTTTGTTTTAGTCTAGAAAAGCATGATGGCGGATCGCCACACATGCAAAAGAATTATTGGTATTTGGATAGATGACGCAGAACCACAAGATCTTTGTGTATCGGTTGGGGCTTATGGCGATAGCATTAGTCCATACGATGCAAGGAGCAAAGAAATTTTTTCCGGAAAGTCTGATATATGGCTAAATCCCGACTATCACAAAAAAGCCGCCCACAAGAGGCGGCTTTTTCACAACAACCGAACCTTACAACTTAGGCCCAGCCGCCTTGATCGCATCGCTCACTTCAAACTTCTTGAAGTTCTCGACGAACAGAGCCGCCAGCGCTTTCGCCGCTTCGTCGTAAGCAGCCTTGTCGGCCCAGGTGTTACGTGGGTTCAACAGGCCAGTCTCAACGCCTGGCACAGCCAATGGCACGTCGAGGTTGATGGTGTCGAGGTGTTCGGTTTGCGCACCGATCAACGCGCCGCTCTGGATCGCTGCGATGACGCCGCGAGTGGTCGGGATGTTGAAGCGTTTGCCGACGCCGTAGCCGCCGCCGGTCCAGCCGGTGTTGACCAGGTAGACCTTGGAGCCGAAGCCGCGCACGCGCTTGATCAGCAGTTCTGCGTATTCACCGGCCGGGCGTGGGAAGAATGGCGCGCCGAAGCAGGTGGAGAAGGTCGACTTGATGCCGCTGCCCGAACCCATTTCGGTCGAGCCCACCAGCGCGGTGTAGCCGGACAGGAAGTGGTAGGCCGCTTGTTCTTCGCTGAGGATCGACACGGGCGGCAGTACGCCGGTCAGGTCGCAGGTCAGGAAGATCACAGCGTTTGGCTCGCCGCCGAGGTTTTGCTCGGAGCGCTTGGCAACGTGCTCCAGCGGGTAGGCGGCACGGCTGTTCTGGGTCAGGCTGACATTGGTGTAGTCGGCGTGCTTGGCATCGTCGATTACCACGTTTTCGAGCACGGTGCCGTGCTTGATGGCTTTCCAGATAACCGGCTCGTTCTTCTCGGAGAGGTCGATGCACTTGGCATAGCAACCGCCTTCGATGTTGAACACCACGCCTTCGCCCCAGCCGTGTTCGTCGTCACCGATCAGGTAACGGCTTTCGTCGGCGGACAGGGTAGTTTTACCGGTGCCCGACAGGCCGAAGAACAGGGTCACGTCGCCTGCTTCGCCGATGTTGGCGGCGCAGTGCATTGGCAGCACGTCAGCGGCCGGCAGCAGGAAGTTCTGCACCGAGAACATGGCTTTTTTCATTTCACCGGCGTAACGCATGCCGGCGATCAGGACTTTTTTCTGTGCGAAGTTGAGGATCACGCAACCGTCGGAGTTAGTGCCGTCACGCTCTGGCACGCACTCGAAGTTGGTCACGTTAAGCACTTGCCACTCGTCACGGCCGGCTGGGTTGTACTGGGCCGGGTTGATGAACAGGCAACGACCGAACAGGTTCTGCCAGGCAGTCTGGGTGGTCATTTTCACGGCCAGGTAGTGGTCTTGCGCAGCCCCTACGTGAACGTGGGAAACGAAATGCTCTTGCGCGTTATTGAATGCTTCTACGCGGTTCCACAGGGCATCGAACTTGTCGGCCGGGAACTTGCGGTTGATCGGGCCCCAGGCGATTGCGTCTTGGGTAGAAGGCTCTTCAACGATGAAACGATCGACCGGAGAACGGCCGGTACGGTGACCGGTTTCTACGACCAGCGCGCCAGTATCGGCAAGCACGCCTTCACCGCGCTGCAGGGCTTCTTTGACCAGATCGTCAACACTCAGATCGGTGTATACGGCGTTATTGGCTTGCGTCATGAGGTTCCCCGTCGGCCTATGGCCGAGTGCTCCAAACGTTTTGTAGTAGAAAGTTGCGCACTACTACCGCGAAAAAAGTGGGCCGGATTATGCCAGAAAAGCCCAAAAAGAGTAGGGCCCTCCCGTCAGAACTGCGCTAATCCGGCGTTTGTCAGGTGATTTACCTGTGCTTAAACGTTTTAGTGGCGGGTATCGGAAGGGGTGTCAATGCCTGCACCGGCGAATAATTGGGCGACATCGGCGGCATCGAACAGGTAACGCTGGTTGCAGAACTGGCAGTCGATCTCGATATTGCCGCCGTGCTCCACCACCAGATTTTGTGCATCTTCCAGGCCCAGGCTGACCAAGGCATTCGCCGAACGCTCGCGCGAGCAGCTGCAACGGAAGCGCAGGCCCTGTGCGTCGAACAGGCGCACGGCCTCCTCGTGGTACAGGCGATGCAGGATGGTTTCGTTGTCCAGGCCCAGCAGCTCTTCGGCGGTCAGGGTGCCGGCCAGGGCGGTCAGTTTGCGCCAGCTGTCGGTGCGCTCGTCGTCATCCTTGATGCGGTCGGCCGGCAGTTGTTGCAGCAGCAGGCCACGGGCGCGCTTGCCGTCGGCATTGAGCCAGAACTTGGTGCCGACTTGCTGGGACATCACGAAATAGTTGGTGAAGCAGTCCGACAGGGTTTCGCCGTCGAGGTCGACGATGCCCTGGTAACGCTGGCCTTCCGTCGGGTCGACGGTGATCGCCAGCACGCCGTTGGCCATCAGGTCGCCAAGGGTCGCGTCCGGCGCAATCAAGTCGGCGTCGTAACGGGCCAGGCCACGGATTTCGCGCTCGCTGGAGCACTCGATCATCAGCATCGGTACCGGGCCTTCGGAACGCGCCTGCAAAATCAGCAAACCGTCGAACTTCATGGTGCCCACCAGCAACGACGCCGCCGCCATCAGTTCACCGAGCAGCTGCGCGACCGGCTCCGGATAGGGATGCTTGGCGAGGACTTCGGCATAGCTGCGCTCCAGCGAGACCAGTTCGCCGCGGGCGTCGTTCTCGTCGAAGATGAAGCGTTGGGTGAAGTCGGTATCCGGTAGATCAGTCATAGGTCTGGGTATCTGAATTGATGACAAAATGATTACAAGGTTTATAAAATTAAACGCTTTAGCACCATATTGGTGCGGCTTGAAGGGACAGTTTATGAACAATCCGGGTTTGTTCCAAGCCAAGTGGAACCTCCGGCGATGGGCTCTATGCAATCTACTCGCTATCGGGCTGCTGTGTTTTTGGCTGTGGCCCACTGGCCAGATGCTGTGTGTGATTTTCGACGAATGGCTGTTTCACCTGCTCAATGACCCACTGGCGAGCAATTCGACCTGGCTGCATGTGTGGGCAGTGGCCAGCTTGCGGCCGTTTGATGCCGTGGTCGGAGTGATTTTACTGGCGCTGCTGATTCGCGGTGATTGGGTGTTCAAGGCGGTTCAGGTACGCCAGGCGTTCTTTGGTTTCCTTGGCATTCTGCTGCTGTTGCTGTTTATCCGCATGCTGTTCTCCAAGCTTGCCACGCAAATGGGCTGGCAACACAGCAGCCCGTCGATGATGATCAGTGGCGCGACTCACATGAGCGACTATTTCCCAGGGCTGGAGAAAACCTGGGAGCTGAAGGACCGTTCGGGTCAGAGTTTCCCTGGCGATCATGCGTCGGTACTGTTGATCTGGGGCATGTTCATGACGGTATTTGCCAAGCGCATCGGCCAAGTGCTGGTGATCTGGGGCCTGGCGCTGCTGTTCATGATGCCGCGACTGGTGGCGGGTACGCATTGGGGGCAGGACGATTACATCGGCGGCGTGTTGCTGGCGTTGTTGGCGCTGGGGTGGGGTTACTACACGCCGTTTGCGGCGAAGGTGTCGGGCGCATTGTTGCGGGTGACGGCACCGTTGTTTGGGTTGCTGGGCAAGTTGCCGGTAATCGGGCGATTGAGCGTCATGCGCACTGCCGCGTAACACCGCCTATTCATGTGGGAGCTGGGTTGCGTGGCACTGCCGCGTAACACCGCCTATTCATGTGGGAGCTGGGTTGCCGGCCCCCACAGTTGATCTCCTTGTTTGCTGGAGATTTGCACAATCAATCATCATTGCCACTGCCGCGAAATTTGAACAAATCGCGACGCTGCTTCTTGCTCGGTTTGCCATCGGTGGTCATGCCGGTAGCCCCCGCCTTACGCATGGCCGCCGCGTTTTCGCGCTTGGCGATGCTGGCTTCGGTTTCGGTGTACAGCGCCTGCGCTTGGGGTGCACCGCGACGCACAACGGACAGGGCCTGCACCACGACGGTCTTTTCATCAAACCCCACACGAATCTGCAGCTCATCACCGACGCGCGGTTCCTTGCCCGGCTTGCAGCGCTCCCCACGATGGTGCACTTTACCGCTCTCAATGGCGGCCTTGGCCAGGGCACGGGTTTTAAAGAAACGCGCGGCCCACAGCCACTTGTCCAAACGGACTTTTTCTTCCTCTTCCTGCTTTTGAGCCACTTGAATTCCTCGCTCTGAAAAATGTCGCAACTTTAACGTTGAAGACCTTCGACGCAGAAACCCCAACGCTCACCTAAGATACGCCAGGCACCACCCTGTTTTCGCGAGGATACGCTGTGACCGACTTCCCTGCCTCACTCACCTCGCCCGACCAGCGTTGCGTGGGTTGCCAGCAAAGCGAACCCCTGGGTTTCGATTTTGCGTTCGCCTATCAGCCTATCGTAGACCTTAGGGATCATTCGATCTTCGCCCACGAAGCCTTAGTGCGAGGCATCAATGGCGAAGGGGCGTTATCGGTGCTGGAGCAGGTCAACGAAAGCAACCGCTACCGCTTTGACCAGCGTTGCCGTACCAAGGCGATTGCCGGCGCCGCTGCCTTGGGGATGCAAACCCATCTTTCGATCAACTTTATGCCCAATGCCGTGTACCGGCCGGAGCTGTGCATTCGCAGCACCTTGGAGGCGGCCCGTGCGCATAATTTTCCGCTGAACCAGCTGATTTTTGAAACGCTGGAAAGCGAGCACGTAGATAACTATCGCCATTTGACCAATATTCTGCGTGAATACCGCGAATTCGGCTTCAAGACCGCCATCGACGATTTCGGCGCGGGCTATTCGGGGCTGAATCTGCTGGCCGATTTCCAACCTGACCTGATCAAACTCGACATGGCGCTGATTCGCGATGTCGACCAGGATCGTGTCCGCCAGGTAATCGTCCAGGGGATTGTCACAATCTGTGAGCAGTTGGGCGTTACTGTCATTGCCGAAGGCATCGAAAGTGCCGGCGAGCGTGACTTCCTGTCCGACTGCGGAATATTTCTGATGCAAGGCTACTGGTTCGCCAAGCCTGCATTCAAAGCCTTGGCCGAGGTTCCACCTCACGCCTGGGCGAACTGATCGGTTACCCATATTGAAGACATTTGACCATTTGACCGTTGTGGGTCTGCGTGAGTGGGTGGCACTTCCCGACTTGGGAGTGGCGGGCCTGCGCGCAAAGATCGACACCGGTGCCAGCACCTCGAGCCTGCACGCCACCGATATCGAGCCATTTGAGCGCGACGGTGAGAAGTGGGTGCGCTTTACCGCGCACCTGGGCAGCGTGGTGCAACTGCGTCACCGGCGCTGCGAGGCGCCGGTGGTGACGATGAAGACCATCAAGAGCTCCAACGGCCATGCGCAGGTGCGCTACGTGATCAGCACCACCCTGGCGCTGGGTGATCGGGTATGGCGGGTGGAATTCACCCTCGCCTGCCGCAAGGCCATGCGTTATCGCCTGTTGCTGGGCTCCAAGGCGCTGATTGACGGCCATTTGGTGGTCAGTCCCGGCGTCAAGTACGTTCAAGACAAGCCGGTGTTCCCGGTCTCTACTATTTCTGCCCCAGGTGCTGCATGAAGATTGCTGTGCTGTCGCGAAACCCGCGTCTGTATTCCACCCGCCGCCTGGTCGAGGCCGGCACCGAACGTGGCCACGAAATGGTGGTGATCGACACGTTGCGTGCCTACATGAACATTGCCAGCCACAAGCCGCAGATCCACTACCGGGGCAAGCCGTTGGAAGGCTTCGATGCGGTGATCCCGCGTATCGGTGCCTCGGTGACGTTTTATGGCTGCGCGGTGTTGCGCCAGTTTGAAATGATGGGCGTATTCCCCCTCAATGAATCGGTAGCCATTGCGCGCTCGCGAGACAAGCTACGTTCGCTGCAGCTGCTGTCGCGGCGCGGTATCGGCCTGCCGGTGACCGGCTTTGCGCACTCCCCCGATGACATCCCCGACCTGATCGACATGGTCAACGGCGCGCCGCTGGTGATCAAGGTGCTGGAAGGCACCCAGGGCATTGGCGTGGTGCTGTGCGAAACCGCAACCGCGGCAGAGTCAGTGATCGAGGCGTTCATGGGCCTCAAACAGAACATCATGGTGCAGGAATACATCAAGGAAGCCGGCGGTGCGGATATCCGCTGCTTTGTGGTGGGCGACAAGGTGATTGCGGCAATGAAGCGCCAGGCCAAGCCGGGGGAATTCCGTTCCAACCTGCACCGTGGCGGCAGTGCCAGCCTGATCAAGATCACCCCGGAGGAACGCATGACTGCGCTGCGGGCGGCCAAGGTGATGGGGCTGGCGGTAGCGGGCGTGGATATCCTGCGATCAAACCATGGGCCGTTGGTGATGGAAGTGAACTCATCGCCGGGTCTGGAAGGGATTGAGACCACCACCGGGAAGGATGTGGCGGGGATCATCATTCAGCATCTGGAGAAGAATGGTGGGCCGAATATGACGCGGACCAAGGGTAAGGGCTGAATCAGCTCATTTATCAAACACCACAAAAAGACGCCGGCAAGCCAGCTCCCACATTTGATTTCTGTTGCTTGTTAAACCGCGTCTCGCGGCAGCATCAGGCCAAGCGGCAACCGCACGCGCGCTTCCAGGCCGCCCTCCTCGCGGTTGCGCAGCTCAACATTGCCGCCATGCATCGAGGCAATCCGCCGCACAATCGCCAGGCCCAGGCCCGTGCCCTTGCCACCACGGGCACGGTCGCCACGGGTGAACGGGTTGAAAATACCTTCCAGCTCCGCCGGGTCGATACCCGCGCCACGGTCCATCACACTCAACACCACATAAGGCGCAGCACTGTCGCCGGACACATACGCCGCCACTTCCACATCGGAACCGGCATGGTGCAAGGCATTGCCGATCAGGTTGTTCAGCAGGCGCTTCATCGACACACGACGCAACGCAAACGGCTGGATCGGCTCCAGGCGCATGCGCACCTGTTCGCCATTCTGGTTATAGGGCGCTACCACTTCGCGCACCAGGTCCGTCAGGTCAACTTCTTCAACCACTTCATCGCGACCATCGCGGATAAACGCCAGGAACTGGTCGAGAATCGCATCCATGTCCTCGATGTCACGCACCATGTCATCCGTGAGGTCGGTATGCTCGCCCATCAACTCCAGGGATAACCGCAACCGCGTCAACGGCGTGCGCAAGTCATGGGACACGCCCGCCAGCATCAGCTCGCGTTCGCGACCGGCCTGTTCGACGTCTTCCGCCATCTGATTGAAGGCGCCGTACACCTCAGTCATCTCACTGGGCGTGTCGCTGACAGGCAGGCGAACGCTGCGCCCCTGCCCTAATTGGCGGGCGGCAAATACCAGGCGTTTGAGCGGTTGGTTGAGCTGGCGCACGAAAATCCACGCGGACGCCGTTGAGAGCAAGCCTATCGCCAGGAACCAACCCAGCACGTTCCAGATCTTCTGCCCCCGCAACGGGTGCGGGTAAAGCGGCACCTTGATCCAGGCGTCCCCCAGGCTCGGCGCCCTCACCCATAGCGCTGGCGAAACATGCATGCGCAATCGCACCTCGGTATCGTCCCCCAGCTCAGCCTGCATCTGGCGCTGATAAATCTCGCTGTAAGGCCAATGCTGCTCGCCTTCAGGCACACCGGCGCCGTCGACCCGAATCAGCGTCGAGGCCTTGGCTACCTTTTCGCGGTTTTCGGGGTCGACGGCCCAATAGGCACGAAGCGTCAGGGCAACGCCGTGGCTGTACTGCCGATCCACCAGCACATCTTCGTTCATCAATAGATAAACCAGCGTCAGCGCCTTGGAAAACAGAACGACGATCAGCACCAACCAAAGGGTGCGGGAGAAGAAACTTTGCGGGAACCACAACGGGGTTTTCATAGGAGACTGCCAGACAGCTTGCAGAAACGAGCGGCGCTCGCAGAAATGCAGACGCCGGGCTGCCCGTTGACCCTCATGGAGTCAAACGCCGGGCTGCCCGCGCCTGCAAATCATCGATTACTTGGTTGCAGTGCCATCCGGCACAAACACATAACCCACGCCCCATACCGTCTGGATATAACGCGGCTTGGACGGGTCCGGCTCGATCATCCGGCGCAGACGGGAAATCTGCACGTCGATGGAGCGCTCCAGGGCGTCCCATTCCCGACCACGGGCCAGGTTCATCAGCTTGTCGCGCGTCAGCGGCTGACGAGCGTTCATCACCAGGGCCTTGAGCACGGCGAATTCGCCGGTGGTCAGCATGTGTACTTCTTCGCCACGCTTGAGCTCACGGGTCGCCAGCGACAGTTCGTAGTCGCCAAAGGTGACGCTTTCGTCTTCGCTGCCTGGCGCGCCCGGAACCGGTGCTGCCTGGCGGCGCAATACGGCTTTGACCCGGGCCATCAGCTCGTCCGGGTTGAACGGCTTGGCCAGGTAGTCATCCGCGCCCAGCTCGAGACCCTTGATGCGGCTCAGCTCATCACCCTTGGCAGTGAGCATGATGATTGGAATCTGGTTGTTCGCACCGCGCAGACGTTTGCAGGCGGTGAGGCCATCTTCGCCGGGCAGCATCAGGTCGAGCACGACCAGATTGAACACTTCACGCCCCAATAGGCGGTCCATTTGCTCGGTGTTCGGCACCGCGCGGGCACGGTAGCCCTTGGAGTTGAAGAAGCGCTCCAGCAGGCTGCTCAGCCCCGGATCGTCGTCAACGATGAGAATTTTTTCGCCTTCAGCAGTTTGTGCAGTGCTGCTCATTAGATGCTCCTCTTATCTCGGCGCGCATTATGGCGTAGCTGCCGTTATACGCACCGTGTGCATTGTTAGCAGATTTTTCCTTCACTGCCAGTGAAGCCGTGCCCTGTAACCTCAGGCACAGTACCCCTCAAGGGCAGAACGCTGGTTATAATGCGCCGCCTTTGTAGGGGCTAATGTCAGACTTTACTGCTTACTGCCTCGCCAGTTTTTTCAGTGCCGGGCAGCAATTTTCCGATTTCGAGGGTCATAAGCGCGCCTCTTGACCCAGGCAGCGGCGCCAGTCGGGCCGCTCAACCAGCCTCGCAACGCCTTGTTTTCCGGGCCTGCGAGCTGCTTTCAGAATTTCAGGTGGTTTTATGGACAGCATCAACAGCCGCATCGCCGAGGAACTCGGTGTACGCCCACAACAGGTCGAAGCGGCCGTCGCTCTACTGGATGAAGGCTCCACGGTGCCTTTCATCGCCCGTTACCGTAAAGAAGTCACCGACAGCCTCGATGATATCCAGTTGCGGCATCTGGAAGAGCGCCTGCGCTACCTGCGAGAACTCGACGAACGGCGCATCAGCATCCTCGCCAGCATCGAGGAACAGGGCAAGCTGACTCCGCAACTGGAACGCGACATCAAGCTCGCCGACACCAAGACCCGCCTCGAAGACCTCTACCTGCCGTACAAACAGAAGCGCCGCACCAAGGGCCAGATCGCCCTGGAAGCCGGGCTCGGCGACTTGGCTGACGGCTTGTTCAACGACCCGTCGCTGACCCCGGAAGCCGAAGCTGCACGCTTCATCGACGCCGAAAAAGGCGTCGCCGACGTCAAGGCGGCCCTCGAAGGCGCCAAGTACATCCTGATGGAGCGCTTCGCCGAAAACGCCGGTCTGCTGGAAAAACTGCGCACTTACTTGAAGCAGGAAGCCACCCTCAGCGCCCGCGTCATCGCCGGCAAAGAGGAAGAAGGCGCCAAGTTCCGCGACTATTTCGAACACGACGAACCGCTCAAAAGCATGCCGTCCCACCGTGCGCTGGCGATTTTCCGCGGCCGCAACGAAGGTATTCTCAGCTCCGCGCTGAAAGTCGGCGACGAGCTGCCAGGCACCATGCACCCCTGCGAAGGCATGATCGGGCAACAATTCGGCATCCAGAATCAGAACCGTCCTGCGGACAAGTGGCTCGGTGAAGTCGTGCGCTGGACCTGGAAGGTCAAGCTCTACACCCACCTGGAAACCGACCTGCTCGGCGAGCTGCGCGACGGCGCCGAAACCGAGGCGATCAACGTATTCGCCCACAACCTGCACGACCTGCTGCTGGCCGCACCGGCCGGCCCACGCGCAACCTTGGGCCTCGACCCGGGCCTGCGTACCGGCTGCAAGGTGGCGGTGGTCGACTCCACCGGCAAGCTGCTGGACCACGCCACTGTGTATCCGCATGTGCCGCACAACAAGTGGGACCAGACCCTGGCCATCCTCGCCGCCCTGTGCGCCAAGCACTCGGTGGACCTGATCGCCATCGGCAACGGCACCGCCAGCCGTGAAACCGACAAGCTGGCCGCCGAGCTGATCAAAAAATACCCAGCCATGAAGATGACCAAAGTCATGGTCTCCGAGGCGGGCGCTTCGGTGTACTCGGCGTCGGAACTGGCCTCCAAGGAATTTCCGGACCTCGACGTGTCGATCCGTGGTGCCGTCTCCATCGCCCGTCGCCTGCAGGACCCGCTGGCCGAACTGGTGAAGATCGACCCTAAATCCATCGGCGTAGGCCAGTACCAGCACGACGTGTCGCAGCTGAAACTGGCGCGCGGCCTGGACGCGGTGGTGGAAGACTGCGTGAACAAGGTCGGCGTGGATGTGAACACGGCCTCGGTTGCGCTACTGGCCCGTATCTCCGGCCTCAATACCACCCTGGCGCAGAACATCGTCACTCATCGCGACGAAAACGGCGCGTTCAAAACCCGCGCGGCTCTGAAAAAAGTCGCACGCCTGGGTGAAAAAACCTTCGAACAGGCTGCCGGTTTCCTACGCGTGATGAACGGCGATAACCCGCTGGATGCCTCGGCAGTTCACCCGGAAGCCTACCCGCTGGTGCAACGCATTGCCGCCGAGACCGACCGCGACATCCGCTCGCTGATCGGCGACGCCGCGTTCCTCAAGCGCCTGGACCCGAAGAAGTACACCGACGAAACCTTCGGTGTGCCGACCATCACCGACATTCTGCAAGAGCTGGAAAAACCTGGCCGTGACCCGCGTCCCGAGTTCAAGACCGCCGAGTTCCAGGACGGCGTCGAAGACCTCAAGGACCTGCAACTGGGCATGATCCTCGAAGGCGTGGTCACCAACGTGACCAACTTCGGTGCTTTTGTGGATATCGGCGTGCATCAGGACGGTTTGGTGCATATCTCTGCGCTTTCGGAGAAGTTCATCAAAGACCCTCGCGAAGCGGTGAAAGCCGGTGATGTGGTCAAGGTCAAGGTCATGGAAGTCGATATCCCACGCAAACGCGTCGGCCTGTCGATGCGCATGAGCGACACGCCCGGCGAGAAAATCGACGGTGCCCGTGGCGCACGCCCAGGTTCCGCGCCGCGTCAGTCGCAAAACAACGCACCGCGCAAGGAAGCCGCCACCGCAGCGCCGAGCAACAACGCCATGGCGTCGCTGTTCGCCAATGCCAAGCAGTTGAAGAAGCGCTGATGGAAATTCCAGCCGGCTTGACCCAGAGCGCGTTCAGCGAGCTGATCGGCTGCCGCCTGCAACGCCTGGATGAAGGCGTTGCCGAGGTGGCCCTGACCCTGGAGCCGCAGTTGCGCAACCGCGCGGGCAAGCTCCATGGCGGGGCAATTTTCAGCCTGGTGGACATCACCATGGGGCTGGCGTGTTCCAGCGCCCATGGTTTCGACCAGCAGAGCGCGACCATCGAGTGCAAAATCAACTATATCCGTGCCGTAGAAGACGGTGACGTGCTGTGCACCAGCCGCGTGATTCACGCCGGTCGACGCACGCTGGTGGTCGAAGCCGATGTGCATCAAGGCGAAAGACTTATCGCAAAAGCACAAGGTACCTTCGCTGTCCTCTAGCTCCCCGCCCTCGATTTGAGTTAATTTCGGCGCTGTAACAACAGCGTCGGAATTTTCTTGCTGCGCTATAGCCCAATTCATGGAGTGAAGTAGGCTTTTTTCAAAGCGGGTCAAATCGACTCAAAACCAGGCGATAACGCCAGTTTCAACTTCACCCTTGTAGACCGTCCTGCCCACCCCCATATTGGGGCGACTGACGCGTGAAGGAATCCAACTTGAGCGAACTTCTCAACCGCCGCCTGGCCTTGCTCGGCAAGCGCGAACACCTCTCCCTGCTAGAGCAGTGCTTGCACGGCATCGAGCGCGAATGCCTACGCGTCACAGGTGAAGGTCGCCTGGCGCAAACGCCGCACCCCGAAGCCCTGGGCGCCGCGTTGACCCACGAGCAGATCACCACTGACTACTCGGAATCGCTGCTGGAGTTCATCACCCCAGCCCTGCCCAACCCGGCCGATACCCTGAGCAGCCTGGACAAAATCCATCGCTTTGCCTACAGCAAGCTCGGCAACGAGTACCTGTGGAGCCCTTCGATGCCGTGCCCGTTGCCGGCCGAGGAAGATATTCCGATTGCCTACTACGGCACCTCCAATATCGGACAGCTCAAGTACGTGTACCGCAAGGGCCTGGCCCTGCGTTACGGCAAGACCATGCAGTGCATCGCCGGCATCCACTACAACTTTTCCCTGCCGGAAGCGCTGTGGCCGTTGCTCAAGGAGACGGAAGGCTTCGTGGGCACCGACCGCGACTACCAGTCCACGGCCTATATCGCACTGATCCGTAATTTCCGTCGTTACAGCTGGCTGCTGATGTACCTGTTTGGTGCTTCGCCGGCCCTGGACGCCGGTTTCCTGCGCGGGCGTTCGCACCAGTTGGAAGTGCTGGACGCCGACACGCTCTACCTGCCCTACGCCACCAGCCTGCGCATGAGCGACCTGGGTTACCAGAGCAACGCCCAGGCCGGCCTCACACCGTGCTACAACGATCTGGCCAGCTACACCGACAGCCTGCGCGAAGCGGTGGCAACACCCTACGCGCCCTACGTCGAAGTCGGCACGCATAAGGACGGTGAGTGGGTTCAGCTCAACACCAACATCCTGCAGATCGAAAACGAGTACTACTCCAATATCCGCCCCAAGCGCGTGACCTACACCGGCGAGCGGCCGATCCAGGCGCTGATGGCGCGTGGCATCCAGTACATCGAAGTGCGCTGCCTGGACATCAACCCGTTCCTGCCGATGGGCATCGACCTACCGGAGTCGCGTTTCCTCGACGCGTTCCTGCTGTATTGCGCATTGAACGACAGCCCGCTGTTCGCCAATAACGAATGCGGCAATGCCACCTCCAACTTCCTCAGCGTGGTCAAGGAAGGCCGTCGTCCGGGCCTGCAGTTGCAGCGTCAGGACCAGCCTGTGGACATGAAGGAATGGGCCACCGAGCTGCTGGAGCAGATCGCGCCGTTGGCGGCCCTGCTCGATGAGAGCCAGGGCATCACCGAGCACAGCCAGGCGTTGGATGTTCAGTTGGCGAAGGTCAAGGATCCGTCCCTGACGCCATCTGCCCAGGTGTTGGCGGCGATGGCAGAACGTAAAGAGAGTTTTGCGCAGTTCTCCCTGCACCAGAGCGAGGTGCACGCCGAATATTTCCGTAAAGAGCCGTTGCCGGCGCAAGAGCAGGCACGCTTTGAAGAACTGGCGCGCAATTCGCTGGCGCAGCAGGCGGAGCTGGAGCAGAACGAAGTGGGCGACTTTGATGTGTTTGTCGGGTCGTACCAGGCGAGCATCTTGGCGATCAGCAACTAAAAGCATCACGCCGCCCCTGTGGGAGCGGGCTTGCCTGCGATAGCACACATATCAACTCGGTGCATCTGGAATACCGAGTCGTGCGCATCGCAGGCAAGCCCGCTCGCACATTTGGCCGATGCGCCCTCAACATCAGCATTCACTCTTATCCTAATAAGCTAATTCGAAAAGGTTATTTATTTTCGGATTCTTAGATCATTTATTCTCCTCACACGCCGACCCTCGGCCGCCTGATTGAGGAGCTTCCCCTTGAAACGTTTAACCCCTCTGCGCCTCTTGGCCGCATTGTCCCTGGCCGGTGCCAGCCTGTTTGCCCAGGCGGCGGATGTGACGATCGCTTACCAAACCACCGTGGACCCGGCGAAAGTCGCCCAGGCCGACGGCGCGTATGAAAAAGCCACCAACGCCAAGATCGACTGGCGCAAATTCGACAATGGCGCCGACATCATCGCCGCCATCGCCTCCGGCGACGTGCAAATCGGCTACCTCGGTTCCAGCCCGCTGACCGCTGCCGTTACCCGCAAAGTTCCAGTGGAAACGTTCCTCGTGGCCACCCAAATCGGCGGCGCCGAAGCTTTGGTGGCGCGCAACGGTTCAGGGATCAACAGCCCGCAGGACCTGATCGGCAAAAAGATCGCCGTGCCGTTCGTGTCCACCGGCCACTACAGCCTGTTGGCCGCGTTGAAGCACTGGAACATCGACCCCGCGAAAGTGACCATCCTCAACCTCGCGCCGCCGGCAATCATCGCCGCGTGGAAACGCGGTGACATCGACGCCACCTACGTGTGGGACCCAGCCTTGGGCGTGGCCAAGGAAAACGGCAAGGTGCTGATCACCTCCGGCGAACTGGCCAAGTTCGGCGCGCCGACCTTCGATGCGTGGATCGTGCGTAAGGATTTCGCCGAGAAGCACCCGGAAATCGTCACGGCCTTCGCCAAAGTCACTCTGGATGCCTACGCCGCGTACCGCAAAGACCCACAAGCCTGGCTCGCCGATAAAGGCAACGTCGACAAGCTGGTGAAGCTCTCCGGCGCCAAGGCCAGTGACATCCCACTGCTGCTGCAAGGCAACGTCTACCCGCTGGCTGCTGACCAAGTGACCTTGCTGGGCGCACCGACTACCAAGGCTGTGACCGACACCGCCGTGTTCCTCAAGGAACAAGGCAAGGTCGACGCCGTGCTGCCGGACTACGCCCCGTACGTCAGCGCCAAGTTCATCAACAACTGATTCAGGAGTTCATTGCGATGGCCTTGCTACAACTGGAGCGCATCAGCGCACAGTACCCAGGCGCCACAGAACCGGTACTGTCTGACATTTCACTGGACCTTGGGCCCCAGCAATTGCTGGTGGCCCTGGGCCCGTCCGGCAGTGGCAAGACTTCGCTGTTGAACCTGATTGCCGGCTTTGTTGAACCCTCTGCCGGGCGCATCACCCTCGATGGCGTGCCGGTCAAAGGCCCAAGCGCCGAGCGCGGCGTGGTGTTCCAGGACGACGCCCTGCTGCCCTGGCAGGACGTACTGGCTAACGTCGGCTTCGGCCTCGAACTGGCTGGCGTGCCCAAGGCGCAACGCGAAGTGCGCGCCCGGGAAATGCTCGCGCTGGTCGACCTGGCGGGTTTCGGCAGCCGGCGCATCTGGCAGCTTTCCGGCGGCCAAAAGCAACGTGTGGGCCTGGCCCGCGCCCTGGCGGCCGACCCGCGCGTGTTGCTGATGGACGAACCCTTCGGCGCCCTCGATGCTTTCACCCGCGAACAAATGCAGGAATTGCTCCTGCAAGTCTGGCGGCGCACGGCCAAGCCGGTGTTCCTGATTACCCACGACATTGAAGAAGCGGTGTTCCTCGCCACCGATTTGATCCTGCTGGCGCCCAACCCCGGCCAGATCGTCGAGCGACTGCACCTGGACTTCGGCCAGCGCTACGCCGCCGGTGAATCGGCGCGGGCGATCAAGTCCGACCCGCGCTTTATCGAAACCCGCGAACACGTGCTGAGCAAAGTGTTCTCGCAACGGCAGGTGTCCGCATGAGCAGCTACGAACTCCCCGCCACCGCCGCCAAGCCGGCAGCGCACGCGGTTATTCCGGTGCGTCGCAGCCTGAGCACACGTTGGGTCAGCGTACTCACCTTGGTCGTCTTGCTGGCGATCTGGTGGGCGGTGACCGCCACCGGCTTGATCGAACCGTTGTTCCTGCCACCGCCGTCCGCTGTGCTGCAAAAAGGCTGGCTGCTGGCGACCACCGGCTACATGGACTCCACCTTGTGGCAGCACTTGGGCGCAAGCCTGCAGCGTATCGGCCTGGGCCTCGGTTTTGCGGTGCTGACCGCCGTGCCGGTGGGCATTGCCATCGGTTCCAACCGCATCGCGCGCGGCATTCTCGACCCGCTGATCGAGTTTTACCGGCCGATTCCGCCCTTGGCCTACTTGCCGCTGATCGTGATCTGGTGCGGCATCGGCGAGCTGTCCAAGGTGCTGCTGATTTACCTGGCGATCTTTGCGCCCATCGCCATCGCCACTGCGACTGGCGTGCGCACCGTCGACCCCGCCAAGCTGCGTGCCGCGCAGTCGTTGGGCGCCACCCGTGCCCAGCTGATTCGCCATGTAATCCTGCCGAGTGCCCTGCCCGATATTCTCACCGGTGTGCGCATCGGCCTGGGTGTGGGCTGGTCGACATTGGTCGCCGCCGAGCTGATCGCAGCCACCAGCGGCCTGGGCTTCATGGTGCAGTCGGCGGCGCAGTTCCTGGTCACCGATGTGGTGGTGCTGGGGATTCTGGTGATCGCCCTGATCGCCTTCGCCATGGAAATGGGCCTGCGTGCCCTGCAGCGTAAACTAGTGCCTTGGCATGGCCAGGCACACTGAGTGAGAACCGCATGAGCAGCCTGACCGTTACGCCAATAAGCACCGCCTTGGGCGCCCTGATCAGTGGCGTCGATATCACCCAGCCGCTGAACCTTGAAGAACGCGACGCCATCGAGCAGGCGTTGCTCAAGCACTCGGTGCTGTTCTTCAGAGACCAAGCCATCAACCCGCAGCAACAGGCGCGGTTCGCGGCGAATTTTGGCGACCTGCATATTCATCCGATTTACCCTAACGTGCCGGAACAGCCCGAAGTGCTGATCCTCGACACCGCCGTCACCGACGTGCGCGACAACGCCGTGTGGCACACCGACGTAACCTTCCTGCCCACTCCGGCCCTCGGCGCGGTACTGAGTGCCAAGCTGTTGCCGGCGTTTGGCGGCGATACGCTGTGGGCCAGCGGGATTGCAGAGTATGAGGCGCTGTCGGCGCCGCTCAAGCGGCTGCTCGACGGATTGACTGCCACCCACGACTTCACCAAATCCTTCCCGCTGGAGCGCTTTGGCAACACCGTCGAGGACTTGGCCCGCTGGGAAGAAACCCGCAAGAAAAACCCACCGCTGTCGCACCCGGTGGTGCGCACGCATCCGGTGAGTGGGCGCAAGTCGCTGTTTGTCAGCGATGGGTTTACCACCAAGATCAACGAGCTGGAACCGGCCGAAAGCGAAGCGATTTTGAAGCTGCTGTTCGCCCACGCGACCCGCCCCGAATTCACCATTCGCTGGCGCTGGCAGGAGAATGACGTCGCGTTCTGGGATAACCGCGTGACCCAGCATTACGCGGTGGATGACTACCGGCCGCAGCGGCGGGTGATGCATCGGGCGACGATTTTGGGCGACGTACCCTTCTAAGCCACACCGCAAATCAACTGTGGGGGCTGGCTTGTCGAGTCGCCGAATCGCTGCGATAGCGGTGGGTCAGCCAATATCTTCATCGGCTGAAACACCGTCATCGCGGGCAAGCCCGCTCCCACATTGACCGAGTTATGCCTGCTAGATCGTTCCCACGCTCTGCGTGGGAACAATGTGGTGGGTTATTCGCGGTGGAATCAAAAATGTGGGAGCTCGCTGCGATAGCGGTGGGTCAGCCAATATCTTCATCGGCTGAAACACCGTCATCGCGGGCAAGCCCGCTCCCACATTGACCGAGTTATGCCTGCTAGATCGTTCCCACGCTCTGCGTGGGAACAATGTGGTGGGTTATTCAGCGGTGGATGGCTTCTCCCAAAGGTTAATCCCGCCTTCCTGCGCAAACCGATCAATCTCCGCCAGCTCTTCCACGCTGAAGCTCAAGTTCTTCAACGCCCCTACGTTCTCGATGATCTGCTCCGGCCGGCTTGCGCCGATCAGCGCACTGGTCACCCGTGGGTCACGCAGGGTCCAGGCCAACGCCAGTTGCGCCAAACTCTGGCCGCGACGCTTGGCGATTTCATTCAGCGCACGCACGTGGGCGATGTTGGCTTCGGACAGGTGCTTGGCCTGTAACGAGCCGCCACCCGGGCGGTTAACCCGCGCATCCGCCGGCACGCCATTGAGGTACTTGTCGGTGAGCAAACCCTGGGCCAGCGGCGTGAACGCAATCACCCCGGCACCGAGTTCTTCGGTGGTCTCCAGCAGGTCTTTTTCCACCCAGCGGTTAAGCAGGTTGTAGGCCGGCTGGTGGATCAGCAGCGGCACTTTCCACTCGTTGAGCAAGGCTGCGATTTCACGGGTTTTCACGCCTGAATAAGACGAGATACCGATGTACAACGCCTTGCCTTGTTGCACGGCGGTAGCGAGGGCGCTGGCGGTTTCTTCCAGCGGGGTGTCGGGGTCAAAACGGTGGGAGTAGAAAATATCCACGTAGTCGACGCCCAGGCGTTGCAGGCTCTGGTCCAGGCTCGCCAGTATGTATTTGCGCGAACCGCCGCCCTGGCCGTAAGGGCCGGGCCACATGTCCCAACCGGCTTTGCTGGAGATGATCAATTCATCGCGGTAGTGCTTGAAGTCTTCGCGCAGCAAACGGCCGAAGTTGATCTCGGCGCTGCCGTAGGGCGGGCCATAGTTGTTGGCCAGGTCGAAGTGGTTGATCCCCAGGTCGAACGCGGTGCGCAGCAAAGCGCGCTGGGTGTCGATTGGGGTGCTGTCGCCAAAGTTGTGCCACAGCCCCAAGGACAGTGCAGGTAGCACCAATCCACTGCGGCCTACGCGGCGATAGGGAATAGATTCATAGCGGTTTTCGGCAGCAATATACGTCATCGAATCCTCTCTGGGCTTAGGGCAAATAAGGCCTGGGAATAACGATATTCCCAGGCCTTTTAACCCGCTGAATCGCTTAACTATGCCCTTCCGTTTTACAGCAATTACCTACCAGAGTGGAACGACATAGCTGACATAGAAGCGATTTTCATCTTGCACGGTGGCACCGGTAATGTCCGGGCTGGCGTGCGCGTTTTTCCAGGTCACGCCAAGCCCTTTGAGGGTGCCGGTCGGTACTTGGTAGGCCACCGCAATGTTGCGTTCCCATTCGCTGGTGGTGCCTTGTGCAGTGCGGATGTCATCGCCGTGGGCATAGGCGGCGGAGAACGTCAGGCCAGCGAGACCGAGTTTGCCGAAGTCATATTTGTACTGCGCAAGCCAGGTGCGTTCGCCCGCGTGCTGGAATTTGTTCAACTGCATGTTGGTCAGTGCCGGGGTGTCGGCACCTGAGCCTGGGCCCTGGCGCGCGTCACCGCTGTTCAGGCCGGAATCGAGGTACGGGAAGTCGCTGTCGCCGCTGTTTTTCTGGATGCCAAGGCCCACGGTATGGCCGTCCAGGCTGTAGCTCTCAAGCAAGCTGGCGGTGGTCTGGTTGATGCGGCCTTTGCTGGTGCCGTCACCGTAGAGGCCGGCCCCGGCAAAGTCCTTGTCGCCATCGGCGTTGGCGCCCACACCGAGGCTGCGGAACACCCGCACGTCGGTGTCGATCGCGCCCACAGACAATGCGTCATGACGCTTGGCGCCGAGGAAGAACTGCTGGTAGTAATCCTCAAGGTTGGAATACCACAGGCTGACGGTGGTGTTCTGGATGCCGGTGTAGTCCGCACCGCCGAACAGGAAGCGATCACTTTCTTGGGTACCGCCGGCGGTGATCATGCCCTGGTCGCCGGTTTCGTTGCGAATCTTGGTCTTGAAGATATCGCCACCGGTAAAGGTGAAGTCGCTGAGGTCCTTGGACACCAGTTGCACACCGGTATTGGTCTGCTGGTACAGGCGCCCGTCAGTGTTGGCCAGCACTGGGTTGTTGCCGTACAGCGTGCCCACGCGCAGCTCATCCTTGGCGAAGCGCATCTTGAACGTGGGGCTCAGCACGCCAAACTGGTCGGCGGATTTGCCGTCGTCCAGCGGGAACATGCTGCCGGGGTAACGGCCCTGGTGATCCTTGTCGTTGAGGTCACCACCGGAGTCCAGTTTCAAGCCGTAGAACGCCTGCAAGTCCAGACCAAACCCGACCGGCCCATCGGTGTAGCCGGACTTGAAGTTGAACTCGAAACCCTGGCCCCAATCACGCACGCTGTGGGCCTTGGCGTTGCTGTTCACCACATCACGCCCTTGCTGGTTGAGGTAGCGGTTGAGCAAGGTCACATCGGCGTGGCTGTCGTCAATAAAATCGGCGTGGGCGGACAGCATAAAGCTCGCCATGGCGACCCCCACCATGGGGCTTATTAACGTCTTCATTGTTACCGGTCTCCGTCACTGTTCTGAAATGAAAGCGTCAAACGCTTCACACAATTACGCAGTGGCCAGATGACAGTTGCGCGTCAAACCGGGGCTTGAGCGAATGAAATTAAATTTAAGAAAGCCCCGTAGGACGGGGCTTTGCGGGCTTTTTTGTGGGCGCGGGCTTGCCCGCGATGCAGGCAACTCGGTGTATCTCAAACACCGAGCTGATGCGATCACGGGCGAGCACAGGGGACTAGCGCACCAGGTGCAGGAACTGCAGGTGACGCTCGTACTGGTCGAGGATGTCGTTGATGATCTGCTCCTTGGTGTAGCCCACCAAGTCGTAGTCCTGGCTGCCCTCACTCAAGTGCACTTCCGCCCGATAATAGCGACGGTTGTTGAGCTGCTTGGAGCCCATGCCACCGCGTGCAAAGGACGGCGTGAAATAGCCACGCATCTGCACCTGATACACGAACGGATGCTCTTCGCCGTGGCCGATTTCCAGGCTGACGCTGTCGTTGGACGGGTCGGGCTGGGTGACGACGTTGAGGCCTTTTTCGACAAACACCGCCGTCACTTCTTCGATCGCCGGGCGCACCGTGGTTTCAAGGAACCGGTACACCTCATCGCGCGACGGGAAATGCACGGCTTGGGTCAGACGCTGGCGCCAACCGCCCGTGCCCTTGCGTGAACCGGACACCGGCGCGAGGGAATGCATCTGGGCGATCTGCTTTTGCGATTCGAGGTAGAACGCCTTGTGCAGCCCCCACATCATCAGCAGCAGGATCAGCGAGAACGGCAACGAGGTCAGCACCACCGCGGATTTCAGCGAGTCGATACTGCCGGCGAACAGCAAGGCACTGGTGACCAATGCAGTCATCGCGCCCCAGAACACGCGTAGCCATTTCGGCCCGTCTTCATCGGCGTTGCCGCCTTTGGACGACAGGGTCGACAGCACCACGGTGCCGGAGTCGGCTGAGGTGACGAAGAACACGAAGCTGATAAACACCGTGACCGCGATGACCGTCTTGCTCCACGGGTAGGTTTCCAGCAGCAGGTAGAGGCTCATCGACGGGTCATCAATGGCCGACTGGCCGAGCGCGGTCATCCCGTGGTTGAGCACTTGGTCGATGGCACTGTTGCCAAAGATCGACATCCACGCCAGCGTGAAGCCGAGCGGGATCAGCAGCACGCCAAAGACGAACTCACGGATAGTGCGGCCA
This sequence comes from Pseudomonas sp. IB20, assembly GCF_009707325.1. Lineage (NCBI taxonomy): Bacteria > Pseudomonadati > Pseudomonadota > Gammaproteobacteria > Pseudomonadales > Pseudomonadaceae > Pseudomonas > Pseudomonas gelidaquae. The sequence goes on along the minus strand of NZ_CP046103.1, from coordinate 253,491 downwards.
CGGGAAATACGCGCGATAAACAGGCCCACGAACGGCGACCATGCGATCCACCAGGCCCAGTAGAACACCGTCCAACCGCCCAGCCAGTCGCTGGGTTTGTCGTAGGCGTACACATCGAAACTCTTGGTCGGCAAGGCGCCGAGGTAGTCACCGATGTTCTGGATCAGGGTGTTGAGCAAGTGCTGGGTGGGCCCGGCGAACAACACAAACAGCAGCAGCGCGCAGGCCAGCAGCATGTTGATGTCGGACATCACCCGCACGCCCTTGTCGACGCCAGCAACGGCGACGAGGATCGCGGCGCCCATCATCAGCGTGATCAGGCCGACCTGGATCCACTGGGTGTGGGCAATGCCGAACAGGTAATCCAGCCCGGAGTTGAGGTGCAACACACCAAAGCCCATGTCGGCGCCGAGGCCAAACACCGTGGCGATGATGCCGAAGCCATCCACCGCGTAGCCGATAGGGCCATTGATGCGCTTACCAATCAGCGGGTAAAGCGCCGAGCGCAACGCCAGCGGCAGGTTATGCCGGTAGGCGAAATACGCCAGGGCCATGCCGACAAAGGCGAACACGCCCCAGCCGTGCAGGCCCCAGTGCAGAAACAGGATCTGCATGGCCTGGCGGGCAGCATCGGCGTTCATCGGCGCGCCCTGAGGCGGTTGCACCAGGTGCGTCAGCGGCTCGGACACACAGAAAAAAAACAGCGTGATGCTGATCCCAGCGGCGAACAGCATGCCGGCCCAGGACAGGTAACTGAATTCGGGTTCGTCGTGGTCGGCACCGAGTTTTATCTTGCCGTAGCCCGATAGCGCGGTGACCACCACGAAGACCAGATACAGGGTCATCGCCAGCATGTAATACCAGCCGACCGTGTTGGCCGCCCAGTTTTGCGCGGCCAGCAGCCAGGCACCGGCCTGTTGCGGGATCGCGATGACCGTGATGCCAAATAGCAGGATGAAGCTGGCGGCAAAGTAGAAAACGGGCGCATTCATGCGCACCATGCCGCTGGATGGGGTGGACGATGCACTCATGAACGATGCACCCCTACGGTGTGGGATGTGGCTGTAAATAACGGACTCAGCAAAGGTAAGCCTCCTGTTGTGAGCGGGCAGCGAACCACCGGTTTAACTTGAACGAACATTCAAGTTAAACATGGATAGGCGGTCTGGGACTAATCGCAGGGCTGAGCGGTAGACAATTCCTACACTAGCTCAAGGATTGGTATGACGGGTGGAGATGGCAAATCGTTCAGCGATGGCTGAGTGAAAACCGGTTCAAATTTGAAATGCAGCCCAATGTGGGGGCTGGCTTGCCTGCGATGGCGGCGGATCAGACATACCGCTACCGCAGGCAATTCAGCTCCCACATTGGATCGGGTGTGTGGCTCAAGCACTACTTCTGCGCCCCATCCTCATGCTGCAAATTCGCCTGGGTAATATTCGCCCCCGCCGGCACGCTGCGGGTTAGCCACACATTGCCGCCAATCGTCGAGCCCTTGCCGATGGTAATTCGCCCCAGGATCGTCGCCCCGGCATAAATCACCACATCGTCCTCAACAATCGGATGGCGTGGATGGCCCTTCTGCAACTGCCCGTCCTCATCCGCCGGGAAGCGCTTGGCGCCCAAGGTCACCGCCTGATAAATGCGCACTCGCTCGCCGATGATCGCGGTTTCGCCAATCACCACGCCCGTGCCGTGGTCGATAAAGAAACTCGGGCCGATCTGCGCGCCGGGGTGAATGTCGATGCCGGTGGCCGAGTGGGCAATCTCCGCGCTGATCCGCGCCAGCAGTGGCAACCCGGCGCGATATAAGTGGTGCGCCAGGCGATGGTGAATCACCGCCAGGATCCCCGGGTAGCACAGCAGCACTTCATCCACACTGCGGGCGGCCGGGTCGCCGTGGTAGGCGGCCAACACGTCGGTGTCCAGCAGGCTGCGCAGGGAAGGCAAGGCCAGGGCAAAATCCTGGATCAGGCGGATAGCCAGGGCGTCGACCGCGCTGTCATCCTCGCCGCCCTGGCGTGCGGCGTAGCGCAGCTCCAGGCGCGCCTGGCCGAACAAGGCATTCAAGGCGACGTCGAGGGTATGGCCGACGTAGAAATCTTCACTTTCCTCGCGCAAGTCCACCGGCCCCAGGCGCATCGGAAACAGCGCGCCGCACAGCGACTCAAGAATCTGCGCCACCGCCTCGCGCGACGGCAACTCTCGGCCGCCGTGCTCGCCACTCAAGCGGCCATTGCGCGTACGCCACTGGTCCCGGGCGCCGCGCAGTTGGCTGACGATGGTCTGCAATTGCCAATGGCTGGAACGCTCACTCACGGTATTCACTCCTGACGTAATGGCCATCACTTTACGGTATGCACCCTGGCCGCCCTTAAGAACCAATGGTGTGATAGTTCACTCCTGACGTAATGGCCATCACTTTACGGTATGCACCCTGGCCGCCCTTAAGAACCAATGGTGTGATGCAAAGAACCAGACGGAATAAGCGATTGGCGGTTGCCCGATGAAAAGTGCCTGCCTATAGTCGCCCAATCACTTAGCCACCGTGCGTAGCCATGATCAAACAACAGCTCGACCGTTTTAACCGCCTGGAACTGCTGGGCGGCGCCACTGCCCTGGAAAAACTCGAGCGGCTGTCGGCCTGGCTGGGCAGGGACATCTACGTCAAACGCGACGACACCACGCCGCTGGCCATGGGCGGCAACAAACTGCGCAAACTTGAATACCTGGCCGCCGATGCCATCGCCCAGGGTGCCGACACCTTGGTAACTGCCGGCGCCATCCAGTCCAACCACGTGCGCCAAACCGCTGCGCTGGCCGCCAAGCTCGGCCTGGGCTGCGTTGCGCTGCTGGAAAACCCCACTGGTACCGAAGACCCTAACTACCTGGCCAACGGCAACCGCCTGCTGCTGGAGCTGTTCGACGCCAAGGTTGAATTGGTCGAGAACCTCGACAACGTCGACGAGCAACTCAACGCCCTCGCCGATCGCCTGCGCAGCAACGGTAAAAAGCCGTACCTGGTGCCTATCGGCGGTTCCAATGCTCTCGGCGCCCTCGGCTATGTACGCGCCGGGCTGGAACTGGCCGGGCAGATCGAAGACAGCGGGATTGAATTCGCCGCTGTGGTACTCGCCTCGGGCAGTGCCGGCACCCACAGCGGCCTCGCCCTGGCCTTGAGTGAAGTGCTGCCGAATTTGCCGGTGGTGGGCATTACGGTGTCACGCACCGAGCAAGCTCAGTTCCCGAAAGTGCAGGGCCTGGCCGAACGCACCGCCGAATTGCTCGGCGTGGATATCCCCGAGGCGTTCAACGTGATTTTGTGGGACGAATATTTCGGCCCGCGCTACGGCGAACCGAACGCCGGCACCCTCGCTGCGGTCAAGCTATTGGCGAGCCAGGAAGGCCTGCTGTTGGACCCGGTCTACACGGGCAAAGCCATGGCCGGTTTGCTGGATGGCATCGGGCGGCAGCGGTTTGAGGACGGTCCGATTATTTTCCTGCATACCGGCGGGGCGCCGGCGTTGTTTGCTTATGACTCTGTTCTAACGGACTGAACACGGACCACATGTGGGAGCTGGCTTGCCTGCTCCCACATTAGATTGAAGTCATAAAAGAATGTGGGAGCTGGCTTGCCTGCTCCCACATTAGATTGAAGTCATATTCCAAAAACGCATAACAAATTATATTTATATTATTTTCAAGTCTTAAAAACTCGCTTTATAGTCGCGCCGAAGGCGAAGACGCGCTTCGCGCTTTAAGGCAGGATACGACTACTGCGTCACCTGCTTCGCTCACCATAAAAACACAGGGGCTGTTCATGACTATTTCTGTATTGCGTCGCACGTTGCTGGTTGGCACATTGGGCTTGGCACTCGGGGCTGGCCTGATGGGCCAAGCCATCGCTGGTGAGCAGCTGGGCAACATCAAGAAAGCCGGCGAGATCAAGATCGGCCTGGAAGGCACCTACCCGCCGTTCAGCTTTGTCGATGAGAGCGGCAAGCTCAGCGGTTTCGAAGTGGAGCTGTCCGAAGCGCTGGCCAAGGAGCTGGGCGTGAAGGTCAAGCTGCAAGCCACGCCGTGGGACGGCATCCTCGCGGCCCTGGAGTCCAAGCGCCTGGACGCCGTGATCAACCAAGTGACCATCTCCGAAGAGCGCCAGAAGAAGTACGACTTCTCCAAGCCCTACACCGTTTCCGGTATTCAGGCGCTGGTGCTGAAGAAAAACGTCGACACCATCAAGACTGCCGACGACTTGGCCGGCAAAAAAGTCGGCGTAGGCCTGGGCACCAACTACGAACAATGGCTCAAGGACAACCAACCTAAAGCCATCATCAAGACCTACAACGATGACCCAACCAAGTTCCAGGACCTGCGCATCGGTCGTATTGACGCCATCCTGATCGACCGCCTGGCGGCACTTGAGTACGCCAAGAAAGCCCCGGACACCGCAGCAGCCGGTGATGCCTTCTCCCGTCAGGAAGCCGGTATTGCTCTGCGCAAAGGCGAGCCTGAACTGCTCGACGCGGTGAACAAGGCCCTCGACAAGCTGCGCGCCGACGGCACCTTGAAAAAGCTGTCCGAGAAGTACTTCAACGCTGACGTCACTCAATAATGGAAGCAGGTTTCCAACTCGCGCTGGGCTCCGCGCCCTTTCTGCTCAAGGGCGCGTACTACACGGTGATTCTTAGCCTGGGCGGAATGTTCTTCGGCCTGCTGCTGGGCTTCGGCCTGGCCCTGATGCGGTTGTCACGCTTCAAGCTGGTCAGTTGGATTGCCCGCGTCTACGTGTCGTTCTTTCGCGGCACGCCCTTGCTGGTGCAGCTGTTTTTGATCTACTACGGCTTGCCGCAAGTGGGCATCGAGCTGGACCCGATTCCGGCCGCCATGATCGGCTTCTCGCTGAACATGGCCGCTTATGCCTGTGAAATCCTGCGCGCCGCGATCAGCTCCATCGAGCGCGGCCAGTGGGAAGCGGCAGCCAGTATCGGCATGACCCGCGCGCAGACCCTGCGCCGGGCCATCCTGCCGCAGGCGATGCGCACCGCGCTGCCGCCGCTGGGCAACAGCTTTATTTCGCTGGTCAAGGACACGGCGCTGGCCGCCACCATTCAGGTGCCGGAGCTGTTTCGCCAGGCGCAACTGGTGTCGGCGCGTACCTTCGAAATTTTCACCATGTATCTGTCCGCCGCTCTGATCTACTGGGTACTGGCGAGCATCCTGGCGCATTTTCAAAATCGTCTGGAAGACCGGGTCAACCGGCATGACCTGGAGTCTTGAAGCATGATCGTGGTTGAAAAACTGACCAAACAATTCAAAGGTCAGGTGGTGCTCAACGGGATCGACCTTGAGGTCAAGGAGGGCGAAGTGGTCGCCATCATTGGCCCCAGCGGTTCCGGCAAGACCACCTTCCTGCGCTGCCTGAATTTCCTCGAAGAACCCACCAGCGGCCGCATCAAGGTGGGTGACATCGAGATCGACAGCAACAAGCCGCTCAACCAGCAACAAGGCCTGGTGCGGCGCTTGCGCCAGCACGTGGGTTTTGTGTTCCAGAACTTCAACTTGTTCCCGCACCGCACCGCGCTGGAAAACGTCATCGAAGGCCCGATCGTGGTCAAGAAGATGCCGCGCGAGGCCGCGATTGCGCTGGGTCGCAAACTGCTGGCCAGAGTCGGCCTGGCGGGTAAAGAAGAGTCTTACCCGAGGCGCTTGTCCGGCGGCCAGCAACAGCGGGTGGCGATTGCCCGTGCACTGGCCATGGAGCCGGAGGTGATCCTGTTCGACGAACCCACCTCGGCCCTCGACCCGGAGTTGGTCGGCGAAGTGCTGGCGACCATCCGCAGCCTGGCCGAAGAAAACCGCACCATGGTTATCGTCACCCACGAAATGAGCTTTGCCCGCGATGTAGCCAACCGGGTGATCTTCTTCGACAAGGGCGTGATCGTGGAACAGGGCGAAGCCAAGGCGTTGTTTGCCAACCCCAAGGAAGAACGAACCAAGCAGTTCTTGAGCAAGTTTCTGGCTCATTAATTTCCTCAGAGCAGGCCCGCACTGTGGCGAGCGAGCTTGCTCCCGCTGGGCTGGCCCACAGCGGGTGCAAGCTCCCTCGTCACAATAAGCCGCTCCTACACGAAATCCTCATTGCAACGCATAAAAATCACCGCTGTACCCGCCTCAAAATCCCCCGCCTCGTCAGACTCGTCTGAATCTACCCCAACCCGCCGTTTAGCCCTTTGCCGCCATTGACGCCCCCCGGCCAACCCTCTTATCTAGCGCCCAGAGGATTGGATCCTATCCCGGCTATTCACTGAATCGTTCCTTTCGGCACCCTGCGCACAACCGCGCCACGGGCGCCGGAACGATTGCTGCTGGCTGCATCAAGGAGATTACTTATGACGCGCACTGCAACCCCGGCCCTGCTCACCGCCCCGACCCTGCCACAGGCTCATCCACATGGCATCAATGCCCTCGCCGCCACCCAACTGCAGGTGGACATCGCCCCCTACCCCGGCATGGAGGAAGGCGACCTGATCGAGTTGTTCTGGAACAACTGCTTTGCCGACGCTCGGCGTGTGACCGCGTGCAAAATCGGCACACCCACACGCCTGCGGGTTCCGGAAAGTTTTGTGCTGGACGGACTGGCGCAGGTTCACTACCAAGTCATGCAGATCGGCCACGGCCCGGCATGCTCAGCCATCACGCACGTGCAGGTAAAAACCAACTACCCAGGGGGCCAGCCTTCGGCGCTCTTGCGCGACGAAAACCAGAACCTCGCGCCTGTGAGCCTGCCCGACACGATCCGACGCTACGGCATCAATGGCAGCCAGGTACGGCGCGGTATTCCGCTGACCATCGAGCCGTACCTGAATATGGCAAGCGGCGACGCCATTACCCTGCGGTGGGGTGACGTGCGTCTGGACCTGCCGACAATCCAAGCCAAAGGCGTCGGCCTGGCGGTACACGTATGGGTGCCCTCAACGGTGATCATCGAAGCGGGCGACGACAGCCGCCTGGACGTGACGTACTGCATCCTTGACCGTGTCGGTAATAATTCACGCTGGGCACCGGTGCGCAGCCTGACCATTGCCACCTGCTCTCCACAGACGCCGCCCCGTCCGGCCAGGGCCGCGTCGACCTACCAACCGCGCCAACCCGGTTCACCGTGCGAACCTGGGTGACAGCCCTTCTATGCATATTCCTATAAGTTAGTTTATTTAAAAATTTAACGCGCTTAGGGTATATGCACCGGACCACCGGACATCTCTGATTTTTCTGTTTCTATTTCATTGAATGCGAGGTCGGTATGGTCAGAATTACCCCGATGCATAACGCCAGGGCATTACGTGCAGCCAAGGAGCGGCGCTGATGTCTAACTTGGCTCTAACACCCCCCCAGAGTGATCTGGATGTAGCCCCATTGCTGTTGCCGGCCGCTGTGCTGCGCAACGACGCGCAAGCGTTGAGCGCAGCCCATGAATTGGCCCAGGCCGCGCGCCTGCAAGCGGCCAAGCGCGACCAGCAGCGCAAGCTGCCATGGGCACAAATCGAACAATTTACCCGCAGCGGGTTGGGCAGTATTTCCATTCCCCGTGAATACGGCGGCCCACAGGTGTCTTTCACCACCTTGGCCGACGTGTTCGCGATCATCAGCGCGGCGGACCCAGCCCTGGGGCAGATCCCGCAGAACCATTTCGGCATCCTGCACCTGGTGCAGGGCGCCGCCACCGAACGCCAGAAAAAGCAGCTGTTCCAGAGCGTCCTCGACGGCTGGCGCATCGGCAACGGCGGCCCGGAACGCGGCACTAAAAACACCCTGGAGCTCAAGGCGCGCATCACCGCTGAAGGCGACGGCTACGTGATCAGCGGCCAGAAGTTCTATTCCACCGGCGCGCTGTTTGCCCATTGGGTGGCGGTCAAGGCGCTGAACGATGACGGCAAGCAGGTCATGGCCTTTGTGCGCCGTGGCAGCGAAGGGCTGCGCATCGTTGACGATTGGTCGGGCTTTGGCCAACGCACCACCGCCAGCGGCACCGTACTGCTCGACCGAGTGCCGGTGGACGCGGAGCTGGTAGTGGAGAACTGGCGCATCGGCGAAAGCCCGAATATCCAGGGCGCCGTCTCGCAATTGATCCAGGCCGCCATCGACGCCGGCATCGCCCGTGGCGCGCTCGATGACACCATCGCATTCGTGCGTGAACGCTCACGCCCGTGGATCGACGCCAAGGTCGAACGCGCCAGTGATGATTTGTATGTAATCGCCGACATCGGCAAGCTGAAAATCGAACTGCACGCCGCCGAAGCCCTGTTGCGCAAGGCCGGCAAGGTGCTGGACGAGGTCAGTGCCGCGCCGATCACCGCGCAATCCGCTGCGCGGGCTTCGATTGCCGTGGCCGAGGCGAAAGTGCTGACCACTGAAGTGTCGTTGCTGGTCAGCGAAAAGCTCTTCGAACTGGCCGGCAGCCGCGCCACCCTCGCTGAATTCAACCTTGACCGCCACTGGCGCAACGCCCGGGTGCACACCCTGCACGACCCGGTGCGCTGGAAGTACCACGCCGTGGGCGCTTATCGACTGAACGGCACTTTGCCTGCTCGACATTCCTGGATCTGACCGACCTCTGACCAGACCTCTGGAGAAACTTATGACTTTTTCCCCTAACGTCGCGGTCATCACCAGCGACGAACAAGCCCTCATTGTCGCCAGCGACCTGGCCGAAGATTTCCGTCGCGACAGCGCCCAGCGCGACCGCGAACGTCGCCTGCCGCTGCCCGAGCTGGACGTGTTTTCGCGCTCCGGCCTGTGGGGCATCAGCGTACCGAAGGAGCACGGCGGTGCCGGTGTGTCCAACGTCATCCTGGCCAAGGTTATTGCGTTGATTGCCCAAGCGGATGCGTCGCTGGGCCAGATCCCGCAAAACCACTTCTACGCCCTGGAAGTGCTGCGCGTGAATGGCAGCCCGGCGCAGCAAAAACGCCTGTATGCCGAAGTGCTTGCCGGCCAACGTTTCGGCAATGCCTTGGCGGAGCTGGGCACCAAAACCGCTCACGACCGCGTGACCAAAATCACCCGCGACGGTGACGGTTTTCGCATCACCGGCCGCAAGTTCTACTCCACCGGCGCCATCTACGCCCAACGCATCCCCACCTCGGTGGTGGATGAACACGGCGTGCAGCAACTGGCGTTTGTGCCCCGTGACAGCGAAGGCCTGAGCGTAATCGACGACTGGAGCGGCTTCGGCCAGCGCACCACCGGCAGCGGCTCGGTGGTGTTCGACAACGTGTGGGTCGCAGCGCAAGACGTGATCCCGTTCCAGAGCGCCTTCGAGCGCCCGACCACCGTCGGCCCGCTGGCGCAGATCCTTCACGCCGCCATCGACACCGGCATCGCCCGCGCCGCCTTCGAGGACGCGCTGCACTTTGTGCGCACCAAGACCCGCCCGTGGATCGATTCCGGCAACGACAAGGCCACCGAAGACCCGTTGACGCTCAAAAGCTTCGGCCACCTGAGCATCCGCCTTCACGCGGCGCAAGCGTTGCTGGAACGCTCGGGCGAATTCCTCGACCGCGCCCAGGCCGACAGCACGGCCGAGACCGTTGCCGCCGCGTCCATTGCCGTCGCCGAAGCGCGCGCACTGAGCACCGAGATCTCGCTGGCCGCCGGCAGCACCTTGTTCGAACTCGCCGGCAGCCAGGCGACCTTGGCCGAACACGGCCTCGATCGCCACTGGCGCAACGCCCGCGTGCATACCCTGCACGACCCGGTGCGCTGGAAGTACCACGCGGTGGGCAATTACTACCTCAATGATGAAAACCCGCCACTGCGGGGGACCCTCTAAATGGCGAAGAAAAAAATCCTGCTCAATGCCTTCAACATGAACTGCATCGGGCACATCAACCACGGCCTGTGGACGCATCCACGGGACACCTCGACGCAGTACAAAACCGTCGAGTACTGGACTGACCTGGCGCAAACCCTCGAACGCGGGCTATTCGATGGTTTGTTTATCGCCGACATCGTCGGCGTGTACGACGTTTACCAGAACTCCATCGACGTGCCGCTCAAAGAATCGATCCAACTGCCGGTCAATGACCCACTGCTGCTGGTCTCGGCCATGGCCGCCGTCACCAAAAATCTTGGCTTCGGCCTCACCGCCAACCTCACCTACGAGCCGCCGTATCTGTTCGCCCGGCGGATGTCCACCCTCGACCACCTGAGCCGTGGCCGGGTCGGCTGGAACATCGTCACCGGCTACCTCGACAGTGCCGCCAAGGCCATGGGCCTGACCGAACAGGTTGAGCATGACCGGCGCTACGACCAGGCCGATGAATACCTCCAGGTGCTGTACAAACTCTGGGAAGGCAGCTGGGAAGACGACGCGGTCATCAACGATCCGCAACAACGGGTCTATGCGCAGCCGGGCAAGGTGCACAAGGTCGAACACCACGGCGAGTTCTATCAGGTCGAGGGTTATCACCTCTGCGAGCCGTCGCCGCAACGCACGCCGGTGCTGTTCCAGGCCGGCAGTTCAGAGCGGGGCTTGCTGTTCGCCGGCCAGCATGCCGAGTGCGTGTTCATCAGCGGCCAGAACAAGGCCGCGACCAAGGCCCAAGTGGACAAGGTGCGCGCCAGCGCGGTCGAGGCCGGGCGTAACCCGGAGGACATCAAGGTGTTCATGGGCCTCAACGTGATCGTGGGTGCCACCGAAGCGCTGGCCTGGGCCAAGCACGCCGAGTACCTGAGCTATGCCAGCCCGGAGGCCGGTGTGGCGCATTTCTCGGCATCGACGGCGATTGATTTTGCCCAATACGAGATCGATGAACCGATCCAGTACGTGAAGAGCAACGCGATCCAGTCGGCCACCAAGAACCTGCAGAACAACGACTGGACCCGGCGCAAATTGCTCGAACAGCACGCCCTCGGCGGGCGCTATATCACCTTGGTCGGCTCGCCCGAACAGGTCGCCGATGAGCTGGAATCGTGGGTCAGTGAAACCGGGCTGGATGGCTTCAACCTCACGCGCATTGTGACGCCAGAAAGCTATGTGGACTTTATCGACCTGGTGGTGCCGGAGTTGCAGCGTCGGGGGTCGTACAAGACCGCTTACGAGCAGGGAACGCTGCGCGAAAAAGTGTTCCAGGGCTCCGCTCGCTTACCCGAACAACACACCGGTTCTACCTACCGTCACTAATCAAAAAATGTGGGAGCGGGCTTGCTTGCGATAGCAGTAGATCAGCTAAAAATTTGTGCCTGACAGACCGCTATCGCAGGCAAGCCAGCTCCCACAGTAGACCGCATTGTTCTTAACTAACCCCCTTATGACTGGAAAACCATTATGAAAAAGACACTGCTCACCCACCCAGTCAAAGCACTGGCCCTGGCCCTCGGTTTATTCAGCTCGGCAGTGTTTGCCGCCGATGCACCGTTAAAAGTCGGCACCACCCCCGCCTTCGCGATTCCTCTGGAAGCCGCCGTCGCCGAGGCCGGCAAGCAGGGCCTGAAGGTCGAGCTGGTGGAATTCACCGACTGGATCGCGCCCAACGTCAGCCTGGCCGCCGGCGATATCGACGTGAACTACTTCCAGCACATCCCGTTCCTGGAAAACGCCAAGGCCGCCGCCGGTTTTGACTTGGTGCCGTACGCGCCGGGCATCATCAACAACGTCGGGCTGTATTCGAAGAAGTACAAAAGCTTCAATGACCTGCCCCAAGGCGCCAGCGTGGCAATCGCCAACGACCCGATCAACAGCGGCCGCGGCCTGCAACTGCTGGCCAAGGCCGGGCTGATCACCCTCACGCCGGGCGTGGGCTACAAGGCCACCGAAGAAGACATCGTCGCCAACCCGAAAAAGATCAAGATTCTGCAGGTGGAAGCCGTACAACTGGTACGCGCCTATGACGACGCTGACCTGGTGCAGGGCTACCCGGCGTATATCCGCCTGTCCAAGACCTTCGATGCCGAGTCGGCGCTGCTGTTCGACGGCCTCGACCACCCGGAATACGTGATTCAATTTGTAATCCAGCCTAAAAGCAAAACCGACCCGCGCGTGATCAAGTTCGTCGACATCTACCAGCACTCGCCAGTAGTGCGTGCCGCGTTGGATAAATCCCTCGGCAAGCTCTACCAAGTGGGCTGGGAAGATAAAAAATGACCGCCGCCAACACTCAACTGCGCGACCTGGGTTTACCGCCCAGGGACGCCGAGCAGACCGAGCTGCACCCGGATTTGAACCGCGCCCATGTGCGCTTTATCAACCTGGGCAAAACCTATGACGGCACTGTGCATGCACTGCAAGGCATCGACCTTGCTATCCAGCGCGGCGAAGTGTTCGGCATCATCGGCCGCAGCGGCGCCGGTAAGTCCTCGCTGATCCGCACCATCAACCGCCTGGAACAGCCCAGCAGCGGGCGGGTGTTGATCGATCAGGTGGACATCGGCGAATTCGACGAAGACCGCCTGGTGGCGCTGCGTCGGCGCATCGGCATGATCTTCCAGCACTTCAACTTGATGTCGGCCAAAACGGTTTGGCAGAACGTCGAGCTGCCGCTGAAAGTCGCCGGCGTGCCCAAGCCGCAGCGCGAGCAAAAAGTGCGCGAGCTGCTGGAACTGGTGGGCTTGCAGGACAAGCACAAGGCCTATCCGGCGCAGCTCTCCGGCGGCCAGAAACAGCGCGTGGGCATCGCCCGTTCGCTGGTGCATGACCCGCAGATCCTGCTATGCGACGAAGCCACCTCGGCCCTCGACCCGGAGACCACTCAGTCGATCCTCGGCCTGCTGCGCGAGATCAACCAGCGCCTGGGCCTGACCATCGTGTTGATCACCCATGAAATGGCGGTGATTCGCGAAATCTGCGACCGCGTGGTGGTGCTCGAACACGGCAGAATCGTTGAGCAGGGCCCGGTGTGGCAAGTGTTCGGCAACCCGCAACACGAGGTCAGCAAAACGTTGCTGGCGCCGCTGCAACACGGGCTGCCGGAAGAACTGCAAAGCCGTCTGCAACGCACCCAAACCTCGGCCGACGCGGCGTTGGTGCTGCGCCTGCAGTTCACCGGCAGCGCCGCCGATGAGCCCGACCTGGCTGCGTTGTTCAACGCCCTCGGCGGGCGCGTGCGCTTGCTGCAAGGCGGCGTAGAACGGATCCAGGGGCATGCCCTGGGGCAATTGCTGTTGGCGGTGAGTGGCTCACCGCACAACGCCGAAGAACTGCGCACCCTTGCCGGGCGTTGGGCGCAACAGGTGGAGGTGCTGGGCTATGTGGTTTGATCGTTTATTGCAGGGCGCCATCGACACCTTGTTGATGGTCGGTGTGTCGTCGTTGATCGCGTTGTTGGTGGGGATTCCGTTGGCGGTGTTTTTGGTCACCAGCGACAAAGGCGGCATCTATCAGGCACCCGCGCTGAACCGCGTGCTGGGCGCATTCGTCAACCTGTTCCGCTCCATTCCGTTTTTGATCCTGATGGTGGCGCTGATCCCGTTTACCCGACTGATCGTCGGCACGACCTATGGTGTGTGGGCGGCTGTAGTGCCGCTGACCATCGCCGCCACGCCGTTCTTCGCGCGCATTGGCGAAGTGAGCCTGCGTGAGGTCGACCACGGCTTGATCGAAGCCGCGCAAGCCATGGGCTGCCGCCGCTGGCACATCATCTGGCATGTGCTGTTGCCGGAGGCGCTGCCGGGCATCGTTGGCGGGTTCACGATTACGTTGGTGACAATGATCAACTCATCGGCCATGGCCGGTGCGATTGGCGCGGGCGGCTTGGGTGATATTGCCTACCGTTATGGCTACCAGCGTTTTGATACGCAGATCATGCTGACGGTGATCGTGCTGCTGGTGATTCTGGTGGCGGTGATTCAGTTGGGCGGGGATCGGTTGGCGCGAGTGCTTAACAAACGCTGAGTGCCGTTCAAATCGCCGCAACTCGCCCCCCATGAAACTCGCCCCCGACGACCTGAACCAGATTACCTCCGCGACCCTGGGCCACTACAACAATGTGGCCGAGGACTTCCGTGACGGCACCCGCGATCACGATGTGAGCCAGAACATCGACGCCCTGCTGCGACACATCCAAGGCACGGCGCCGTTTACCGTGCTGGATTTCGGCTGCGGGCCGGGGCGGGATTTGCAGACGTTTACACGCATGGGCCATATCGCCGTAGGGCTCGATGGCTCTGAACGGTTTGCGCAAATGGCGCGCGAGGACAGCGGCTGTGAGGTGTTGCAGCAGGACTTTCTCAAGTTGGAGCTGCCGGCTGAACGCTTCGACGGGGTGTTTGCCAATGCGGTGTTGTTTCATATTCCCAAGCAGGAATTGCCGCGCATTCTCAAGCAACTGCACAGTGCGTTGAAGCCTGGCGGTGTGTTGTTCAGTTCCAACCCACGCGGTGAAAACCAGGAAGGCTGGAATGGACCGCGGTATGGGTCTTATCACGACCTGCAAGCGTGGCGGGCACTGCTGACAGCGGCCGGGTTTGTGGAGTTGGAGCATTACTATCGGCCGGCCGGGCTGCCTCGGGAGCAGCAGCCTTGGTTGGCGAGTGTGTGGCGCAAACCATAGACTTTCGTCGCCCGGCCTGACGTCTTCGCGAGCAAGCCCGCTCCCACAGGGGAATGCGTTCCAAATGTGGGGGCGGGCTTGCTCGCGAAGGCCTCACCGGCACCGCTAATGCACCTGATACACCACAGGTTTTTCGCCCACCACCATTGCCGTCACACTGCGCCCGGCATAGCCCTGTTTTTCTTCAGCCGAGAAATTCGCCACCAACCGCGTGCCATCGGCAAACGTGGTCTCCTGCACCTGCTTGTCTGCCGTCAGCCAGCGAAACCCCGTCATCGCCTGAGTCGCCAAGCGTTCATGCAGCGGCCTGAAAAACTGATCCTGGCGCTGCATCAACGGTATCCGCTGCTTAAGCGTCGCGGCACTGAGGTGATACAGCGGCGGCACGTTGTACAGCAGTTGGGTCAACTCATTCTCAGCCTGCACATTGCCGAGCTTGAGGCTATCGAACAGCCAATGGTGAGTGGTAATCACCGAGCCGTGGAACACCGCCTGATACAGCGGTAGACGCATCGTCGGCTCGAAATACACTGTGCGGAACGGCTCATTCAACGGCACCGTTTTGAAGAACACCGTGGGTTGCTCAGGCGGGTACCAGTTGCCGACGTAATAGGGCGACTGCTTGTCCTTGGTCATCTCCCGATCCCCCCAACCAATCACCGGCGTCTGCATGCCGTGGGCGAACAGAATGCCCTGGGCGGTGATGGCGTTGCCGTCTTCGGAACCGGCGGGCAGCTTGAGCGCCGTACTCAGCCAGCGGGACGCGTCGATATTGCCTTCGGCGTTTTGCGCCTGGGTCATTTCGGCACCGTCACGGTAGCTGTCAAAGAGCATGCTGGTGGCGTAGACATCGAGGAACCAGGCGTTGAAACCGGCCTTGGCTTGCACTGCCTTCACCCGCGCTTCCAGCAGTGGCCGTACGCAACGCGGGTCGGTGTAATGACCGGATTGCTGGAAGCCGGTCTTGAGCTTGCCGTCTTTCAACACGATAGCGCAGTCGCGATAGGCCTTGCTGCCCAGGTGGGCGGTGGTCCAATCCGGGTTTTCGGTGGTGGATAACGCGGTTTCATAGGAGTCGTACGGCGCCATCAGGTAACCCGCCTTAACGCCCGACTGAATCGCTTCGGGGTGCCAGAGGCCGCCTTCCCAGCCTTCGCCCAAAGTCAGCAAAAGGCGCTTCAGCCCAGCATCTTGCAGCGCTTTGACGGTCTTGGCCGACAGCGTGCTACCCCAGGTCTCGGGGCTGTCGCTCAAGGCGCCGGCAAACGCTGTGGCCAGTTCACGGCGAAGTACACCATAACCGTCGGCAAGCGTGAGCATGTCCGGCTCGTCGGTGGCCTGCCAGGTTTGCCGGGCCTTTTTATTGATCGCCGCGTTGAGGCCACGCAGCAGCACGGTCTTTTGATAGCCATCCAACGTGCCGGTTTGAGTCAGCACCTGCGTGGCCTCTTTGTCCAGCAAGCCCTTGAGTTCGTGGCCGCGCAGCAATTTCACCAGCAGCGGCCAGTCGCGCACATCCTCCGGCCCTAACAGGTCATTGCCCCACAGGTAGACATGGCTGGCACCCAGCAGCTTTTCAGCCTCGGGAGTCTGGCGCAGCTTGTCCGCCAGCGGTTCATAACGCCCCTGCGCCACCAGCCACTCGCGATAGCGCTTGGCCCCGGCCAACGGGTCGGCATCGCCCAGGTGCAGGCGCAGGGTCATCGGTGCGGTGGGCTCAAGACGGGTGAACTCATGCGCCACTGAAAGCGCCAGCCCGCCACCGTCTGCTTGCCATTGCAGATGGTTGTTATAGGGATTGGTGAGCAACCAGTTAAGCGTGAAGCGCCCATGATCCACGCCCCATAACGGCAGGCTGAGGTCCTGCGTGGAATTGACCTCGCCCTGTTCCAGCAAAAACGCCTTCCATACAGGGTTATCAGCGGGAACGTAATGCCCTTCGGCCAAGGGCCAGATCAAGCCTTTGCCCATGGCCTCGGCGGGTTGGCGCAAAAGGGCTAACTCACCCGGCTCGCGTGCACTGATGGTCAGGGCAAGGTCGCGCTGCTCAAGGCGAGCGGTCAGGTGATAGCTGCCGTTGTCCCATTGCCAAGTGGCCTGTTCGGCATTGGCCTGCATCTCGGCGACGGCGTGCGCGGCTACACCGCTGGAGGCTTGCACCGAGGTTTCGCCTGAGGGCGTAACGCGCAGCGCTAACGTGGCGGGGTCGAGTTCGACGCGCCACTGCGCATTTTCCAGCACGGTGGCGGCAAAGAGTTGAGGAGACAGCAACAGGCTAAAAACCAGGACTAAACGGCGCATGACGCAGGCCTTCCAAACAAGATCAGGCCCGGAGGGTAAAACAGTTAACGCCAGGCGCGCTGTAGGGAAAGTGTTTCCAAGAGTCTTCCTACATCCTTGCAGGAAGGCACGGATGGTCAGGCCTGTTGTTTTTTCGGCTCGCGAATCTTGTACCACGCCACGTAAAGCGCGGGCAAAAACAGCAGCGTCAGCAAGGTGGCGATGATGATCCCGCCAATCATCGCGTAGGCCATCGGCCCCCAGAACACTTCACGCGCAATCGGGATCATGCCGAGGCTGGCCGCCGCTGCGGTCAGTAGGATCGGCCGACGCCGGTGCTCGGTGGCTTCCACCACCGCATCCCACGGCGTATAGCCGTCGCGCTCATATGCATCGATCTGCGTCACCAGAATCACCGAGTTACGGATGATGATGCCGATCAGCGCCAAGATGCCGAGGATCGCCACAAAACCCATGGGCGTGCCCGTGGGGATCAGCGCCAGCACCACGCCGATCAGCCCAAGCGGCGCGACACTCGCCACCAGGAACATCTTCTGCACGCTGTGCAGCTGGATCATCAGGAAGGTGGCCATCAAGAACAGCATCAGCGGCACCACTTTGGCGATAGGGCCTTGGGCCTTGCCACTTTCTTCGACGGTGCCGCCAGTGGCGACGGTGTAGCCCACCGGCAGGCCGGCGCTGAACTTATCGATCTCGGGCTTGAGTTGTTTGACCAGGTCGGTCGGCTGCATCTCATCGCGCACCGAAGCCTTGATGGTGATGGTCGGCTTGCGATCACGGCGCCATACCAGCGGCTGCTCCAGCTCATACCGCACGGTGGCGAAAGCCAGCAACGGAATCGAGGTGCCGTTGGGCGTGACGATCTGCAGGTTCTGCAAGGTTTCCGGGGTGCCGCGTTCGGCGTCTTCGGCGCGCCCCACCACGTTGATCAGGTAGATATCGTCGTGCACCTGGGTCACCGAGGCACCGCTGACCACACTGTTCATCAGTTGCGCCACGTCTTCCGACGACAGCCCCAATTGCCGCGCCTTGTCTTGGGCGATGTCGACCCGCAGCACTTTGCCCGGCTCGTTCCAGTCGTAGATGATCTCGCCCAGGTGAGTATTTTTATCCAGCAAGGTCGCCAGTTCAATGGCGTGTTTGCGCACCTGATCGGTGTCTTTACCGGACACGCGGTACTGGATCGGCCGCCCTACCGGCGGGCCCATTTCCAGTGGCTGCACATAACTGCCGATGCCGACAAAGTCATCACGCAGGCGTTTTTGCAGGCGCGCAATCAACGCGCCGCGCTCTTCCAGGCCTTTGCTGACGATCACCAGCTGCGCGTAGTAGGGGTTTTCCAATTGCTGGTCGAGGGGCAGATAGAAACGAATCGCGCCCTGGCCGATGTAGGTGCTCCAACGCGCAATGTCCGGGTCGTCCTTGATGATCGCTTCGAGGCGGTCGACAGCCTTGCGGGTCTCGTTGATCGAGGCGTTTTGCGGCAGGTTCAGGTCAACGAGAATTTCCGGGCGGTCCGACGAGGGGAAAAACTGGTTCTGCACAAACTGCATGGAAAACACCGAGGCCACAAACAGCCCCACGGTGATGCCGATGGCCCACCAGCGGTGGCGCATGGCCCAAAGCATGCCGCCATTGAAGGCACGGCCGATACGCCCCGGTTCGGCATTATGCGGCTTCACGTTGGCACTGAGGATATGCACGCCAATCACCGGCGCAAACAGCACCGCCACCACCCACGACACCAGCATGGCCACGGCAATCACCGCAAACAGGGTGAAGGTGTACTCGCCCGCCGAACTGGCATTGAGGCCGATGGGCACGAAACCGGCCACGGTCACCAGCGTACCGGTGAGCATCGGGAACGCCGTGGAGGTGTAGGCGTAGGTCGCCGCCTGCTCCTTGGTTTCGCCTTTTTCCAGGCGCGTGATCATCATTTCCACGGTGATCATCGCGTCGTCCACCAACAGGCCAAGCGCAATGATCAAGGCACCCAGCGATACCCGCTGCATGGTGATGCCGCTGTATTCCATGAACACGAACACCAGCGCCAACACCAACGGAATCGAGCACGCCACCACCAGCCCGGCACGCATGCCGAGGCTGATAAAACTCACCACCAGCACGATGATCACCGCTTCAAAGAGCGCGCTGGTGAAGCCGCCGACGGCCTCTTCCACCACTTCCGCCTGATCGGAGACTTTGTGCACGCCGACGCCCACCGGCAGGTCGGCGGTCAGTTCGTCCATGCGTGTGTGCAGGGCCTTGCCGAAGGACTGGATATTGCCGCCCTTCTGCATCGCAATGGCCAAGCCGATCGCCGGCTGGCCGTTAAAGCGGAACATCGGCCGCGCCGGGTCAACATAGCCACGGCTGATCTCGGCGATATCCGCCAAACGGTAGAAACGATCATTGAGCCGCAGGTTAACGTCCGCCAAGTCCTTCTCCGAGGCGAACTGGCCCGAGGTGCGCACGGAAATTCGCTCCGGCCCCGCCTCGATCACCCCGGCGGGGGTGACCGCGTTTTGCGATTGCAGGCTTTGCACAACCTGGCGCTGATCAATCCCCAATGCCGCCAGTTTGCGCGTGGAGAAGTTCAGGTAAATCACTTCGTCCTGCTGGCCGATCATCTCGACCTTGCCCAGCCCCGGCACCGCACGGATCTCGGCGCGCACCTGCTCCACATAGTCACGCAGCTGGCGCATAGAAAGGCCGTCGCCGGTAAAGGCGTACACCGAGCCGAACACGTCACCGAACTCATCGTTGAACGACGGCCCCTGCAAACCCTGGGGGAAAGTGCCGCGAATATCGTCGATCTTCTTGCGAACCTGGTACCAGATCTCCGGAATGGCCTTAGCGCTGGTGGTGTCCTTGAGGAACACAAACACCGTGGACTCACCCGGCCGCGTGTAGCTTTTCACGTAGTCGAGGGAGTCGAGTTCTTCGAGTTTTTTCTCGATGCGGTCGGTGACTTGCTTGAGGGTTTCTTCCTGGGTCGCGCCCGGCCAGCGGGTCTGGATCACCATGGTTTTGATGGTGAACGAAGGGTCTTCTTCGCGCCCGAGGTTCATGTAGGAAAACACGCCCATCAGCAGCGCGACGAACATCAGGTACCAGACGAAGGACTGATGCTTGAGGGCCCAGTCAGATAAGTTGAAGCTCCCTTTCATCGCGGGCTGTCCTCGTCGATTTTGACTTTTTGCCCGGGTTTCAGGCTGTTCACGCCGGCAGTGACGATGCGTTCGCCGGGGTTGACGCCACCGTTGAGCAAGGCACTGTCAGCGTCGCGGCTGACCACCGTGACGTCGCGCGGCTGCACGGTCTGGCTTTGGGTGTCGAGCAGCCAGATGCGGGTCTTACCGTCGACTTCCTGCAAGGCGCTCAGCGGCAGTTCGATACGCGGCGCGATGGCAGAGCTCAAGGTCACGCTGATGGCGGTGCCAAGGCGAAAGGCCGGCGGTGTCTCGGCCAGGGTCAGGCGTGCGCGGCGGGTGCGCGTGGCGCTTTGCGCCTGGGGTTCGATCTCACGCACGATGGCGGTGGTGTGCACGTTCGGGTCGAGTTGCCCGGCGACCAGAAACACCACATCGGTGGGCAGGCGCTCGGCGAGGCCCGCTGGCAGATCGATCACCGCTTCCTTGATATCCGGACGCGCCAGGGTCACCACTTGCTGGCCGGCACTGACCACCTGGCCCGCCTCGGCATTCCAGGCGGTGACGATGCCGGCGTGGTCGGTACGCAGTTGGGCGTAGTTGAGCTGGTCCTTGGCCTGGTTGACCGAAGCCTTGGCCTGATCGAGGGTGGCCTGGGTGGTTTTCAGGTCGGTCTGGGCCACATCCAACTGCGCCTGGGCGCCGACGCCACGGTTGAATAATTCCTGCTGACGGCGGGCGTTAGCTTGGGCATTGATGAACTGCGCCTGCACACGGGCGAGGTCGCCTTGGGCGGCGCGCAATTGGTTCTGCTGGTCGGTGGGGTCGAGCACGGCGAGCACGGCGCCCTTCTCCACTTCGGCGCCCACATCGACCGTGCGGCGGGCGATACGGCCGGGCACGCGAAAGCCCAGGTTGCTTTCGTAGCGGGCCTGGATAGTCCCAGCGAAGCGGCCAAGGTTTTCCTGGTCTTCGGCCTTCACTTGCATCGACAACACCGGGCGCACAGGTTCAGGCACAGGTTCTTCCTTGGAGCAGGCCACCAGCAACAGGCTGGCGGCGAGTACAGCCGTCAGGTGTTTCATGGCTGCACGGCTGGGCGTTCGACGAGCATGCCGGGGTGCAGCAATTGCCCACCGGCCACCACGACCTTTTCGCCGCCTTTGAGGCCATCGCCAATGATCACGTTGCCGGTGAGGTAACGCGCCACGCTGACCTTGTGCAGTTGCGCCTTGCCGTCACCGTCGATCAGCCACACAGCGGGTTCGTTAAGGTCTTTGGTCAAGGCCGACCACGGCAGCTCGATGCTGGCCTTGGCCGGGCCATTCGCGGTGGCACTGACCACAGAACCTAAGTGCATGCCTTTGGGCAGGGATTGCAGGGCGATTTTGACTTGCACGGTGCCGGTATTGGCCGCCACCGCCGGCGTGACTTCACGGACCTTACCCACGGCCTTGATGCTCGGGTTATCCAACAGGCTGACGGTGATCGGCGCATCTGCCGGCGGCTCTACCAGCAGCGACTCATAGACATCGAACACCGCATCACGCTCGCCATCGGTCGCCAGGCTGAAAATCGGCACGGTGGCCTGCACCACTTGGCCGACTTCAGCCTGTCGCGCCGTAATCACCCCGGGGGCATCGGCGATCAGCGAGGTGTAGCCCAGTTGTTCGCGGGCATTGGCCAGTTGCGCTTGCGCGGCGGCCAGGGCGCTTTGGCTGCTGCGCAGCGCGGCTTGAGCGGCGTCGTATTCGCTGCGGCTGGTGTAGCCCTTGGGCAGCAGTGTTTCCTGACGCACAAAGGCGGCGGCGGTTTGCTTGACGCGCGCCTGTTCGGCCACGACCTGGGCCTGGGCGGAATCGACATTGGTCTGCAAATCCTTGGGGTCGAGCTTGGCCAGCACTTGCTTGGCGGTCACGCGGTCGCCCACGTCGACCATGCGTTGGATGATCTTGCCGCCCACGCGAAAGGACAAATCGGTTTGCACACGGGCCTGGATATCGCCGGTCAGCGTAACCGCCGCAGCAAAATCCGCCGGCTGCACCGTCTGCACAAACACCCGCGAATGGGCCTTGGGTTCGGCCTTTTCCTGGCCGCAGCCGCTCAACAGCGCCAACAAGCCAAGGCTGAGTACAACTATCGAAATGCGACCGCCCATGCAGGCTCCTTTGCGTGACGCGATGTGCCAGTGTGTATGCGACTGTGAGCTTAGATCAGGGTTCCTTATCTGCATGGAGGCTCCCATACTCCAATGGTTCCCACGCCGACTGAATACCTATGCTCAAAACCCTCGCAATCGCCAATTATCGCTCGATCAATAAATTGGTGGTGCCGCTGGACCGGCTGAACCTGGTCACTGGCCCCAATGGCAGCGGCAAGTCCAACTTGTACCGCGCCTTGCGCCTGCTGGCCGAAACCGCCCAAGGCAGCGTGATCAACGCGCTGGCCCGTGAAGGCGGGCTGGACTCGACCTTCTGGGCCGGGCCGGAAACCATCAGCCGGCGCATGCACAACGGCGAAGTGCCGGTGGAGGCGGTTGTGCGCCAAGGGGTAAAACGCCTGCGCCTGGGGTTTGCGGGGGATGATTTCAGCTATGCCATTTCCTTGGGGTTGCCGGAACCTGGCGCGTCGTGTTTCTCCCTGGACCCGGAAGTGAAGAAGGAATGTATCTGGGCCGGCCATATCTATCGCCCTGCCAGCCTGTTGGTGCAGCGCTCCGGCCCTATGGTGCGGGCCCGTGAGGGGCGCGCCTGGGATGTATTGGCCCAGCACACGCCCAACTATCACAGCCTGTTCGATCAGGTCGGCAGCCTGCGCGGCTCGCCGGAGGTGTTGCTGCTGCGCGAAAGCATTCGTGGCTGGCGCTTTTATGATCACTTTCGCAGCGATGTAGAGGCGCCCGTCCGCCAGCCACAATTGGGCACGCGCACGCCGGTGTTGCACCACGACGGGCGCGACCTGGCAGCGGCATTGCAGACCATTCGCGAGATTGGCGACCCCGAGGCGTTGCAGCGCGCGGTGAGCGATGCGTTCCCCGGCGCACGCTTGAATATCCAGCCGTTGCAGGGCGGGCGCTTTGCAATTGAGTTTTATCAGGAAGGTTTGCTGCGGCCGTTATCAGCGGCGGAGTTGTCGGACGGCACCTTGCGTTACCTGCTGCTGATCGCGGCGCTGCTGACGCCCAGGCCGCCGACCATGATGGTGCTGAACGAGCCGGAAACCAGCCTGCACCCGGATTTGCTGCCAGCGTTGGCGCGCTTGATTATCCAGACATCGAACCACTGCCAGGTATGGGTCGTGTCGCATGCCAGCCGTTTGATTGCGGCGTTACAGCAGGATGAAGGGTGCAATTCGATTGTGTTGGAGAAGGTGATGGGAGAGACGCGGATAGTGGGGCAAGGGATTTTGTGCGGCGGATCAGCCAGGCCGCCATGAAGTGCGCCCCAAAAGTTGGACAGCTAATGGTTAGGCTACCGCGGACCGGGTTCTGTAAGCCACAGGGCTCAGTCCGCCAAGCTTCGTTTTGATTCGCTTATGGTTGTAGTAATGGATGTACTTATCCAGCCCGTTGCTCATGAAAAGCCTCAGGAGTTGGACGAGTGTCCAACTTCTGGGGCGCACTTCACAGGCCTCATCGCGGGCAAGCCCGCTCCCACATTTTGATTTTGAAGAGCGTCCCCACGCTCTGCGTGGGAACGCCTCCTGTGGCGCTGCGCATCACGACTTTAAAAGCGGACGCGGAGCGTCCAAAGCTGCATGCCCACGCAGAGCGTGGGAACGATCATCAGCCCTGCCACTTACCACCCTCAACAATCACGCTCTCAGGCTGGGTGTCATCGCTCAGCTCTTTACGCACATATTGGTCATACAGCTTGAGCAAGAACTTCTCCTCACCCAACTTCGCCAACTCGGCATTCACCCAGTCGCGCAGTTCGATGTTGCCCTTCTTCACCGCCGGTGCAATCGGCGCTTCATCACCGAGCTTCTCTTCCAGCACCCGGTAGCCAGGGTTCTGCTTGGCCCAGCTGAACAGCACCAGGTTGTCTTGCGCATACGCATCACCACGGCCGGCCGTCAGCGCTTGCAGCGACTCGGAGTTTTTCTCGAACTTGAGCAGCTTCCAGTCCGGGTGGTTCTTGGTCAGCCAGATATCCGCCGTGGTGCCGGTGGTGACGATGATGGTGCGAGTGGCCAGGTCATTCAGGCTTTTCACCGAGCTGTCCTGCGGCACCAAGGCCTGTACCGCGACTTTCAGGTTGGGGTTGGTGAAGTCCACCGCCTCCTTGCGTTCCGGCGTCACGGTCATGTTGGCGAGGATAAGGTCAACCTTGTCGCTCTGCAGGAACGGAATACGGCTGGCCGGCTCCACGGCAACGAATTCAACTTTGTTCTCGTCGCCCAGCAGGTCTTTGGCGAATTGGCGGCCGATGTCGGTATCAAAACCCACGTAGCGACCGGCTTCATTCACAAAGCCGAACGGCGGTTTGTCGGTGAATACGCCGACGATCAGCTTGTCGCGCGCCTTGATCTTGTCGATGTAGCTGGCGGCAGCAGCCGCTGGTTTGGCGGGCTCTTCGGCCTTCTTATCGCAGCCGGCCAGCAAGGCGACGGCAAACAGTGGCAGCAGTAACTTTTTCATATCAGCTCCAATTCCTTGGTTTTCTTGGGCAGTGTTGACACAAAGGAGAACTTCTCCAGGAACTGCTGCGCGCGTGCGGTTTGCGGGTTCGTAAAGAATTCTTCGGGGGTGTTGTGTTCGAGGATGCGACCGGCCTCCATAAACACCACGCGGTCGGCGACGGCGCGGGCGAAGGCCATTTCGTGAGTGACGATCAGCAAGGTCATGCCATCGCGGGCCAGGCCCTGAATCACCTCCAGCACTTCCTTGACCATCTCCGGGTCGAGGGCGGCGGTGACTTCGTCAAACAGCATCACTTGCGGGTTCATGCACAGCGAACGGACGATGGCGATGCGTTGTTGCTGGCCGCCGGACAGCTGACGCGGGAAGGCGTCGCGCTTGTCGGCCAGGCCTACGCGTTCCAGCAGTTTTTCCGCCTGGTCGCGGGCTTCACGCGGGTCGCGCTTCTGCACTTTCAGCGGGCCGAGCAGGATGTTGTCGAGCACGCTCATGTGCGGGAACAGGTGGTAGCTCTGGAACACCATGCCCACGTCCTGGCGCACTTGGCGCCAGTCGGTGTGCTTGTCCAACAGTTCCTTACCGGCAAACCGCAGGCTGCCGCTGTGCGCCACTTCCAAGCCGTTGAGGCAGCGCAGCAAGGTGCTTTTGCCGCAGCCACTGGGGCCGAGGATCACCACCACTTCGCCGCTTTTCACGCTCAGGTCGATGCCCTTGAGCACCTGCTGCTCGCCGAAGAATTTGTTGAAACCCTGAAACTCGATCAATGCGCTCATGCTTGGGCCCAGCGCCGTTCCAGCACCTTGGAGGCGGCCGACAACGGGTAGCAAATAAAGAAGAAAAACAGGAACAGCACGCCGTAGATCAGCACCGACTCATAGGTGCGCTCGATGATTTGCTGGCCGACCTTGATCACGTCCACCACGCCGATCAGCACCGCAAGGGAGCTGGTCTTAATGATGCGCGTATAGACGTTGATGGTTGGCGGCGTCAGGCGTTTGAGGGCTTGGGGCAGCAGCACGTAGCCGTACAGCTGCGGATCGGACAACCCAATCGACAACCCCGCTTCGCGCTGACCACGCGGCAGCGAATGCAGCGCACCACGGACCACTTCGCCCACCTCGCTGGCGCCCCACAGCGACAGCACCAGCACCGCGCACCAGAAGCTCGGAATGCTCAAGCCGAAGAAAATCGGCAGGCCGAAAAACAGCAGGTACAACCACACCAGCACCGGGATCGCGCGAAACAGCTCCAGGTAAACCCGCAGCACCGCGTTGATCAGTGTGTTGTTCAACGTGCGCAGCACGCCATACAACACGCCGCCGACCGTACTGAAGGCGATGCTTAAAAACGAAATCGACAGCGTTTGCGCAGCGCCCTTGCCCAGTTGCGGCAACGACACCCACAACAACTCAAGACCCGAACTGGCCATGCTGGAGCCTCCTTTCCAGGCGGCTGAGCAGCAGCGACAGCGGCAAGAACAACAACACGCAAATCAGCGTCAGCACGGCGAGCATTTCGTAAGTCTTGTAGTAGAGCGCGATGTAGCTCTTGGTGGTGTAGAGAATCTCCGGCACCGCCACGGCCGACACCACCGTGGTCTCCTTGAGCAGGAAAATGAAATTGGCGAACAGCGCCGGCAGGCTGAGGATGCCGGCCTGGGGCAAAATCACATGGCGCAGCAGTTGCCAGTCGGACAGGCCGATGGACTTGCCCGACTCGATCTGCGCCAGCGGCACCGCTTCCACACCGGCGCGCAGCACTTCGGTGAGGTAGGCGCCGCCGAGGAAGGTCATGGTGATAATCGCCGCCCAGAACCCGGAAATATTCAAACCCAGAGCCGGCAAGGCGAAATACACGAAGAACAGTTGGATCAGCAGCGGCGTGTTACGCGCCAGCTCCACATACAGCGCCACCAGGCGCGACAGGTACGGCGTGCGAAACACCAGCAGCGCGGCGTTGATCAACGCCACCAGCAAGGAGGTGGCAATAGCGATCAGGCCCACTTGCAGCGTCACCCCCACGGCGTTGAGAAACGCCGGCAAGGTGCTGAGGATAAAAGCGAAATCGAAGGTCATCGTGAGTCCATAACGCCGCAAGGGTAATGCGGCGAGCGCAGTCTGTTCCGGCGTGGGTAACGTCGGGTAGCGCGAACTTTAAAGGTATAAAAAGTAAAATTTAAATACCGAAATAGCATATTGATATCACGCAAAAAGATAACCGCCGGATTCGCGGGTTTGACCGGGGGCGGCTATGGTCTTGGGTCGAGGGAAAGCCGAATCGAGGGAATGAGAGATGAACGAGGCGAAACCGATTGATCCGCAGGAGCTGGTGAAGTGGTTGGTGGCGTTGCGCAGGGCGATCAATAGCCGGGCCGCATAGCCCCTGATCATTCCCACGCTCTGCGTGGGAATGCTGCCCAGGACGCTCTGCGTCCGCTTCTAACATTGTGACGCGGAGCGTCACAGCAGGCACTCCCACGCGGAGCGTGGGAACGATCAAAAAAACGCCGACGCTATGCAAGCCGTCGGCGTTGAAACCTTGAAGGGGGTTTTGTTTACATCAGAACGCAGGCACTACCGCGCCGCTGTACTTCTTCTCAATGAAGGCTTTGACTTCAGGGCTGGTCAGGGCCTTGGCCAGCTTCTGGATAGCGTCGCTGTTCTTGTTATCCGGGCGTGCCACCAGGAAGTTCACGTACGGCGACTTGGCGTCTTCGATGATCAGCGCGTCTTTGGCTGGGTTCAGGCCGGCTTCCAGGGCGTAGTTGGTATTGATCACGTCCAGGTCAACCTGGTCCAGCACGCGTGGCAGCAAGGCCGATTCCAACTCTTTGAATTTGAGATTTTTCGGGTTGCTGGCGATGTCTTTCGTCGTGGACAGGGGATTAGTCGGGTCTTTGAGCGTAATCAGGCCGTTCTTTTGCAGCAGCAACAGGGCACGGCCATTGTTGGAGCCTTCGTTCGGAATGGCCACGGTGGCGCCATCTTTGAGTTCGGAAATATTCTTGATCTTCTTCGAGTAACCACCGATGGGCTCAACGTGCACACCGATGACCGTGACCAGGTTGGTGCCCTTGCCCTTGTTGAAGGTTTCCAGGTACGGCAGGGTTTGGAAGTAGTTAGCGTCCAAGCGTTTCTCGGCAACCTGTGTGTTGGGCTGTACATAGTCAGTGAAGACTTTGATCTCAAGGTCCACGCCTTCTTTGGCCAGGGTCGGTTTGACCAGCTCAAGGATCTCGGCGTGCGGGATCGGAGTGGCGGCAACCACCAGTTTCTCGTTGGCCTGGGCGAAGCTTGCAGTCAGGGCAGCCGCCAGAGCGGTAAACAACAGAACCTTTTTCATGCAGTGTCCTTATCGAAATTCCGGGGCGTCTCTGACGACCGTTTTTATGGTGTGCCAGCGAAGTGCTATCGCGGCGTGGAATGGACAATACCTAGATTTTTTATTCCCGAACAATATCTTTTATTCACTTTGATATTCCATTTTGTTCATGTAGCTGCTGTTCATTTAGAAAGCTGAGCAGGGTCTGCTGCTCAGCCGGGCTGGCACTGGCGAAAATCTGCTGCACTTGCGCAAGCGGCGAACCCGCCGCCGGCAGATTCAGATGCTCGGGCAAAATTTCATCGCCACTGCTGACCAGCAACGCAAAGTGAATAACGTTTTCCAGCTCGCGGGTATTGCCCGGCCAGCTGTGGTGCTCCAGCACGCGCTGGGCGGCGTCGCTGATCAGCGGCACCGGCAGGTCCAGGCGCTGGCTGTAGATGCCCAGGAAGTATTCCGCCAGGGGCAGGATGTCGCCGACGCGCTCGCGCAACGCCGGCAAGTCCAGCCGGCCTTCGCTCAAGTAGTGGAACAGGCGCTCATGAAACTTTCCCGCCGCCACGGCCTGGGCCAGGTCGATGCTGGTAGCGGCGACTAAGCGCACATCCACCGGGCTTGGCTGGTGGGCGCCGACGCGGGTGACTTCGTGATTTTCCAGGGCGGCGAGCAATTTCACCTGGATCGGCAGCGGCAAGTCGCCGATCTCATCCAGGTACAAAGTGCCGCCGTTGGCCGAGCCAAACCAGCCGGCGCGGCTGCTGGCCGCACCGCTGTGGCTGCCTGCGGCGTAGCCAAACAGTTCGGCGTCGGCGTAAGTAGGGCTGATCGCGCCGCAATTGACCGAGACAAACAGCCCGCTGCGGTCGCTGCCACGGTGGATATGCCGCGCCAGCAGCTCTTTACCGCTACCGGTCTCGCCGCGAATCAACACGGGCAAGGCGCGCGGCGCCAGGCTTTCCAGGTCTTCACGCAGTTGGCGCGAGCGCGGGTCGACAAACACCAGTGCTTTGGCACGGATGCTCAGCGGGCTCTTTTCGGCGTCGGGGAAGGTCAGCAGTGGCTGACCGAAGGTTTCATGACTCATGGCAGGCTCCCGCCCCAAATCCACTCAGGGACGGGGCGTTGAAAAGAATTTAGGCACTGCGCCGGGCGTGATGCTCGAGGCGGTTTTGCAGGCGATAGAGGTAGGCGAAACCCTGCTCCCAGCGCTGGTGGCCGGACTTCACATTGATATGCCCGGCACCGGACAAAATCCCGGCCTCCGCGCCCCAATTGCGCGCCAGTTCCAGAGCCCGAGGGGCGCTGACGGCGCTGTCGTTATCGGAGCTGACCACTTGGCTGGGAAACGGCAGCAGGTCGCTGGGTATCGGCGCAAAGTTGCGCAGGGCCGGTGAACAGGCAGGGCGCTCGACATCCGCCGGCGCCACCAGCAAGGCGCCGCGCACTTGACGCAAAAAATGCACAGGAGCGGTGGCCGCCCAATGGGCGACGGTGATGCAACCCAGGCTATGGGCGATCAGGATGACGGGGGTGCTGTCGGCGGCGATGGCCTCGGCCAGTGCAGCCACCCAGTCTTCGCGTCGCGGCGTCAGCCAATCGGCCTGCTCCACCCGCGCGCTGTTGGGCAGGCTGTTCTGCCAATGACTTTGCCAATGATCTTCTGGCGATCCTTGCCAGCCCGGCACGATCAGATAACGAATCGACTCGCTGTGCATGGGTGTGCCCTCCTGCAGCGTTTAACGTTGCTGACCAGTATAGGGACGAGGGTTATATTCGTTAAGGAATAAGAAGCTATTTATTAATAACCAAAATATCAAAACTACCGACATTCAAAACGTGGGGCTGGCGCCAGCTCCCACATTGACCGGGTTACACATTGGAAATTGGGATACCAGGTAAATCCCAGGCAAAAAAAAGGCCGCACCCTGCCAAGGAAAACGGCCAAAAACTTGTCGAGGCTTTTGAAACTAACGAGCAGTAATCACCGACAGCTTGGTAATGCCCGCACGCTCGATAGACGCCATGGCTCGCGCCACTTCGCCATAGTTAACGCCATCGTCAGCCTGCAGTTGCACCCGCACATCGGGGTCCTTGGCCTTGGCCGCCTGCAGGTTGAACTCCAGCAGGTCCGGCTGGATTTCGTCCTTGTTGATAAACAGTTTGCCGGCGCCGTCGATGCTCACCACCAGCGGGTCCTTTTGCTCAACCGGCGCGACCGCTTCGGTCTTGGGCAGGTTGATCGGAATCGCGTTGGTCAGCAACGGCGCGGTGACGATAAACACCACCAGCAGCACCAGCATCACGTCCACCAGCGGTGTGACGTTGATCTCGCTCAGCACCTCATCACTGTCTTGCGTGGAGAAGGCCATCTCAGGACGCCTCCTTCACTTTTTGCGGGTTGCCCGCCGCGTTTTTGGTCAGCGCAGGGTGCAACAGCACGCGGAAGGAATTCTTCTGCGCCAGGCTGTAGAAGTCGTGGGCAAAGTCATCAAGGTCAGCCGCCGTCAGCTTCAGGCGCCGCAGGAAGTAGTTGTAGACCAGCACCGCCGGTACCGCGACGGCGATACCTACGCCGGTGGCGACCAGCGCCGCACCAATCGGCCCGGCTACAGTTTCCAGGCTGGCGGAACCGGCGGCGCTGATGCCCTTCAGCGCTTCCATGATCCCCCACACGGTGCCGAACAGGCCGATAAACGGCGAGGTGCTGCCGATACTGGCGACCACGGCCAGGCCGGTTTCCAGGGAGCGGCGTTCACGCACGATCTGCTGGCGCAGGGCGCGTTCGAGGCGGTCCTGGTGGTTGATCGCCTGGCTCAAATCTGCAGCGTGTGGCGCGTCACCGACCTGGATCGCGGCATA
The DNA here is from genome assembly GCF_009707325.1 of Pseudomonas sp. IB20. Classification (NCBI taxonomy): domain Bacteria; kingdom Pseudomonadati; phylum Pseudomonadota; class Gammaproteobacteria; order Pseudomonadales; family Pseudomonadaceae; genus Pseudomonas; species Pseudomonas gelidaquae. Next base: position 222,670 of record NZ_CP046103.1, on the reverse strand, counting down.
ACCGGCCTGGGCCACACGGGCTGCGGCGCCGGGTTGGGTTTCGGCCAGTTCAGCGGCAGAGTCGAGACTCGACGCCGCCCAAAACTGTTTGTGGAATTTGCGATCCTGGGCCTTGAGGCGACCGAACTGCACGCCCTTGAGCAAGGCGAAGCCCCAGGTGGCGACCGAAAAGGCCACCAGCAGCCAGATCACCGTGCTTTCGATGGATTCAAGTGGAGATGCTAATGCCATGATGTTTTCCCTCTGTGCAGGTCGCGGCGTGTCCAACACACCGCTGCCGAATAGTTAGTGAATCTTGAAATCGATCGGAACGCTGACCCAGCCGTCCTGGGCCACATCGCCCTGCTTGGCCGGCACGAAGCTCCAACGCTTCACGGCGGTCAGTGCGGCGTCATCGAGTTGCTGGCGGCCGCTGCTTTTCTGGATCTGGATCTCACCCGGCTTGCCGCTGGCCAACACATGCACCCGCAACAACACCGTGCCTTCCCAACCGCGGCGCTGGGCCAGTGACGGGTATTCAGGCGCCGGGTTCTTCAGGTACGCGGCGTTGGCCGAGGCCGGTGTAACCGGTGCCGGCGACGGCGGTGCGGCGGGCGCGGGCGGTGCAGGTGGCGCTGGCTTCGGTGGCGCGGGTGGCTGCTCGACCGGTTTCGGTGCGGGCTTGGGCTCAGGCTTCGGTACCGGCTTGGGTTTAGGTTTTGGAATCGGTTTTGGCGGCGCCGGTTTGGCGGCCAATTCATCCACAACCGGCGGCGGTGGCTCGACCACGGGCGGTGGTGGCGGTGGGGGCGGAACAAGTGGGGGCGGTTCAACCACCGGCGGCGCCGGCTGGGAAAATTCGATGGTCATCGGCGGGATTTCCGGCGGCACAATCGGCAGCACCGGCGTGGGCTTCTGGCTCACCCAATAGATCACCGCGCCGTGCAAGGCCAACACCAGCAAGCCCAGCAGAAGCCCTTCACGACGGCTCGAGAAGCGCTTCGGGGTCTTCTGCAAACGCAACTGCCCTAGTGGTGCGCGGTGCGGCCGGCCAAGGTCGACCAACTCACCACCCGGTGCCTGGCGCCACTGCGCCTCTGGTGCACTGGCGGCGGTCTGGACATTGCCCATTGATTCACTCCCTACGGTTTTGAAACAAAAAAACCGACAGGCCTGCCAAAGCGGCCGTCGAGGGCTGAATCATCGGGGCCAGACGCTTATCTCTTAAAGTAATCTTTAAAGTTATACATAGATCTAAATTGAATAAACGAAACATCCTGATATGCCAAAGCCACGACCGGCGCGGCCTGTGGTGAAGGGGTTGTTTTTCAATGCTTTTCAGGCATGAAAAATATTCATCGAAGGCATGGGTTTGCCCTCGATTGTCAGTGTGCGCAGCGTTCGCTCCGAAGGGCGTCAGACCCGTCTTCGGCCTACTGGCGAAGGGTATTTATTCGCACACTCGCCTGGAACCCAAACCCGCCATGAACCACCAAGGGTTCAACACGGCGAGCTTGAGAGCACAAAGTAGAAGACTACGGCACGTTGGGGCGCACGCCGGACGCAGGGGTTTTCGCCTTGAAGTTGGTTTAAGCGCCCTAGGACACACCCTGCCAGGCTTAGATTTAAATTCAAAATACCTCGACGGCTCCGCATACTGCATGCCTCTTTTGCGCACCCGAGAGGTCATGCATGCCGCTTAACCCATCACTCATGGGCAAACTCGCCGGCTGGGGCCTGCTGGTGGTCCTGGGCCTCAACCTGCGGCCGATCCTCAGTTCCATCAGCCCGTTGCTTGGCGAGATTCGCCAGGCCACCGGCCTGAGCTTTCAGAGCAGCGCCTTGCTCACCAGCCTGCCCGTGGTGTGCATGGGCCTGGTGGCGCTGGTCGGCGTGCGTGTGGAAGCGCGGCTGGGCGAACGGCGCGGCATCGCCCTGGGCTTGATGATGATTCTGCTGGCGTGCCTGGTACGCTGGCTGATGGGCCAGGCCTCGGCGCTGCTGGTCACCGCCTTGCTCGGCGGCGCCGGTGTGGCGCTGATCCAGGCGTTGGTGCCGGCGATGATCAAGCGTGAATTCCATCACCGTGTGCCGGTGGCGATGGGCGTGTACTCGGCGTCGTTGATGGCCGGTGGTGGGTTGGCGGCGCTGCTCAGCCCGGTGGTGTCCACGCACTTTCAGCAATGGCAGGCGGGGTTGGGCGTGTGGCTATTGCCGGCGCTGGGGGCATTGTTGCTGTGGGCGTGGCTGCCGTTGGGTGCGCCGAGAAAGCTGCAGGCAGCCCCCGCGTTCAAAGGCCTGCGCAATCGCCGCGCCTGGCTGTTGGCGTTGTATTTCGGTTTGGTCAACTGCGGCTACATGAGCATGGTGGCGTGGCTGCCTGCGTACTATCAGCAGCTGGGCTGGGGCGTATTGCCGAGTGGTTCGCTGTTGGCGTTCATGACCATCTTCCAGGTGATCGCCGCGCTGTTGATGCCGGTGTTGGCGCAGCGCGGTATCGACCGCCGCCCACTGCTCAGCATTAGCCTGTTGGCGCAGACCATCGGCTACCTCGGCCTGATCCTCGCGCCGCTGGAGTATCCGCACGTGTGGGTGGCGCTATGCGGCTTCGGCCTGGGCGCGTGTTTCGCCCTGAGCTTGCTGCTGACCCTCGACCACCACCGCGACCCACGCCAAGCCGGGCAACTGGCGGCCTTCGTGCAAGGCGTGGGTTTTTTGATCAACGCGGTTTCGCCGTGGCTGACCGGCTGGCTGCGCGAACTCACCGGCAATTTCGTCAGCGCCTGGGTGGTGCTGACGGTCACGGTGGTGGCGATGCTGCTGGTGACGCGGGTGTTCAGCCCGGCCACCTACCGCACCGGCTCAGAAGTCGTAGCGCCCGGTCACACCTAGCGTACGCGGGGTGCCCAGACCTCGCAAATGCCTTCGACCTATTTTTCAAATGCCGGGAAAGCATATGGATCTTCGCCAACTTCGGTACTTCATCGCCCTCAACGAACACCGCAGTTTCGTGCGTGCGGCGGACGCCATGGGCATCACCCAACCGGCGTTCAGCCGCAGCATTCAGGGGCTGGAACAGGAGTTCGGCTGCGTGCTGGTGGACCGCGGCAACAAGGATTTGCGCCCCACGCCCGAAGGCCAAGTGGTGCTGCAACACGCCCTGAGCCTGGTGCACGGCGCCGCCTTGCTGAGCAGCGAAGTCACGCGTATGACCAAGCTCGACGCCGGCGACCTGCGCTTCGGCACCGGCCCGGCGCCGGCGGTGAAACTGGTGCCGGATGCGGTGGCGCGCTTTATCGGCGCGCACCCAAAAATCCGCACCAGTTTCCAGGTGGATAACTGGGAAAAACTCAGCCGTGCCTTAAGCCGTGAAGAGATCGAATTTTTTATCGCCGACATCCGCCAGTTCGAGTCGGACCCTAACTTCCAGACCCGCGCACTGACGCCCAAGCGCGGGGTGTTTTTCTGCCGCCCAGGGCACCCGCTATTGGCCAAGGACAGCCTGTCGACCAACGACATGTTCGACTACCCGCTGGCCTCACCGCTGATCTCCCAGGGCATTCGCAAATTACTGGCGAACCTGAGCGGGCGCATGGATTTTTCGCCAAGCATTCAGACCGAACATTTCCCGGCATTGGTGAAAATCGTGCTGCAGTCCAACGCCATCGGCGTGGGCACTGAGCTGATGGCATCCCACGAGCCGCATTAAAGGCCGCATCCGCCATGGGTTTAGCCGGTGCGCGCCACCCCGGCAAGCCGTGGTTGGGTTTCCTGGCGGACAAAACCGGCGCGGCACTCAGCGCATCGCCGTTTCAGCCGGATTAAGCCGGGGCTGCGAACGCTCCTGGCGTTCAAGCCGATTGGCCCGGGCAAAGGTGCCGAAATCATTGAAGCGCACGCCCATTTCGCGCATCACTTTATGCGCCACCTTGGCCGTCATCTGGCGGATGTAAAACGGCTCTTTCACCACAAAATGGTGAATGCCATGGGTGCTGCCGAAGTTGAAGCAGAACGCTTGCAGCGGCCACATCCACCACGGGTTCAGCACTTGGGTTTGCTGGATCACATTGCCCAGCTCCACGTCCCCGTAGTAGTGCATGTTGGAGCTGACAAAGTGCAGGCAAAAGGTGCGCAACACGTTAGGGCCAATGATCACCACGGCGGCGATGTCGATCACCTGCATCATCTGCAAGGTGCCGGCTGACCACTCGATCGGCGCGCCCATCAGGCTGGCAATGCCATTGGCCGCATGAAAGCCCAAAAACACATACCACGCGCCCCAATGCAGCAGTGCCAGCGGGGCGTACACCAGCAGCGCACGCTTGAGGATGTTGAATTTGTGCTTCCAGGTTTTGGCGCGCAGCATGCGGATGAAGGCTGACATGAGGTTGTCGCCCACCATCAGCAACCGCGCGATGCCCCAGGGCTCGCCGTTGGTGATGGCGCGCTCTTCCATGTCGGTCTCGGTGCCCGACACCTTGTGGTGATTGAGGTGCAGGTGCCGGCGTATCCACGGGTTGATGGTGCTCGGCCGCGCCAGCCACACCAGCCCCATCATCAGGTTGTGCGCCAGGCGCTGCTTGCGAAAGTACATGCTGTGGATCAGGTCGTGTTCCAGCTCGTGGGTCAGCGAGGCGAGGAAGGCGTTGAGCAGCAGGCACACCCACCAAGCCATATGGCCGCTGATGTAGAGCGCCGCCGAGCCGAGCATGCCGACCAGCGCAAACGCCAGGATGCCCGCGCCCAGCGCGTCCTGATGCAGCAGCCAGGGGTGCTGCTGGCGCAACCTGACGCCCTCGGCCAGCACCACTTCGCGGATATGCGCTGAGCGTTGTTGCGCGTTCATCTGTTGGGGGCTTGCACAAGTACCGTCCATGCTTCCATTCTCTTGTTCATTGATACGTCCATCCTGCCCCAAGCGATCTGGCAGGACGCTAGCCGCGGACGCCAACTTGTTGACCGCAAGCGCCAATCGTCATGACCGAAGCCACCTCACTCGCCAGCTGGACCCGCGCCCTGCGCAAGCAGCTCGATGCCCTGGACCTCGACAGCGCCGCGCTGTGCGCCCAGGCCGGGCTCGACCCGCAGCAGATGGATGACCCTAACGCGCGCTACCCGCTGTCGGCGACCACGCGGTTGTGGGCGCTGGCGGTGCAGGCCAGCGGTGATCCGGCGATCGGCTTGCGGGTGTCGCGGTTCGTCAGCCCCACCACCTTTCATGCACTGGGTTATGCATTGGTGGCCAGCGGCAGCTTGCGCGAGGTGTTCGAGCGGATCGTGCGCTACCACCAGGTGGTCAGCGATGCCCTGACGCTGGAACTTAGCCGAGACGGCGAACGCTACCGTTTTCGCCTGCTGCAACCGCCGGGCAACCCGGCACCGGCGCTGGAAGCGATTGATGCGTTTGCGGCAATTTATGTGCGCACTTGCCGTAATCGGCTGGGCCGTGAATACGCGCCGCTGGCTGTTTATTTGCGCCGTCCGCAACCCATTGACCCCAAGCCCTGGCACACGGTCTTCCGCGCGCCGGTCTTCTTTGGCGCCGAAGAAGACCGCCTGGAGTTTGCCGCGCATGACTTCGACAGCCACCTGGATGACGCCAACCCGGAGCTGGCCGAACACAACGAAACCGTGCTCAAACGCACCCTCGCCCAACTGCAACCGCTGACCTGGGAGCGCAAGGTCCGCGCGGCCATTGAGGCGCAATTGCCGGAAGGTGAACCGAGTGCCGAACGGATTGCCCAGGCGCTGCACTTGAGTTTGCGCAGTTTGCAGCGGCATCTGGCGGATGAAGGGTGCCGGTTTGATGCGTTGCTCAATGAGTGCCGGGAGAATTTGGCGCTGCTGCACCTGCGGGACCCGCAGTGCTCATTGGCCGAGATCAGTCATTTGCTCGGGTTTGCCGACACTAGCAGCTTCAGCCGGGCGTTCAAGCGCTGGACGGGGATGACGCCGGGGCATTTTCGGGAAAGTGTGGGGTAACTGCGCCCCAAACTTATTGCTCCCTCTCGGCCACCCGTCCACTAGCCTAGCCAGTGAACTACAACACCGTGAATTTGATGATGCCCGAAAGTGGGGATCGCTCACGGTTAAAGCTTTGAAAGGCAATTACCGATTTAATGCCACGGTCAATTCTTTGGGTGGGCCGGCGATATAACAACAGGAGCAGTATCCCTGCCGGAAGTAGTAGTTGACATGATGTTAATTCCTTGAGCGTCAAAATTGACAACTCAAGTGTGCTATTCCGATCATCGTTCATCTACTGTCAAACTTGACAGGTATGCACCTGTCAGCGGCCTCGATCTCGACGCAACAGCTTGGCTGATCGAGCCGCTAATGCACGGGCATCAAACGGCTTGAGCAAATAATCATCCTCATGCAATTCCAACCCACGCAGACGGTCTTCAATCCCGCCCGTCGTGGTCAGGAACAACACCGGCGTGGCACCCTTCAACCGAATAGCCTGCTGCAACTTCCAGGCATTCAAGCCCGGCAGCATCACATCCAGAATCACCAGCTCGTAGTCGGCGCTCTCCACTAAACGCAACGCCGCCATGCCATTGGCCGCGACTTCGACGCTGTAGCCGGCCTCGTTCAAGCCTTGGGCCATCCGCTGTGCCTCTTCGGATTCGTGTTCCACTAACAGGACGCGCATAACATACCTCGATTAATCAGGCTTGCAGGCTACCACCCTCAGGTGTGCGCCGCCTCACGCAGTCGTTGGGCATCCAGGATTTCGATCTCGCCATAACCCAGGCGCACGATGCCCTGGGCTTGCAAGTCCTTGAGCAAGGCGTTGGTGGTCTGGCGCGACAGGCTCAACAGCGCCGCCAAGTCTTCCTGGGGCAGTTGCACCATGCTTTTTGCGTGTTCGGTATCGCCGTAACCTTCAACGATCATCAACAAGCGGTGCGCCAGCCGCACCGAGGTCGGCATCAGGCTCAGTTGCTCGATATTGATAAAACTCAGGCGCAGCTTCTGGCTCATCAACAAGGCCAGGTCGCGCCAGTATTGCGGGGACTCATCGAGGATGTTCAGCAGCGCCTGCTGCGGCACCTGCAACAGCGTGCATGGCCCCACGGCGCAGGCGTCATGGGTGCGCGGCAGGCCGTCGAACAGGCAGATTTCGCCAAACCAGTACGGCAGCTCCACCAGGCTCAATAGCGCTTCCTTGCCATGCTCATTCACCGCGCTGATGCGCAAGGTGCCGTCGAGCACCGCATACAGGCCACACGGCGGGTCGCCGCGCTTGAACAGGTATTGCCCTGCCGCCAGCTGCCGCTGCCGGGCGTGGGCCAGCAGGCTATGCTGAAACGAGGCAGGCAAGTGGCTGAACCAATGACCCGTGGCCAGCCGCGAGTGCCATTTCTCTGTGCCCATGAGAACTCCGATGATTGTCGCCCAGCTGACAGTCAGGCGCAGGCTGGCAGGGCATGATCAAGCATCCTACAGGAGGAACAACAATGAAAAGCCTCGTCGACCACCTCAGTCAATACGCCGCCTACCACCGCGACCCACGCAATATCGCCAGCCACTTTATCGGCATCCCGCTGATTGTGGTCGCCGTGGCCGTGCTGCTGTCACGCCCCGAATGGGCAGTGGGCGGCCTCTGGCTGTCGCCAGCGGTGCTGCTCGCGTTGTTCTCGGCGTGGTTTTACCTGCGCCTGGAACTGGCGCTGGGCGTGCTGATGACGCTGTTGATGGGCTTGTCGGTGTGGGCCGGGCATGTACTGGCGGCGCAGAGCACGCTGGTGTGGCTCAGCAGCGGCATTGGGATGTTTGTGGTGGGCTGGGTGATCCAGTTTGTCGGCCACTATTACGAGGGCAAAAAGCCCGCGTTTGTGGATGACGTGTCGGGGCTGATCGTCGGGCCGTTGTTTGTGGTGGCGGAGTTGGCGTTTTTGCTGGGGTTGCGCCAGGGGCTTAAGCAGCAAATTGAGCAGCGGTCAGGGCCGGTGGCGGTGCGCGGAAAAAGGGCAGCGGTCTAAGGGTTAATAGAGATCAGTGCTTCAGTCACACCGAGATGATGCTATCGCAGCAGTGCGACGATTCGACAAGCCAGCTTCCCCATTGGTTTTTTGCAGGGTGCTTAAGCTTTTTGCCAGACCTTGGGTTTAAAGAATAGGGTCTCGCCACGGGCCAGGCCGGTCAGGCTGTCGTGGTCTTTCACCACTTCAGCCTCGATGAGTTCGCTTTGGCCTTCGACCTTGAGCGTTACCCGAGTGGTAGCGCCCAACGGCCGAATATCACGCACCTCAGCCGCGTGGTGATCCTCCAACTCATGCCGCGACAGCGACACTTCATGCGGCCGGAACAGCACGTGCTTGTCCTCGCCCAGATGCAGACGGTTGGAATCACCCAGGAAGTGGTACACAAAATCGCTGGCCGGGTTTTCGTAGACGTCACCCGGTGAGCCGATCTGTTCGATCACACCCTTGTTCATCACCACAATACGGTCGGCGACTTCCATGGCCTCTTCCTGGTCGTGGGTCACGAATACCGAGGTCAGGTTGATATCTTCGTGCAGGCGCGCCAGCCAGCGGCGCAGCTCTTTACGCACCTTGGCGTCGAGGGCGCCGAAGGGTTCGTCCAGCAGCAGCACTTTGGGCTCTACCGCCAAGGCGCGGGCCAGGGCGATACGCTGGCGCTGGCCACCGGAGAGTTGCTCCGGGTAGCGATCAGACAGCCAATCCAACTGCACCATGTTCAGCAGCTCGTGCACCTTGACCGCAATCTGGCTCTCGTTCGGGCGCTGGTTTTTCGGCTTCATGCGCAGGCCGAAGGCGACGTTGTCAAACACGGTCATGTGGCGGAACAGCGCGTAGTGCTGGAATACAAAGCCGACGTTGCGATCACGCACGTCGTGGCCGGACACGTCTTCACCGTGGAACACGATGCTGCCGTCATCCGGGGTTTCCAGGCCGGCGATGATGCGCAGTAAAGTGGTCTTGCCGCAGCCGGACGGGCCCAGCAACGCCACCAGCTCGCCACTCTGGATGTCCAGATTGATGCTGTTCAGGGCCTTGAAGGCGTTGAAATTCTTGCTGACATTACGGACTTCAATCGACATGACTTATTCCTCACCGGCGCTTTTGCGCAGGCGGTTGATACGGTTCTCGCTCCACTGCTTGAGCAGCAGGATGAAGAGCGCCAGGATCAGCAACAGGCTCGCGACGGCAAACGCGGCAACGTGGTTGTATTCGTTGTAGAGGATCTCGACGTGCAGCGGCAAGGTGTTGGTCACGCCGCGAATGTGGCCGGACACCACCGACACCGCACCGAACTCACCCATGGCCCGTGCGGTACACAGCACCACGCCGTAAATCAGGCCCCATTTGATGTTCGGCACGGTCACATGCCAGAACATCTGCCAGCCATTGGCGCCGAGCAAGCGCGCCGCCTCTTCTTCCTGGGTGCCCTGCTCCTGCATCAGCGGGATCAGTTCACGGGCCACGAACGGCACGGTGACGAAGATGGTTGCCAGTACAATGCCGGGCAAGGCGAACACGATCTGGATGTCGTGGTCTTGCAGCCATGGGCCGAAGAAACCCTGGGCGCCGAACATCAGCACATAGACCAAACCCGCGATCACCGGCGATACCGAGAACGGCAAGTCGATCAGCGTGACCAGGATGCTCTTGCCACGGAACGAGTACTTGCTCACGCACCACGCGGCGCTGACGCCGAACACCACGTTGAGCGGCACAGAAATCAACACGGCGATTACTGTGAGTTTCAGTGCGGATAGCGCGTCGGGTTCCAGGATGGCGGTGAAGAACGCGCCGAGGCCATTCTTCAAGCCCTGGGACACCACGATAAACAGCGGCAGCAGCAGGAACAGGAAGAACACCAGCCAGCCCAGGCTGATCAGGATGCGCCGGGACACCGCGCTGCCACGACGGGCAGCGTTGGCCGAGGACGCAGCGGAAATAGACGATTGGGACATGTTCCGCGCCTCCTTATGGACGTTCGATGCGCCGCTGCAACAAGTTGATCAGCAGCAGCAAGACAAAGGAAACCACCAGCATCAACACGCCAATGGAGGTGGCACCGCGGTAGTCGTATTGGTCGAGCTTGACCATGATCAGCAGCGGCAGGATCTCGGTTTTCATCGGCATGTTGCCGGCGATGAAAATCACCGACCCGTACTCACCCACGCCACGGGCGAAAGCCAGCGCGAAGCCGGTCAGCCAGGCGGGCAGCAATGCGGGCACGAGGATGTAGCGGAACACCTGCAACGGCTTGGCGCCCAGGCAGGCGGCGGCTTCTTCGATTTCCCGGGGGATATCGGCCAGCACCGGCTGCACCGTGCGCACCACGAAGGGCAGCGTGACGAACGTCAGCGCCAGGGTGATACCCAACGGGCTGTAGGCGATTTTGAAGCCCAGGTCAGCGGCGAACTGGCCGACCAGGCCGGTCGGCGTGTACAACGCGGTCAGCGCAATACCGGCAACCGCCGTGGGCAGGGCAAAGGGCAGGTCGATCATCGCATCGATGATCTTGCGGCCGGGGAAGGTGTAGCGCACCAGCACCCAAGCCAGCAGCGTGCCGATCACGCCGTTGATCAGCGCAGCGTACAACGCGGTGCTGAAACTCAGTTTCAACGCCGCCAGCACGCGTGGTGCGGAAATAATGGCCCAGAACTGATCCCAAGTGAGTTGAGCGGCGTGTACAAACATCGCCGCCAGGGGGATGAGTACGATCAGGCTGAGGTACACCACGGTGTAGCCCAGCGTCAGCCCGAAGCCGGGTATGACGGGGGAAGTACGACGCGACATAAGAGTCCTTGGTTAAAAGGTAGAAACCACGGTAGGAGCGCGCTTTCTGTGGGGGCCGGCTTTTCTGTGGGAGCCGGACTTGCCCGCGATACAGGCACCTTGGTGTGTCAGTCACACCGCGGTGATGCTATCGCAGCGGTGCGACGATTCGACAAGCCAGCTCCCATAGAAGCCCAGCGCCTACAGAAAATCAGGCCCCTACAGGTACTTTGGCTTACTGCGCCGAGTAAATCTGGTCGAACACGCCACCGTCATTGAAGAATTTCGGTTGGGCAGTTTTCCAGCCGCCGAAGTCTTTGTCGATAGTCACCAGGTCCAGTTTCGGGAACTGCTGGGCGTACTTGGCGGCGACTTTTTCATCGCGTGGGCGGTAGAAGTTCTTCGCCGCAATCTCCTGGCCAGCGGGGCTGTACAGGTGCTTGAGGTATTCAGTGGCGATTTCGGTGTTGCCCTTTTTCTCGGCGTTCTTGTCGACCACGGCCACTGGCGGCTCGGCGAGGATCGACAGGGAAGGCACGACGATGTCGAACTTGTCGGCGCCGCCGTCTTCTTTCAGCGCCAGGAAGGCTTCGTTTTCCCAGGCCAGCAACACGTCACCCTGACCGTTGTTGACGAACGTGATGGTCGAACCGCGAGCGCCGGTGTCGAGAATCGGCACGTGCTTGAACAGTTCTTTCACGTAATCCTGGGCCTTGGCTTCGCTGCCACCGGCTTTGAGGCCGTAGGCCCAGGCGGCGAGGAAGTTCCAGCGCGCACCGCCGGAGGTTTTCGGGTTCGGGGTGATCACGGAAACGTCTTTCTTGATCAGGTCGCCCCAATCCTTGATGCCTTTAGGGTTGCCCTTGCGCACCAGGAACACGATGGTCGAGGTGTACGGGGTGCTGGCGTCCGGCAGGCGGGTTTGCCAGTTTTCCGGCAGGGTCTTGGCCAATTTGGCGATTTCGTCGATGTCGCCGGCCAGGGCCAGGGTCACCACGTCGGCGCGCAGGCCGTCGATCACTGCCCGGCCTTGTTTGCCCGAACCACCGTGGGATTGCTGGATCTTGACGTTGTCGCCGGGGTGGGACTGTTTCCAGTGGTTGGTGAACTCAGCGTTGTAGTCCTGGTACAGCTCACGGGTAGGGTCGTACGAGACGTTGAGCAACTCGTAGTCCTTGGCAACAGCGGAACCGGCAAACACGGCGCTGGCCAGTGCGGCCAGGGCGTAACGGCGAATCGACGACATAGAAGGCTCCTGAGAATTCTTGGTGTTGGCTTTTCTTATAGATGCGGGGGTCTATCGCCGTGAGTGCTTAGCTCGGTTTGTTACCCGGGTTTTGCAAACGGAATTTTTCCTTGCGTTCGATCTGTACCACTTGGGCGTTGTGCACCGTGATTTCCACCGCGCCAAACCGCAGGTCGCGCAAGGCGCTCTGGATCTCACGCAAAATGGCTGCTTCGTCCTGGCCGTCGACGCTACGTAGAGATGCGCTCATGGTCTCGCTCCTGAAATGAATAGTGCCTGGCAGTGGCGGCACTGCTTGCGGCGTGAGGGCGATAGTAGATAAGCGCGGATATTCTTAAAAATACTATTTAAGAATGTTTATATAACCAGAAAGAATTTTCTGGCAGGACGTGGGGTTGCGCGGGTTTTCGCGCGCTCGACACGGAAAATAAGCCGTGTCGAGATCCAAAGGTGGGAGCGGGCTTGCTCGCGAATGAGGTGGGTCAGCCACAGATGTTGACCCGCTCCCACATTTCACTGTATTTCAGATTGAAAACGCGTCGACTATTGAATGGCAGGCGCACGCTCCCAATCAATTTCACTTGCAGGAATCGGGCGCCCAAACCAATACCCCTGCCCCATATCGCACTCCTGCTCCAACAAGAACCGCGCCTGCTCAACCTGCTCGATACCTTCGGCATGCACCTGCATGCCCATGCTTTTGGCCAGGGCGATCACCACGCGCACAATCGCCGCGTCGTCTTCGTCCCACGGCAACCCGGCGACGAAGCCCTGGTCGATCTTGAGCTTTTGCACCGGCAGGCGCTTGAGGCGCAGCAGCGAGGAATAGCCGGTGCCAAAATCGTCGATGGCCAGGCGCAAGCCCAGCTCACGCAGGCGGTGCAGTTGCTCAAGGGCGACCTCCGGGTCATCCATTACCGCGCTTTCGGTGACTTCCAGTTCCAGGAACGCCGGGTCGAGGCCGGTGGCGTGCAGCACCTGGGCGACTTGCTCGTACAGCTCGCGCCGGGCGAACAGACGGCTGGAAACATTCACCGCAATAAAGCTCAGCGGTGCGCCATCGGCCAACCATCGGCACATCTGGCGGCAGGCCTGGTCCATCACCCAGGCGTCGATGTCGGCAATCAGCCCGGTACGCTCGGCAATCGGAATGAACTCGCCCGGTGGCACCAAGCCGCGCGCCGGGTGCTGCCAGCGCACCAGCGCTTCGACGCCGACCAGGCGGCTGCCGCGCAGGTCGTACACCGGCTGGTAGTAGACGCGCAGTTCCTGCTGATCGAGGGCGCGGCGCAGTTCGCTGGCGATTTCCACGCGGTTCTGCGCGTGGGCGGTCAGCTCTTCGGTGTACAGCGCGTAGCCTTCGCGCCCGGCGCTCTTGGCCTTGAACAACGCCGAATCGGCATTGCGCAGCAGCTGTTCAGCGCTCAACGCGTCGCTGGGGAACAGGCTGATGCCGATGCTGGCGCTGATAAACAACTGGTTGCCATCAAACACGAACGGCTCCTTCATCGCATCGAGCATGCGCTGCGCGATCGCGGCGGCCTGCACCACCTGTGGACAACTTTCCGCCAGCACAGCGAACTCGTCACCCCCCAAGCGCGCCAAGGTCACGCCGGGGCCGAACAGCCCTTTGAGCCGCTCGCCTACGGCCTTGAGAAACTGGTCGCCAACGTTATGGCCCAGGCTGTCGTTGATGATCTTGAAATGGTCCAAGTCCAGCAACAGCAAGGCACAGCCGCGTTTATGCACTTGCGCCGAGGCCAGCGCCTGCTCGGCACGGTCAGTGAACAACAGGCGGTTGGGCAAGTCGGTGAGCGGGTCGTGGTGGGCGAGGTGCGCCAGTTCGTGCTGGGAATCCTTGATGGCGCTGATATCGGAAAACACCGCAACGTAGTGGCTGACCTTGCCGTGGTCATCGCGGATCACGCGGATGGTTTGCCACTGTGGATAAATTTCACCGCTTTTGCGTCGGTTCCAGATTTCGCCGCTCCATTCGCCCGTTTGCTCCAGGGTCTGGAACATCTGCAGGTAGAAATTCGACGAATGGCGCCCCGACTTGAACAGGCTCGGCCGCTCGCCCATGACGTCCTTGCGGCTGTGGCCGGTGATCTCCATAAACGCCCGGTTGACGTGCACGATCAGCCCGTCGGCGTCGGTGACCAGCACGCCTTCGCGGGTGCAATCGAACACGGCAGCCGCCTGGCGCAGGCGCTCACGGTTTTCTTTCAGGGGTTGCTGCACCTGGTGGGTGCGGGCAAAACGCGCGCACAGCAAGTAAATCGCCGCCGCGCTCAGGGCCACCCACACATAGTCGCGCAGCTGCAGCCAGCGGACCAACTCCCGCGGGTCATCGAGAAAGTCGATCAATAGGTGGTGGCTGAGCTGAAGCCACACAATGGAAACCAGCAGATATACCAGCCCCACACGCAGGGCACCTCGGTATGAAAACAGCATAGAGTCAGTAATCCTTACCAAAAAACAAAATCGCCCCACAAAGGCTGCGGATTATAGAATAAGAAACATCCAGTCACTTCTATCTGAAAGGGCGGCTGGTTTTCTCTGTAGGCTTAGTGATAATGCGTGAGCTGTTTTTTTCTTTATCTGAGGGCCATACAGCCTATGTGGTACAACGGTTTTCTTGACTTGTCAGCCTGGCAACTGGTTGCAGTCACTCTGTTGATGACCCATGTGACCATCGTTGGGGTCACGGTCTATCTGCACCGCTATTCAGCCCATCGCTCCCTGGAGCTCAATGCCGGCCTGAAACACTTCTTCCGCTTCTGGCTGTGGCTGACCACGGCGCAGAACACCCGCGAGTGGACCGCTATCCACCGCAAACACCACGCCAAATGCGAAACCGTCGACGACCCGCACAGCCCGGTCATCAAAGGCCTGTCCACCGTGTTGCGCAAAGGTGCCGAGCTGTACCGCGCCGAGGCCGAAAACCCCGAAACCCTGCGCATCTACGGCAAGAACTGCCCGGATGACTGGATCGAACGCAAAATCTACACGCCTTACCCGCTGCTGGGCGTGGCGATCATGGGCGTGATCGACCTGCTGCTGTTCGGCACCATCGGCATCACCATCTGGGCGATCCAGATGATGTGGATTCCGTTCTGGGCCGCCGGCGTGATCAACGGCCTGGGGCATGCCGTGGGCTATCGCAATTTCGAATGCCGGGACGCGGCGACCAACCTGGTGCCGTGGGGCATCATTGTCGGCGGCGAAGAACTGCACAACAACCACCACACCTACCCCAACTCGGCCAAGCTGTCGGTGAAGAAGTGGGAGTTCGACCTGGGTTGGGCGTGGATCAAAGTGTTCAGCTTCCTGCGCCTGGCCAAGGTGCAGCGCGTGGCGCCTATCGCGCACCGCGTGGAGGGCAAAGGCCACCTGGACATGGACACCGCCATGGCGATCCTCAACAACCGCTTCCAGATCATGGCCCAGTACCGCAAGTTGGTGATCGGCCCACTGGTCAAGCAGGAGCTGGAAAAGGTCGATCATTCGGTGCGCCACCAGTTCCACCGCGCCAAGCGCCTGCTGTCGCGTGAAACCAGCTTGCTGGATGACCGCCATCACGTGCGCATCCAGAGCCTGCTGGAGCACAGCCAGGCGCTGACAGTGATCTACGAGAAGCGCCTGGCGTTGCAGCAGATCTGGCTGAAAACCAGTTCCAATGGCCACGACATGCTGGCCGCGATCAAGGAATGGGTGCATGAGGCCGAAGCCAGCGGCATCCAGTCACTGCGCGATTTTGCCCATCAATTGAAGACCTATTCGCTGCGCCCTGCAGCGGTCTGACCGGGCATGCACACCCCGCTCGTTCCTGGGGCGGTTTTTGGCGCCATTTCTTAGTTAGCCCGCTCACGGAACTTCACTGCATTTACCCTCTCTCAGAGAACACTTGGCCATCATGGTGAACCCTTGTAGTGACCGCTGCTCCATCCTGCGGCGCGCCCAGAGAGAGTTGTACCGATGGTTCACGAACATCCCTACCTGCCAGATGCCCCTGCTGCCGAGGCTCCCCGCCCGGCCGCGGCGGCAACCCTGTTGGCGTTGATGCATGCCCAGGGTGAAGTCGAACGGTTGAGCGAACGCGAGCAGTTGCTGAGTTCGTTGCTGGTCAGTGTAAATGCCGTGCTGTGGGCCATCGATTGGGAAACGCGCCGTGTGCTGTATGTGAGCCCGGCCTATGAGCGGGTATTTGGCCGTACGGCCGGTTTGCTGCTCGCCGACTACCGCGAATGGCGCAACAGCGTTCACCCCGAAGACCTCGACTATGCCGAACACAGCCTCGCCCGCGTGCTGGAACAAGGCGCCGTGGAGGACCGCGAGTACCGCATCATCACCGCCGACGGGCAAATTCGCTGGCTGAGCGACAAGTGCTATATCAACCAGCAGGTCCAGCCCGGCAAGCCGGTGGTTGTGGTCGGCATGGCCGAAGACATCACCGAAAAGAAACAGATGGAGCTGGAACTGCACCGCCTCGCCACCACCGATGTGCTGACCCAAAGCAGCAACCGCAGGCACTTCTTCGAATGCGCCAACCAGGCCTTCGACAGCGCCTGTGCCCAGGGCGCACCGCTGGCGTTCCTGTTGCTGGACATCGATGATTTCAAAGACGTCAACGACACCTACGGCCATCTGGAGGGCGATCAGGTGTTGCGGCGTATCGCCGAGAGCGGTCGCAGTGTATTGCGCCGTGGCGACCTGTTCGGGCGCATTGGCGGCGAAGAATTCGCCGCCGTACTGCCCGGTTGTGCGCCGCACATGGCGTTGCAGGTAGCCGAGCGGCTGGGCAAGGAAATCCAGGCGCTGAGTTTCAGCTATGAAGGCCGGCAATTCACGGTGACCGTCAGCCAAGGCCTGGCCAACTTGCGCGAAGAAGATTCAGCCCTGGACAGCCTGTTCGCGCGGGCTGATGCGGCCATGTATGAGGCCAAGCGCCAGGGTAAGAACCGCGTCATAGCGAGTTAGAACTCGGTCAAACATGTGGGAGCGTTGCAGCTAGTTTTTGCGCACTCGCATCAACTCCGACAACCCGACCCTCAGCAACCGCGCAGTCTTGCTCCTCGCCAGCGCCTCAAGCCCTTCGTGCTCGGTCAGGCGCGCCATCTGCGCCGCCAGGTTCATCACCAACGCTTCACGCGAATACACCCCGCCTTCGAGCGAATAGATCGCCGCAATCAACTGGCGCAGCTCCAACGGCAAGCGCCAGCGCGCACGCAATGCCGAGCCGTAGGCCGCACCAAAGGTATCAAGGGACTCACCAATCGCCTCGTCATCCAACGCCCCGCCGCCCTGGCGCCAATCCTCCAGGCAACGCAGCAACGCCAAGTCACCCAGCCGGTGCAGGATGCCGGCGCAGTAACAGCGCTCGTGGTCCAGCTCGAGCAAGCGCGCCAGGCGGCGGGCGTAGTCGGCGGTGTCTTCTGACAACTGCCAGTGGCGCTCGGCATAGTCCACCAGCGCAGGGTCGCCCAGCACCACGTTGTGCTTGAGGGCCAGGCCCAGGATCAAGTTCATGCTCTGCCCGGCCGCCAGCTTGTGCAGCGCAGCCGACAGGGTTTGCACCGGCGTGCCGTGATGCCCGGCGCTGTTGGCGGCGGCGATCAGTACGGCGGTAATTTGTGGGTCCATGCGCACCTGGCCTTCCAGGCGCTTGAGGTCCAGGCCATCAGGTTCAAGGCTGTGTTGCACGGCGGCTTTCACGTCGACGCGCAGCGGCGCGCCGTCGGAGGCTTCGCGGCGCCGCTCCAGGAACACCGGCAAGGTCACGCCAGGCGCCAGCGGCGGAATTTCGCAATACACGCTTTCGCCTTCGTTGAGCAGCAGGTCTTGCAGGCGCTGGGTCAGGCCTTCCATGTTCAGCGGTTTGGTCAGGTACGCGGTAGGCGCCAGCGGCAAGGCTTCGCGCACGCTGGCACTGTCGTTGCGACTGCTCAGCAGGATAAACGGCAGCGAACGGCGCTGCTGGCGTACGTTGCGCAGCAAGCTCAGACCATCGATGCCCGGCAGCTCCCAATCCGCCAGGATCAGGTCGTAGGTTTTTTCTCGCAACAGCGTCGCTGCTTGCTGCCCGTCACCACATACATCCAGCCGTGCGTCGCAGCGCACGTTCAACAACACTTGCTTGAGCAAATCCCGCGACCAAGGGTCCGCTTCAGCAATCAACACTCGGGGTACAGCCGGTAAATCAACAGCAGTCATCCAGCACGCTCCATCGGCAATGCTTGCACCTTAGACAATCAAGCCGCCTACGTACAATGAACAAGGCCTGAATGTGTTGCATCGGCCACAAAAAAACCCGCCGAAGCGGGTTTTTTCTGTCGATCAGGTCAATCCGCTTACAGCTCGGAGAAGCACTCTTCGATGATCGCCAAACCTTTGTCCAACTGCTCGTCCGGCGAGGTCAGCGGAACCAGCACGCGCAACACGTTGCCGTAGGTACCGCACGACAGCAGGATCAGGCCTTTGTCGCGCGCTTTGGCCACCACGGAGGCAACGGCAGCGGCGTTCGGCTTGTGGCTGTCGCCCTCTTCGAACAGCTCCACGGCGATCATCGCGCCCAGGGCACGCACTTCGCCGATCACCGGGTACTTGGCTTGAATGGCTTTCAGGCCGGTTACCAAACGCTCGCCGACCGCTTTACAGCGGTCCAGCAGGTGTTCTTCTTCGAACACTTCCATCACCGCCAAAGCAGCGGCGCAAGCGATCGGGCTACCGGCATAGGTGCCGCCCAGGCCGCCTGGAGCGATGGCGTCCATGTATTCAGCCTTGCCGCACACACCGGCCAACGGGAAGCCGCCGGCGATGGATTTGGCGAAGGTGGTCAGGTCGGCAGCAACGTCCATCTGCTCCATGGCGAAGAAGGTACCGGTACGGCCAGCGCCGGTTTGCACTTCGTCGGCGATCAGCAGGATGCCGTGCTTGTCGCACAGTTCGCGCAGGCGCTTCATGAAGGTTTTAGGCGCGACGTAGAAACCGCCTTCGCCCTGCACCGGCTCGATGATGATGGCAGCGATATCACGCGGCTCGGCATCGTTCTTGAAGATACGTTCGATGCTGGCGATGGCGTCGTCGTCGCTCACACCGTGCAGTTCGTTCGGGAACAGCGCGCGGAATACGCCGCCTGGCATCAGGCCCATGCCGGCCGAGTAAGGCACGACTTTACCGGTCAAGCCCAGGGTCATCATGGTGCGGCCGTGATAGGCGCCGGTGAAGGCGATCACACCGGCACGGCCAGTGGCGGCGCGGGCGATTTTCACGGCGTTCTCAACGGCTTCGGAACCGGTGGTGACCAGCAGGGTTTTCTTGGCGAAGTCGCCTGGCACCTTGGCGTTGATTTTTTCGCACAGTTCCACGTAAGGCTCGTAGGCCAGTACCTGGAAGCAGGTGTGGGTCAGCTTGTTCAGCTGCGCGGTCACGGCGGCGATGATTTTCGGGTGCACGTGGCCGGTGTTCAGCACGGCGATACCGCCGGCGAAGTCGATGAACTCGCGACCTTCAACGTCGGTCACGGTGGCGTTCTTCGCGGATTCGGCGAAGATCGGGTGAATCTGGCCAACACCGCGCGGTACAGCGGCTTCGCGGCGTTTCATCAGGGATGCGTTGGTCTTGCTCATAAAGTCCTCATTCGCCACTCATCGGGTGGCGTGGTCCAAGGAATACGTGGCGGGGAGGCAACTACGGCAGCATGCGATGATCGACTGCCACAGCTTTCCCGGCCACTACGAATTACGGTTTGAAACACGCAAAGGGACAGCGCTCTCGTGCCCTCTGCGTTTACTGCATGCTCGTGCCTGGCTTAGATGCCCAGGCAGAGGTATTTAATTTCCAGGTAATCCTCGATCCCATACTTGGAACCTTCACGGCCAAGGCCCGAGGCCTTGATGCCGCCGAACGGCGCCACTTCGTTGGAGATCAACCCGGTGTTGACGCCGACCATGCCGTATTCCAGGGCTTCGGCCACACGGAACACACGGCCCAGGTCGCGGGCATAGAAGTAGGACGCCAGGCCGAACTCGGTGTCGTTGGACATCGCGATCACTTCGGCTTCGTCTTTGAAGCGGAACAGCGGCGCCAGTGGGCCGAAGGTTTCTTCCTTGGCCACTGCAGCGTCTTTCGGCACGTTGACCAGGATGGTCGGCTCAAAGAAGTTGCCTTCCATGACCTTGCCACCGGCCAACAGCTTGGCGCCTTTGCTCAGGGCATCAGCGATGTGCTCCTGAACCTTGGCCACGGCTTTTTCGTCGATCAGCGGGCCGGTGGTGGTGCCTTCTTCCAGACCGTTGCCGATCTTGAGCTTGGCCACGGCCACTTTGAGTTTTTCCGCGAAGGCGTCGTACACCGAATCCTGGATGTACAGGCGGTTGGCACAGACGCAGGTCTGGCCGTTGTTGCGGTATTTGGAAATGATCGCGCCTTCGACAGCCTTATCCAGGTCCGCGTCGTCAAACACGATGAACGGCGCGTTGCCGCCCAACTCCAGGGAGACTTTCTTGATGTCCTTGGCGCATTCGGCCATCAGCTGGCGACCGATTTCGGTGGAGCCGGTGAAGGACAATTTACGCACGATCGGGTTGCTGGTCAGCTCGCTGCCGATATCGCCGGCGCTGCCGGAGACCACGCTGAACACACCTTTAGGGATACCTGCACGCTGGGCCAGTTCAGCCAGGGCAAACGCCGAGAACGGGGTTTGCGACGCCGGCTTGAGCACCATGGTGCAACCGGCGGCCAGGGCCGGGCCGGCTTTACGGGTGATCATCGCGGCCGGGAAGTTCCACGGCGTGATAGCCGCGGTAACACCAATCGGCTGCTTGATCACGATCAGGCGCTTGTCCGGCTGATGGCCCGGAATCACATCACCGTAGATGCGCTTGGCTTCTTCGGCGAACCACTCGATAAACGAGGCGGCGTAAACGATTTCGCCTTTGGCTTCAGCCAGTGGCTTGCCCTGTTCTAGGGTCATCAGGCGAGCCAGGTCATCCTGGTTCTCGATGATCAGCTCAAACCAACGACGCAGCTTGTTGGCGCGGTCCTTGGCGGTGAGTGCACGCCAGGCCGGCAGAGCCTTGTCGGCCGCTTCGATGGCGCGGCGCGTTTCGACCGCACCCATCTTCGGCACGGTACCGAGAATCTCGCCCGTGGCCGGGTTATTGACCTTGATGGTTTGACCGTTGTCCGCATCCACCCAAGCGCCATCAATAAAGGCTTGCTGGCGGAACAACTGGGTATCTTTGAGCTGCATGTCGGCTTTCCTTAACAGCACCGCGCGCGCGCGGAGCGAATTAGAGTTGTTGAAAGGCGCCTTGTGGGCTGCCGTCAGGGAAATCAGCCCCAGCACGCGAGAAAAGTGAAAGAGCGCACGGGAGACAGAGCGTTTGAAATCTCAAACGAATCCTAGGATCAATGGGGGTACAGGGCAATAGTCTGTTCGAAAAAAAGAACGAAAACGGCGCATTTACCAGATCTTTCTGATCCGCGTGATTCAGCCGGGTTCCACCGCAGCGACCACTGGCACCCGGCGCAGGGCCTCTGGGGGGCAAATTCCTACCTATAAAGGGCCAAAGACCGGCATGGACGCCCAAGGTCGACATGGGTATGATGTCGCCCGCACAAGCATCCGTAGCTCAGCTGGATAGAGTACTGCCCTCCGAAGGCAGGGGTCGTGGGTTCGAATCCCGCCGGGTGCACCATATAGCAGTCTCGGGCTGTCTCAGACAGTCTACGAAACACCCCAAGAAGCCCGCCCTGTGCGGGCTTTCTTGTTTCTGACTATCCATTCCTGTCCACCCCTATAACTTCCCGCCGTGTATGCCCACGTGTATGCTTTGAGATTCCTATAACTGGAGGCATACAGGAAGTGAAGCGCTCTGAAATCAAACGCCGCCCCTTAGCAGATACCACACTTTCAGGCCTGGAGGCGTGCTTTTCACCAGTGGCAAGCCTTCGCGGCGGTCCATGGAGCCGGAGACATCCACCAGAAACACCAGGTTGGCCGGCGCCAGATCCGCCACCGCGCGATCAGACGCCTTGATGCCGACGCGCAACAATCGGGTGTGCGGGTTCCACGCGTCTGCACTGAACGTCGACACCGGGGTTTGTGCAACGCTGTAGACCGGGTTATCGGGCAGGTTCTGGTATTGCTCTCGAGGCGCGTCCAGGTACGCCAACGCCACCGAGTCATGCATGACGCTTTGCGAGGCCATCAACACAGGGGCCGTTAATCATCGCCAGTGTGTCGGCCATGGGGCTGAAGACATGAGGCAATGAACGTGGGCCAGTACTTTGATGCCTTGCGTGGGTTTGGGCGTGGGGCTTATAGTCCGGCCCGTCGCCCAAATGGCGATCAGGTTTGGCGACCTGACAACAGAGTGCAAAAGCAACCCGCTTCTATGCAGGTGTTTTTGCACCCGCAAAGCTGTGCATGTTATGGCGGCTGTGCGCGGGAGACCTTCGGGTCTGCCGGTTTTCTCTGTTGCCGGTTCGCCAACCTGCGTACAGCTGCCACCCTTTCGTTTGGCGACGAATGAGTGGTGGCTTAATCCACTAACAGAGAACTGAAAATGAACCAATACATGCCCCTTACGGGCCACGACAGCACCGTCCCCGCTCTGCTCATCGACACCTGTGCGCCCCTCGACGTCCTCCACGACGCCGCCGTGTACCGGATTCGAGCCGTCACCCAACTGCTGGAAAACCTGGCCTTCCGAGAACAGCTCAGCAGCGATGCTGTGGTGCTTCAAGACTTCGCCCAATTGCTGGCTATTCCGCTGCGCGATGGGTGTGATTTGCTTGATGTCATCGTTCGCAGGCTCCATGCCGATCCATCCTGAGTAAAAGCCGGGCGGCCTTAGCGTCGCCCGCTTTATGCGTAGGCCTACTTATTTCCCCACAGCTACTATTTTTTACGGCTGCACCTCATGTTCTCGGGTCACCGACCGCCACGTCACCAACCCATCCAAACCGTGTTCAGACTTCAGGAATTTGAGTACGTTTTGCGCGGCGCTGATATCCAGGTCATTCGCCGCCTCCACCCTCGCCGCACTGTCAACGTAGTCACGGTGCTGCGAATACCCACGCCCGCTGTCGTCCCACCCGGTCACGCTGCGCTCGTTGATCACATCGCCATTGATCGCGGTCATCGTCACATCGCGCCCGGCAATGATGCCGCCGGCTTTGTTGACGATATTGTTACCGGCCAGCAGGTCCAGGCGGTTGCCCGCTTCGATCAGCCCGCTGTTGGTCAAGTCGTTGGCCGCCTTGGCCGACAGGTTGTTGTTCGCGCGCAGGGTGCCGGCGTTGACCAAGTTTTCGCCGGCGATCAGGTTCAGGTCGTTACCGGCGATCAAGGCACCATTCGGCGCCAGGCGGTTGTTGGCCTGGGCCAGGTAGAGCACTGGCACCAGGACCTTTTCACCGTTCACTTCGTGTTGTTCCAGCCACACGATGTCGTGGGTCAAGGCTGCAACCTGTTGCGAGGTGAGGCTCACGCCCATCGACAGGTTTAGTTGCTGCTTGCTGCTGATGGCGTTGTCCATCAGGTACTTGAACAGCTTCTCGTCGGTGTTCTGACCGTCGATAAAGCGTTGGCCGGTGCGCGCTTGTACCGCTTGCTGCACCAGGCGCTGTTCTAGAGGCCATCGCCGAGGCGTTTCCAGCTCTGGTCGGGGTTGTAGCCCAGGCCTTGCAGCAGGTAGTCCGAGCTCATGAATTGCTTGAGGTCGGTGAGTACCGGGTTGGTCTCGATCAGGTACTTGTGCGGCTGCGAGGCGGCGCGACTGTCGGGCAGGCCTTGGACGCGGGTGAAGGTTTGGCTGGTCAACGGGGTCGGTTGCCCCACGGCCGTCTGTGGCGCAATGGCAGCCACGTGTCGGTAAGGTTGACGTTCTGCGCGGTGACTTTGACGTTACCGGTGGCCGACGTCTGCGCCATGCTCAAGTGGCCGTTGGCATCCAGCTGGATATCGCCGCCGCTGGCGGCCAGTGTGCCGTCGAGTTTCACGCCCACACCGGCTTCGGTGCCGACCAGTTTGATCGCACCGGCGTACATGCCGCCCAGCGCCGAGGAATCGATGGCCAATTCTGGTTTGGCGCTGCCGTCGTCAGCGCGCGCGGTGGTTTTCAGGCTTTGGGCATCGACGTCGTTACGCCCGGCGATCACGGTCAATTCACGCGCGTTGATCTGCGCATTGATCTTGGCCGAGCGGGTGATGATTTCGAAACGGTCGACGTTACTGGCGTTGAGGCCCTGGCCGTCGATGGTCACGGCGCCGCCGTCGACCTGATAACGCTGCAACTGGCCGCTCGTGTCGAGCACCGGCTTGCCGGTGGTCAGGGTCACGTTGGGGGTGTTGATAAAACCGCAACCGCTGCACGTGATGCCGTAAGGGTTGGCGACGATGACCTTGGCCGACTGCCCCGCCACTTCGGTGTAACCGCGCAACTGGCTTGGGCTGCCGCCGTTGACTTCGTTGAGGATAACGCTGGCCGCGCCCCCCTTGAGGTTCGGGTTGCCGACGATGTAGCCGCCCAGCTGGGTGTTGGTGACCGCGCCCGTGGCATTGTTGAGGATCACGCCGTTGGGGCCGACGTTGTAGTCCTTGAATTGGTTATGCGACAAGCCACTGCCATTGGGCGTGGCGATGTTCACAACGGGCACGCCATTGCCGGCTTGGCCAACAGTGGTGCCCGGCGCGCTGACCACAATGCCTTCGGCCTGGGCCAGCAGCGGCTGCCAGAACAGCGCGTTGGCCAGGATCAGCACCAAGCCGCGCTTGGGCAAGCCGAAGAACGAATCTCGCGGCTTCAGCGCAGCAGAAGGTTGGCGGGCCAGGAAGGCAAAGTGGCGAACATCCATTGTCATAGTCTCGATGTAACGGGGCGTTGAATTACAGGAAGAAATCCATGCGGAAGTAGATCGGCGCTTCGCGCTCGCTCATCACTGCCGGGCGTTCCAAAGAGTGCGCAAAGGTCACGCTGGTGCTGACGTATTTGCCACGGGCGAACAGCTCCAACGAGTTGCTGGAGACCCGGCCGTGCACTTCGCCGTTGTAGCGGCCGTTGCTGATCACGCCTTGGTCGTAGCCGAGCTGGGCCGTATCGTGAACACCGGTTGCAGCCAGGCCCAGGTCACCGGGCGGCTCCAGCGCAGGTCGTTGCGCCAGTAACCGCCGCTGTCGCCGGCGAGCATCTGGTCTTTGTAGCCGCGAATCGACGACTGCCCGCCCAGGCTCATGCGCTGCGGGCTGAACAGCACGTCTTCGCTGTGCTGGCCGGTCATCAAGCTGCTGAAACTGAGCGACTCGCCCCACAGCTTGAACGGTCAGGTAGCTACGTGGCGTGTATTTGCGATAGCGCGCACTGGGCTGGCGATTGCCGTACGCGTCGCGCTCGTCGTTGGCTTGAGCATCGAAGGCACCGATGCCGTTTTGCATGCCCAAGTCGAGGTTGACGAACGCATTGCCGATACGCCGGCCATGGTTGATGCCCAGTTGCAGTTCGCTGAGGCGGTTGCTGCTGGTCTCGAGGTGAGCCTCATTGATGTAGTTGTTGGTGCGCAGGTGCGCCAGGCCAACGTTGAGCGAGGTCTTGCTCACGTCGTCACGATGGATCACCCGCTCGGCGCGAAACTGGTGGTTCTGGTTGTCGCCCGACTGTTTGAACTTGAAGGTGTCGGTGTAACCCAGCGCGCGGTAATCGCTCTCGCTGTAGGTGTAACTGAAGTTCCACCAGCCCCACGGCACGTTGTAGTAGAGCATGGTGTTTTTCGAGGTTTTCTGGTGGTCGCTGACGGCATCGTGGCCGCCGCGCAGTACCAGTTGGTCAGCCAGGCCGAGCGGGCTGTCCCACTCAAGGCCTGCGCCCCACTGCTGCTCGCCGGTGCTTTTCTGGCCGTCGTTGTTACGCGACAGGCTGGCGCGCCAGGGCTTTTGCGCGGTGTTCTTGACCACCACGTCGCTGCCGCCGATCTGGCGGCCGGGGGTCAGTTCCATTTGCGCCTGCTTGGAGGGCAAGCGATTCAGTTGGTCCACCAGTTGCTCGACTTCGCGCAGGTTTAGCGCCTCGCCGACCTTGCCGGGAAAGGCCATGGCCAGTTCGCGGTCGGTCACCGTGCTGCCTTCGGCGCTTTTCAAGGCTTCGAGTTTGCCTTCGACCACCAGCACTTGCAGATGGCCGCTGGAGAGGTCTTGTTGCGGCAGGTAGGCGCGGCTGGTGACGCGGCCTTTGGTGAGTAGGTCGGTGATGACCTTAGCATCATTGAGCTGCGACGCCCAGGCACTCGCCGATGTAGGGCTTGAGCAGGCGCTCGCGGTCTGCGGCTGCCAGGCTGTCGGCGCCCTTGAGTTCGATGTCTTTGATCGGGAAGCAGCGCGTGTCCGCCGGCAAGGCCGGGGCCTGGGGCTTGGCTTCTTTGCCGGGCAGGTCCTGCAGTTCTTGCAGGCGCCGTTGTTGCTCTTCGAGCAAGCGGTTTTGCCGGTCACGGATCAGGTCTTGATCCCCAGGTGTGGGGGCGGCCATGGCAGTGTTCAGGCTCAAGTAAGCGAGCAGAAAAGTGCACAGCAAGTACCGAGTCCGTGGCAATAACGAAGACATGTTCGATCCATCGAAAATCAAGGGGCGGCAAACTAACATCGAACTTGCGCTTATCCAAGAAACTGGATTAGTTGCACATTCGTACTAGTTACACCTGCAAACCATTGATAGATAACAATAAATAATTATCAAAAAAGAGTTACAGCCTGTTGCTGGAAGTTTTATTCCGACAAGCGGCTACTGTTTTGATAGCGTTTCGAACAAGTACTGATGAAATGCCATTAGTTAGCCATCAAGTTCTTGTCGAGATAGATTAGTACCGAGGAATACAGAAAAGTTCGCGGTGGTTTTGTGAATTGGATCCCATTTATCGGATTAGTCTGGCGCAGGGCTTGTTGTGGCGAGCGGGTGCTGGGGGGGGGCGAACGTGTCATAAGGTTTGGGGCTGCTGCGCAGCCCAACGCGGGGCAAGCCCGCTCGCCACAACACCCCCTCAGCCGGCGCCTTTGTCTTTTTCCATCCCCGGCACCAACGTCAGCGCCGGGCGCTCGACGTCTCGGGACACGTGCGACTTCACGTCTTCCACACCGCCGTCTTCGTCGTTGTGGATCACCAGTACACCCGGCTTGCGGAACTGCTCCAGGTGGCCGTCGCCGAGGTTGAAACTCTCACTCATTTGCTTGTCGCTGAGGGCATTGGCCTCGGCGCGGCGTTGGGCGAACTTGCGGCCCCGGCGTTGCTGATAACGCGCCCAGCTGATGAGGATCACCGCATTGAACAGGGCAATCCACAGGTAGATCTGCAAGGTGTTGAGCGCCGCAAAAATTGGCGCTTCAATGCGTGGGCCGCCGTGGGTTTCCAGCATCGCGGTCATCCCACGCGCCAACAGCCAAATCAGCCCAGCCCAGGCCAGCAGGGTCAGCAGCACATCGATGACCCACATCACTGAGTTTTGGCGAGTTCTGACCAGTTTCATGGTCACGCCTCCTCTTCACTAGGTTTAATACCACGGTCCGGGCTGACCCAGCGCGCGCGTTTCTGGTGCTGGTTGAAGAGCACCTTAGGAAAGCTGACCAAGGTGGTGAACAAGCTGACCAGCCAGAACACCATTGGGTACCACACGGTCCAGAACAGGGTTTTCCACAGGCCTTTCTCGTAGCGCCGGTCGATCAGGATGCTCACCGCAAACTGCAGCAGGCACACCATCGCCAACACCAGCCCGGTAAACGCCGGTGGCATCAGCGAATCCACAGCAATCGCCTGTGGCAGCACCACGAATTTACCCACGCCCCAGAAGATCACCGACAGCAGGAAGGTGAAGGCCCAACCGGTGGACAGGCAGTATTCGAACAGCAGCGGCCACAGGTAGCGGTGGCGCCATTGCCAGATGCCACGAATGTTTTTGAACAGCACCTCGGCGCCGCCCTGGGCCCAGCGCAGGCGTTGTTTCCACAGGCCGCCGACGGTTTCGGGCATGAGGATCCAACACAAGGCGCGGGGTTCGTAGAAGATCGCCCAGTGATCGAGTTGCAGCTTCCAACTGACATCGATGTCCTCGGTGATCATGTCGGTGCTCCAGTAGTCGATGCGGTCCAGCGCCTTCTTGCGAAACGCCACCACCACACCCGACACCGTGAAGATCCGACCGAACACCCGCTGGGTCCGCTTGATCAAGCCGATGATCGAGGAGAACTCGCCCACCTGCACCCGACCGATCAGCGTCGAACGCGTGCGAATGCGTGGGTTGCCGGTCACGGCGCCCAGGCGCGGGTTATCCAGCATCGGCGCCACCAAGTAGGCCGCCGCGTTTTTATCGAGCAAAGCATCGCCGTCAATGCACACCAGGTATTCACTGCGCGCGGCCACGGCGCCCATGCGCAAGGCCACGGCTTTGCCCTGGTTCTGCGCCAGGTGCAGCACGCGCAGGCGTGGGTGTTCCAATGCCAGGGCATCGAGGACCGCCGCGGTGTTGTCTTTGGAGCCATCGTTGACGGCGATCACTTCGATGTTCGGGTACAACTGGCCCAGCGCCGCGTGAATCGTTTCGGCGGCGTTATCGCCCTCGTTGTAGCAAGGAATGATGATCGAGATCAGCGGGTTACCGGCCAGGGTCGGCGCGGGGGTGTCTTCTTTCCAGGGCCAGTGACGCTCCCAGTGCAACCAGAAGTACAGCCCGCCGGCGATCCACAGCGCCGACATGAAGAGCGGGTAGAAAAACACGAAGTCCATCAGGAACTGCCCGGTGACCAAAAAGATCAGGCCAAGGGGCACACCCAACACCAATGCCAGCACGAATAAAGCCAGGAGTCTGTCGAACATGGTCAAGGGTTCCATTGGTTGGACAGGGCCGGACGGACTGTCTTCAAGTCCGGCGAGTTTTCCAGGAAGTTGTCCGGGTAGTAGCCAAAACTCTTGACTCCCTGGCGCTTGAGCACACCCATCCATTCGGCCATTTGCGCACCGCTGAGGTCCGGGGCGGCGGGGGTACGCCAGTCCTTGGCTTGCAACTCGAAAACGGTTTTGTCCAATGCGCCGGGGCGCGCCTTGACCGTGGCGACCAACTTTTCCAACCAGGCGTTGGACGTTTTCAGTTCCTGCCCTTCCATCAGCGGCATCGCCATCGGCGCGGTCCAGTCGTAGGCCTGAAGGAAATCATCGAGGTTCTGTGCGAACCAGGCTTCGCTGGCCGGGTTGAGCATTGGCTCGGCGAAGATATTGCGCGCGGTCAATATCTGCGGGCCACCGATGGCGCGGACCTTGGCGGTCAGCTCATGGGTGAAGTCGATCAAGTAGCGGCTCTTGAAGCGCGTCCAGGGTTGCATCACCGCCGGGTCAGCGCGCAGCGCAGCGATGCTGTCCGGCAAGCCGTTGGCGGCATAGGCCTTGAGCGCGGCGGGGCTGGCGTCTTCGAAGTCGGAGAGCACCGCATCGTCGTGGTACAGCACACCGTCGATGGCACTGTTGCGCACCAGGTCTTCGTAGATCTCGCCAATGATCTTGCGTACCTGCGGATCAAACGGCGACAAGCGCTTGTATTGATCCGGGTCGATGCCAACCTTGCCGGTTTCCGGGTCCCAGCGGGTCACACGTGGCAGCTTGGGATCAAGGGCGAAACTGAGCACGGGCATCCACGCATACACGCTGGCATGGGCACGAGTGTGCAACTGCCAGGAAACGCGGTTGAACAGGTCGGCGCGCACCGGCAAGTGACGGTTGGGGAAGTACAGCGAATGCACCAGGCCGTCACCCTTGGGGTCGGCGAACGCTTGCAGGAACACGGTGCCTGCGCCCATGTCCACCACCCGTTGCACCAGTTGGTCGAGGTTACGCGCTTCTTGGGCTGGGTCCGGGTCGTAGACGTTGTCCAGGTCCACGTGCAGCACGCGCAGCGGAGCCTGGGCTTGCACCGCCACCATGCTGTTAGCGAAGTGCTCGCCGTCCGGGTCGGAAGCCACCAGGAAGCGTGGGCTGTTCATCAGGTTGCCAAGGCTGTCGAGGCCGTCTTCCAGGGTCAGGGCCATCTGGTAGCCCTGCTCACCGACGATCGCCAGCGACGTGCCCTTGGCTGCGCCGTATGGCCACACCCATACGCGTGGTGCTTTACCGGTCACGGTGCGGATCTTGTTGGAGATCGCCGCGACATCAGCCCGCATGCGCGCATCGAATTTCGCCTGATCTTCATAACGCCCGGTGGCCGGGTCAAAGCGCAGGCTGGTCGCCGCCGGCTCTAGGTTGCCCTGGGGGTTGGCGAGGATCCCTTTGTGGTTGTTGTCGGTATGCGCGGCGATTTCCACCAGGCCGGACTGGGACACCTCGCGAATCTGTTGCCAGGTGAGGAATTCCCCACGTGGGCGCGGCGAGCCGGCGAAGTCCACTGGTTGATTGAGCGGCGTATCGATCCAATACCCCACCGGCGCCAGCAAGGCCGGCCAGTGATAGGCGCGCAGAATCGGCATGACGCGGGTGTAGAAGCTGGAGTAGCCGTCATCGAAGCTGAGCATGATGGCTTTGGGCGGCAACTCGGGGCCGCCACGACGCGCGGCCAGAATCTGGTCGACGCTAACGGCCTGGTAGCCATTCTCGCGCAGCCAGGCCATCTGCTCGATCAAACGTTCGGTACGCACTGCCACCACCGCCTGGTCGGGGTCGCGATCCTCGACGTCATGGTAGGCAATGCCCAGGAAATGGTTTTTCGGCCACGGCGCTTCATTGGCCAGTGTCGGCCGCTCGGCAGGTGGGGTAAATGGCGCGGGTTGTTGGGCGCAGGCACTGGCCAGCACTAAACCCAGGACCAACAAGCAACGGCTGAGGACGGTCATGGTCAGGCTCTTTTAGAAACGGTAAGTGAGGTCGACGAGCAAGCGCAGATCGCGTTCGCGATTACCGTCATAAGGTCGGCTGATCAGGCTCAGGTTGGCGCCCACGTCCAGCACATCGTTCCAGCGAAAGCGCTGGCCATACCCGATCAAACCGACGCCACCGGTGGAGTAATCCCGCTGGCTGTAGGTACCCGCACCGAGTTGGAACTGCTGACTCCACTGGGTCTCGTAGCGGTGATAGAGCACATGGTTGACCGTGACGGTGGGCAACACGCTGAGGTCAGACTTGGGGTTGAAGTACACCGTGTCTTCCTTGGTGTTGCGGCTGGCGCCGACTTCCAGGCCCAGGTCCACTTGCACGCCCGGCGAGCTGTAGATGCCCTCGCGGCCGGTGAGCAAGGCTTCAAGCCGGTTGTTGCCGTCGCTGAAGTGCGACGGGCTCAAGGACAGCTTCCACTCGCGGCTTTCATTCGCGCGCCAGCGGATAAAACCACTGCCACCGTTGGCCGTGACATCGGCGTTCAGTGCCCGTAACGGTGTGGTGGTCAGCAGGTAGCCGAGGCTGCCGCCGTACTGCCAGTTGTCGTTGATGTCGCGGGCAATCGAAACGCTCGCGCCTTGTTTGGAGCCATAACCATAGGAGTGGTTGGAGACTGCGGCTTCGAGGGTCATGTCACGGGTACGCCGCTCCACGCCCACAACTTGCCAGCGATGCTGGCCGCTGCCTTCGCTGAAGTCGGCCGTGGCATACCCGGCACCGGCGAACACCCGCCAGTCTTCGTCGATGGGCGGGGTGTAGATCCGACTTTCAATGCCCCAATCCCGGCTGCCCGCTACCGCACCGACGTCGCCGTTATTGCCGCCGCCGTAGCTTTTACCGGTGTAGGCCTCGACACGCAGTTCGGCCATGTCGTGCACATCCCTTAGGCGGCTCAGGCGCTGCACCTGCCGGCTGTCCGGGTTGCGGGCCAGCACGTCATCGGTCAGCACGTCCATTTGCCGCCACTCCTGCAGGTCCATGGCGGTGTAGGCTTGGCTCACTTCCAGGCCGATGTCACGCGGGGTCTGGGCTTCGGTTTCCTTGAGTATGCCCTCGGCGCGCCGGGGCAAATCACGGGCGCGGTACATATCAGCCTGGGCCAGGCGTAGGCCGACGTTACCTGGGGCTTTTGCCACCAACGCTTCCAGGCCGGCTTCGCTGCCAGGCAGGTCGCCGCCATAGACGCCGGCCTGGGCCGACAGTTGTTGCGCATCCATCCAGGCATCGTTGGGGTTACCGATGGGCAAGCCCTTGAGTTCGACCCGAGGCTTCTGGCTATTGGCGAGGCCATTGGCGACTTCGCGCGCATCGGCGCCTTTATCGCTTTCCTGTAAGGCGTAGAACAACGCCGTGGTGTCTTCAACCCGGTCATCGGGCTCGGCATCGGCGGCACTCAGCGCCTGGCGATACAGCGGCTCAGCCTTTTCCGGTTGGCGCTGGTCGAGGTAAGACGCCGCCACCCAACGCACGGCGTAAGTGGGCAATTGCACGCCTTCGCCCTTGAGGGTTTCGTAATCACGGACCACATCAGCCGTGCGCGTGCGTGCCTTGAGGGCGCCCAGGCGGTCGATGCGCCAGCGCACCACATCGTCATGGGCGCTGGCATCCGGGGTCCAGCGGGCGAGCAGTTTGTCGTAGTCCTGCAGCGCGCGATCGGCAATGACGTAACGTTCTTTCTCGGTGCGCGTCGCGAACTCGGCCATGCGCACACGCTCGGCGGCGAGGTCACCTTCAAGACGGCGCTGGGTCACGGCGTCGAGCACGCCCGGGTGCTTGGCCGACAGGCGCAAGGCCGGTTCCGGCAGGCGGGCCCGTTGCAGGGCGATGATGTATTCGCGGATCACGTCAGGTTTGTCGCCAGCGCGAATAAAGGCCTGGTCGAACTCAAACAGCGCGTCGTAGTTCAGGCCCGCGCGGGTCAGCGCATAGCCCAGGGCCATGCGGCGGCTGGGGTCATTCGGTTGCGCCGCCACCAGTGCGCGGGTGCGTTGCACCGCTTCATTGGTTTGGCCGCCGTCGGCCTGGGTCAGGGCCTGGCCCAGTTGCAGGTCGACATTGTTCGGCTCACGCACCAGCGCCTGCTGATACACCGCCAAGGCCTGCGGCCACTGCTTTTGATTGCGGTAGGTACGGGCCACGGTGGCCAGTGCCTGGGTGGTCAGGTTGCGGTTTTTGCCTTGGGCCTCATACACCTTCAGCACTTCGGCGTCTTGCCCGGCCCACCCGGCAATCACAAGGTGATCGCTGATCTGGCCCGGTGTCTGGCGCTCGGCAGGCAGTTGACGTAATTGAGTGAGGGCCGGCGTGAAGTTGCCGTTGCGCGCCTGAATGATCAGGGCATCGTAGGCGGGATCGGCCACGGCAAGGGCGGGCATCAACAATTGACTGCATAAGGCGGCCCCGATGAGCAGTCGCAACCGGCCTGAAGCACTGATGGGTAGGGTTTGCAACATATCGTGAGCTTCCTTACACACGGAAAGCTATAACGATAGGTGGTCCTGAGCTGTTTGCATCAGGGCGCCGGCGTCTAATGACCCGACCAAGCTTTCCTGTAGGAACTATCCCCTAGTGACGTAGGGAAATGCCTAATTCAGAACAATTGTTCAGAATTGTGCGCGCAACAGAAAAGCCAATGGGGGAGCAGACTTGCCTGAGCTGATCGGTCAGCGTCGGCCTATACGCCGACTGTTTGACCGCTGCCTCAGGCAACGCTGCTCCCCCACTATTTATTTCTTACTGGTGTAAGAAATCTTACTGCGCGCCGCTGACCGCACCCGCTTTAGCCATCACAAAACCAATGAATTGCTCGACGGTCATCTTCTGGCCGTTGAAGGTCACTTCATTGTTGGCGTAATGCAGCTTGGAGACCACGTCAGTGCCCACCAGGGTTGCCAGTTGAGTGCCGACGGCCATGCCGCTGACCATCTCGGCGGCCATCTGCGATTGCTGCTCGATGGCTTTAGGGTCGGTCACGCCGCCTACCTGCGCTTGCAGGGCCGCCACGTCGCCGATCATTGGCTTGGACAGGGTCAGGTTGGCATCCAACAGCGCGATGACCTGCTTGCCCAGCTCAACCGGCGGCAGCTCCATAGTCGAAGGTTTGGCCAGGTCCAACACCAGGTTGAATTTGCTTTCGCCATGGGTGGTTTTCAGCGACAGGTTTTCCACCGCCACTTGCGGCTTGGCAGCCAGCACTTGGTTGACGTTGGCCTCGGCCAGGGTCTGCTCGGCTTCGGTCAGTTGCAGCTCAGGCACCGGCTGGCCGGCAGCGGCGGCGGCTTGCACCGGCTGCATCTTGTCTTGGTAGAGCTTGGTCAGCACCAGCATCGCCGGAATGTCGACGTTCTTCATGCTCAGGGCCATGGCGGCCGAGCCGACAGGCTTACCCTGGTAACCAATCTCGTCGATCTTGTAGTCGACGCGGCCGGCCAGGTTGTTGTCTTTGGCCTCGCTGGTGTCTTTTTGCTCGAAGCCTTTGAGGGTCAGCACGGCTTTCTGCGGGCCGAAGGTGACCTTGGTGTCGGTCAGCTCAACGGTGTTTTGCCCGGTGTAGAAACCGAACGAGGTTTTCTCCAGGTTGCTGGCCACGGTCAGGCCGGACAGTTCAGCTTCGAACGGCGCGCCGTTGGCATCGATCACCGCGACTTTCAGGCTGTTCATATAGCCTTCAGCCTTGACCTTCTGACCTTCGGCGGTGCCGTCGAAGTCCAGGTTAGCGCCCGAGAAGCTGACCGAAGACTTGTCGTCCTTGAGCTCCAGAGGCAGCAGCTCAACGTTGCCGCTGACCGAGCGGGTGTAGCCGATGTTGGCCACGCCTTTGAGAGGCGACACGTCTTTGCTGGCGGCGAACCATTTTTCAGTGGTGGCGTTCTTTTCCAGCGCGTAGTGACTGGTGGCCATGACCGGCAGCCATTTCAGCGAGACCAGACGCGAGAACGGCAGCGGGCCGTGTTCGATGTGGTCGACAAACAGCAGCTCTGGGTTCGGGTTGTCTTCACCGAATACGCTGCCTTGGCCCTTCAGACGGTAGTGCGCGGTGCTGCTGAACAGGCCACGGTCCAGGGACACCAGCTCCAGGTTCACGCTGCCGTCGACGCCGGCCATGGAGCTCTGTAGTTCTTTGTTGGCGTTCTGGATCGCGGTTTGCAGCACCGGCTCCAGTTGCTTACCGGTGTACCAGGCGCCGCCTGCACTGACGACGCCAACGGCGACAACGAAACCCAAAAGAACAACTGCTGGCTTATTCATGAAGTGACCTGATCAAATCCTGTGAGAAGTGGGCTGTCTTCCTTGAACCCCGAAAGGGTTGGCTCAAGCCCGCCGAAAACGGGGGAAGATTAGCACTGGCGGCCGAGAACGGCCCAGCTTTTCAGAGGGGTCAGGTCTGCAGTTGGTTCAGGTGTACTCCAATTCAATCTCGTCGAGCTGGTGATCAAAACTCTTCAAACGTGCCGTCCAGGTGTACACCAACACCTCAAATTCACGGTGTATCACGGCGTTTCCGGGGGTGTCGGCCTTGGGATTGCAGAAGTCCAGCTGGTAGCGCTCGCGCGCCATGGCGTTGGCCACGTCGGACAATTCCCGAGCGTTATTCAGCCAATGCCTACCTTCGGCGACCTGCTGGTCGAGCAGCACACATTGCTTTTTCAGGGCTTCGAGACTTTTTTCCAGGGGCGTGCCGGTGAGTTCACCCATGACTTCCTGGAACGTGCGCCCGGGCTGCCAGTAGCTGCCCCAGAAATAGCGGTCGAACACGGTTTCGACACGGCGCAGGGCGACCTTGGTGTCCCAGATCGCCACACGGGTCTTGCCTTGTTCGAGGAGCTTTTTCTTCACCCGTTGGTTTTGATAAGACGCCCACGCCACCACGCCGATAGACAAGGTGCCGATCACCAGGCACGCGCTGTCGAGAAAGACCATGGCCGTGTCGATTTGATGGGCAAGCATGACGCCGTAGAAATAGGCAGCCGATAACAACACCAGTGCGAAACACACGCACCAGAAAGCGGGAGCATAAGGGTTTTTCATTATTGGAATCCCCATGAGCAAACGCGAGCAGTGACGAGCGAGCCGTCACAGCGGCTCACAGGTCAAAGCATAGCTATTCGCTCAGGGTTTGCCGGGCTGTGACGCTTGCGTTCGTCCGCTTTCCCAACCGCCGCCCAAAGCCAGGAACAGATCGATCTGGCTCATGGCAACCTGGGTGTTTGCCGCTGCCAGCTGCGCACGCACATCGGTATAGGTGCGCGTAGCTTGCAGGTCGGCCAGGAACGAGGCGCGGCCGGCCTGGAAGAAGCGGTGCGTCTGCTGCGAGGCTTCCTTGGCCGACTCGCCGGCATCGGCCAGCGCGTCACGGCGTTGCAACTGCGCGGTGTACTGCGCAAGGCCGGTCTGGGTCTCGCGGATGGCGTTGAGCACCACGCCGTCGAAGTGGGCCAGGGCGCCCTGGGTCGCGGCTTCGGCTTCGTGGATGCGTGCGCGGGCGCCGTTGGTCGGCACCGACCAACTGATCAGCGGGCCAAAGCCCCAGCGGTTGGTCGCAGGCGTACCCAGGTCATCGAGCAGACCGACCGTGCCCACGGTGGCGCCGATACTGATGTCCGGGTACAGCGCGCCGGTGGCCACGCCGATACGCGCGGTGGCGGCGGCCAGTTGGCGCTCAGCCTGGCGTACGTCGGGGCGGCGTTTGAGCAGGGTCGCGCCGTCGCCCACAGGCAGCAACTGGGCGATGTGCGGCAGCTCGGCGCAGGTGCCGGTGCCCGAGGGTAATTGGTCTACAGGCTTGGCCAGCAGCATCGACAAACGGAACAAGCCCGCTTGGCGCAACGCTTCGTAGCGCGGCATGTCGGCGCGCAAGGATTTGTATTGGGTTTGCGAACGCGTCACCTGGGTTTCGTCACCACGCCCGGCGTCGCGCAGGCGCTGGGTCAGCTTGGTGCTCTGGGCTTGCAGGTCGAGGGACTCGTTGGCAATCGCCAGTTCTTCGTTGGCCGCGCACACCTGGGTGTAGGAGCGCACCACATCCGCTACCAGCGTAATGCGCGCGGTGTCAGCGCCAGCCTGGGCGGCGTCGGTGGTGGCCTGGGCGCTTTCGATGCCGCGCTGCAAGGTACCGAACAAGTCGAACTGGTAGGAGGTGCTAATGCTGGCGCTGCCGATGTTGCCGACCGGGACTTTTTCTGTCAGCAAAAACGCTTCGCCCGATTCCTGCAGGCGCTGGGCCTCAGCCTTCGCGCCCGCGCTCCAACCGCCTGCGGATTGCGCCTCTTGGGTCTGGAAACGCGCGCGTTGCAGGTTGGCGGCGGCCACACGCAGGTCGGTGTTGGAGGCCATGGCCTGGCGTACCAACTCATCCAGGCGCGGGTCTTTGTACAGCTTCCACCAGTCGGCTGGCACCGGCGCCGAGACCACGTTGCCACCCTCACCTGCGATCTGCCCTTGCAGGTCGCCACGGTTGATGGCGGCCTTATACGGCAGTTTGTAATCGGGCCCCACCACTTGGCAGGCCGACAGCAGCAAACCCAAGCCGGCCGTGGCCAGCAACGCCGCCGGTTTCATGGTTTTTCTCCCTGCTGCGCTTTTTCTTTGGCGGCGGTCTTGTCGTCAATGATCGACACCGTGGCCGTACGCCCGGCGATCATGCGAAAGTCCGCCGGCACGTCATCAAAGGCAATGCGCACCGGAATCCGCTGGGCCAGGCGCACCCAGCTGAATGCCGGGTTGACGTTGGGCAACAGGTTAGAGCCACTGGTGCGGTCACGGTCTTCGATACCGGCGACGATGCTCTGCACATGGCCACGCAGACGCGCGTTGTCGCCGATCACGCGGATATCCACGGCCATACCGACGTGAATGCCGTCGAGTTTGGTCTCTTCGAAGTAACCGTCGATGTGGAACGAGTTGCTGTCCACCACCGACAACACCGGGCGCCCGGCGGTGACGAACTCCTGATTACGCGGCGCACGGTCGTTGACGTAGCCGTCCACGGGGCTGCGGATCACCGAGCGGTCGAGGTTGAGCTGGGCGGCGTCCACCGTCACCTGCGCCTCGGCCAAGGCCGATTGGGCACGGGCCACGCGGGACTGGCTTTCTTCCAGTTGCTCGCTCGGCACCAGGTTGCCCAGGCCACGGTTACGTTTGTTTTCGCGCTGGGCCTGGGCCAGGGTTTCCTGGCGGTCGGCCACGGCAGCCTGGGCTTGGCGCAGGGCCAGCTTGAAGCGGTCCTGGTCCACGGCAAACAGCACCTGACCTTTGGTCACAAGCTGGTTGTCGCGCACGTCGACTTGCTGGATCAACCCGGACACGTCCGGGGCGATCTGCACGATGTCGGCACGGATATGCCCGTCACGGGTCCAGGGTGCAAACATGTAGTACATGACCATGCGCCACACAACGACGACAGCAAAGGTCACTATCAATAACGTCAGGACAACACGGCCGATGGTCAAAAAAGGTTTTTTCATGTCATGAGGTATCGACTGAGTGAGTCCACCGCGCCCAGCAACAGCGCGTAGAGCCCCACATTGAACAATGCCCGGTGCCAGACCAGGCGATAGAAGTGAATGCGCGTCAACAACCCGTGCACCACCAGAAACAACACGTACGTAATGCCCATCAGCACCAGCAGCGTGGGCAGGAACACCCCGCTGATATCCAGATCACCGATCATAAAGGCGCTCCATCAGGCAGCGGCGCTTCCATTTCGGTGCCGCCAATAAATTCCACGCCGGGCAGCAACGACAGGCGCAAGCCGGCCAACGCGTGCAGCAGATGCAGGCGGGTGTCATCTTCGTCTTGCAGGCCTTGCCCATTGAGGGCGCGGCGCGTGCGGTCGAGGGTCATCAGCAGACCGCTCGGCGCGGGCAAGCGTTCACCCGCCTTGAGGCAGGCTTTGAAGTAACCGCCGACGCCTTCCACCACCTGGTTGAGCAGCACCCGGGGCACGCCGTAGATGCGCGGCGAGTAGGCCAACAGGTCAAGCAGGTTCAGCGCCACGCGCAAATCGCGCAGGGCGGTGCCGGTGTCCTGGCCGATGAGGCCCAGGCGCGGCAGGTGCTGCATCAGGCGGTCAAGCATTTGCGCGGCCATGTGCCGGTGTTCGGCCAGGGTCGCAGGCTCGGTCAAGGTGACGATGTCGCGCCAGCTGAAACGGGTCAGGCGCTTGGCCGCCAGTTCGGCGCCGAACGGCCGTGCAATCAAGGTCCATACAAAGGCGAACAGTAAGCCCACCGGCCCGGCCAGGTTGACGTTGGCGAAGTTCAGGAAGTCCGCGTCGTAGGCGCCCTGGATGCTGATAAACGACGAGGTGTTGACCAGCGTCAGCAGCATGCCGAGGTAGAAACGCGGCTGCACCGTGAGCGTGCCGATGCAGATAAACGGCACCGCGAACGCCAGCACCAGCATCGGGAAATCGTGCAGGTTGGGCAGCACCAAAAACAGATAGAGGCTGGCGAACAGCACCGACATCGCAGTCCAGAAGAAAAACCGATAGATCTGCGGCGCCGGGTCGTCCATCGACGCGAAAAAGCTGCAGGCCACGGCGGCGAGAATCACCGCGCTGCCGCCGTCGGTCCAGCCCAGAAGGATCCACAGCACCGAGGCGACGATGATCGCGGTGACGGTGGAAAATGCCGAGTAGAACATCAGGCCACGGTCGAGGAACGGCGTCAGCCGGCCCAGGCGCCAGTGGCGGTACACGGCGCGCCAGGTGTCCTGGCTTTCGCACTGGATGGCGGCCTGCAGGCTGCGGCAGTCTTGCCACAGGTCGATCCACTCGGCCAGGCGATACAAGGCGTTGGAGAACAGCAACGTGTGGCGGTCGTCCAGCGCTTCGCCTTGAGGTTGCAGGGCGTCGACCTTGTCGCGCAGCACGCGCCAACGTTCGAGGGGTGCCTCTTCGGTGGTGCTTTGCAGCCAAACAGTGGCCTCTTCCAGCAATGGCGTGAGCTGATCGAGAAATTCCGGGGCTCGGTGTTCGATTGCGTAGACCGCGTCGTCCAAGGCGTCGATCACCGGCAGCAGGTGAATCATGCGCCCACGCAACTCCTTGGTGTTGCGCACCGTCTGCGGCCGCGCGCCTTCGTGGGGCAACTGGCCGATCATCAATTCCAGGGTGTTGAAAGTGGCGACCATGCCGCCGCGCAAGGTGCTGACCTCTTCAGGCGCCACGTTGCGCGTCAAAAAGCGCAGGCTGTAGACCTGGGCGTCGGCAAACCACTTGGCCACCGAGCCATCGAACACCGGCATCAGGCGCCGTGGCCAGAACATCGCGCCCACCACCGCGGCGACCGCGATGCCGAGGAAGATTTCTTCCGTACGTGCCTCGGCCACGTCCCACACCGCCAGCGGGTTATCCACCACCGGCAGCGCGATCAACGGCAAGGTGTAGCCGGCGAGCATCAGCGCGTAGTTATTGGCGGTACGCAGGTGCATGGACAGGAACAGCAAAATGCCCGTCCACAACGCAATCACCACCACCAGCACATACGGCGCCTGCACAAACATGGGCACAAAAATCACCGCCGCCGCCGCGCCCATAAAGGTGCCGATGGCGCGGTACAAAGCCTTGGAGCTGGTAGGGCCGACGAACGGGCTGGAGACGATGTACACCGTGGCCATCGCCCAGTAAGGACGTGGCATTTGCATGAGCATGGCGATGTACAACGCGATCATCGACGCCGCGAACGTACGCACCCCATAGAACCAGTCGCGGGCGGGCGGGAAGCCGGCAAAAAATCCGTTCAAGGCGATGCAACCCCAGCCGCTTCAAACGCCCGCAGCACACGCAGGGCGGCCTCAAGGTCGCTGTTGGCGATATCCGCCAACACTTCCCGGCGCAGGCGCACCAGTTGCACTTCCACCGCTTGCACCAGCTCACGGCCGCGCTCGGTGAGGCTCAAAGCCTTGGCGCGGCGGTCATGGACGTCTTCGGTACGGCACACGTAGCCGCCGCTGCACAGCTGGTCGAGCAGACGCACCAGTGACGGGCTTTCCATCCCGGACGCCTGGGCGACTTTTACCTGATGCACACCGTCGCCCAAGCGGCCGATCATCAACAATGGCACGGCGCAGGCTTCGGAAATACCGTAACTCACCAGCGTGGTCTGGCAGATTTTGCGCCAATGACGGGCGCCCACCACCATGCTGCTGCTGAGGTTCATGTGGAGTTGTTCGAGGGTTTGAGGCACTGGAGTGTTCGCATACAGTTAGTTTGCTAACTATCAATATGGTGGATGGATCCAGAGCAGTCAAGTTTTGAAACAAATTTGTGATGGGTGGTGCGGGGTTGGGGTAAGTAAAGCGGGTTTCGGAAGGGATGTTGGATGTTCAGCGGTATTGATCGTTCCCACGCTCTGCGTGGGAGTGCATCCGCGTCCGCTCTTAAAGTCGTGACGCAGAGCGCCACAGGCGGCATTCCCACGCGAAGCGTAGGAACGATCATCCGCTCTTAAAGTCGTGACGCAGAGCGCCACAGGCGGCATTCCCACGCGAAGCGTAGGAACGATCAATGCCTTTTTGAAAAGATTTTTTACGCCTCTCGCCCTGCCCGCAACAACACACTCAACTGATCCACGACTTCCGCCCAATCCGCATCTTCCCGAATCCCATCGCGCAAAAACGCTCTCTGACTGGGCGTCCAGAAAAACGCATCCGCCAAATGCAGTTCAGGCTTTAGCGGTGAATGAACCGTCACAAACTTCTCGATACTCACCGGGTCATGCGGCAGCCCAAGCTGTTTGAACAGTGAAGGTAAGCTGTGCACAGGCGATTCCATGGCAAGCTCCAGATAAAGAAGTGTTAACTGAGTCTAGCGGCAACCTTCGGGTTGCGGCTGCGGTACGTTGCACAGCACGAACA
This sequence comes from Pseudomonas sp. IB20, assembly GCF_009707325.1. NCBI lineage: Bacteria > Pseudomonadati > Pseudomonadota > Gammaproteobacteria > Pseudomonadales > Pseudomonadaceae > Pseudomonas > Pseudomonas gelidaquae. The sequence continues at coordinate 180,932 of NZ_CP046103.1, read as the reverse complement.
GCCGCGCCCTGGCACCGCCGCCGTCCTGACGGCTCAGCTCGCGCCAGCCATGGTAAGCTGTGCACAGGCGATTCCATGGCAAGCTCCAGATAAAGAAGTGTTAACTGAGTCTAGCGGCAACCTTCGGGTTGCGGCTGCGGTACGTTGCACAGCACGAACAGCCGCGCCCTGGCACCGCCGCCGTCCTGACGGCTCAGCTCGCGCCAGCCATCGGGCAGTGGTGCGAAATCATCCGGCGCTTCGTTGCTGCTGATCAGCCACACGCGGCGGGTATCGGCGGGCAATGCCGACAAACGGTCGAGGTAGATGCGCCCACCATCCTGGTCCACCAGCGTACCGAAGCCGTAGGCGTTCGGCCGGGTCGGCGTGCCGTCGGGTTTGGGCGGTGTGTAGAGCTGCAATTGGGCGTCGGTCTGGTCGTAATACACATAGCTGAGGTACCACAGCATGTCACTCAGAACGATGCGGTCGTCCTCCTGGTAGTTGCGATTGACGAACTCCACGGGGACGTTGAACTGGTCATGTTCATCGACAGTGAAATTGTTCTTCAACCCCACCAGTTCCACCCCCACGAACAACACAAGAAAGGCCGCGCCCAACCAAGACAGGCGCGCCGGTAAGCGGTCGATGGCGAGTGCCACAAGGATAGGCAAACCCAACGCGTAGACAGTGAGGTAACGTTCGATAAACACCGGGGAAATAAAGGACACCCCGTACACCAACAGCAACGGCAGCAGGAAAAACAGCGCCAGCAAGGTGGCCGGCCGATAACCCTCGCGGTCTCGCCAGGCAGTCACCAGCACGATCGCAACGAGCAGCAGCGGGAACAGCCAAAACAGCGGCGGCCAGAAGCCAATACCCTCGTCCTGCGCCACAAATTGCCAGATCATCGACGGCATGGAGAGCAGATTAACCGGTTCCTCCCAGCCAATGTCACCGCCCACCTTGAGCTGTTCGACGTGTTGCACCAGGCCCCACAAGTTCGGCAACCAAGGCAGGTACACCAACACAATCGCGGCGTTGGCCGCCCACCACGCAGGCCGCCCGAGCAGGCGCTGGCCTCGTGGTTGCGCGCGGTACAGCACACCCAGGTAAGCCCAATGCACCAGCACACACAGGGCGGTGAAGTAATGGGTGTAAAACCCGGCACTCATCAGCACGGCATACGCCACCAGATAACGCGTGCGCTCGGGCTGACGCACCCAGTACACCAGCGCCAACGTGGCGGCCAGCAGCCACACACCCAGCAGTGAGTACATGCGTACTTCCTGGCTATAGCGCACCGCTGTCGGCAGCAGCGCCAGCAACACACCCGCCAGCACGGCCGCACGCCGGGTGGACAGCGCGCGCGTCAGCCAGGTGCCCAGGCCCACGGCGACCACACCGGGGATCGCGCTCATGCCACGAATCGACCAGATGCTGTCGCCGAACAGCTCGATCCAGCCGCGCAGCATGAAAAAGTACAACGGTGGGTGCACATCATGGGCGGCGTGAAACCACAGGTCGTCCACGGCGTATTCACTGAGCAACAGGCTGGAGCCTTCGTCGCCCCAGATCGCCGCCGCCGTCAGGCTGTAAAAACGCAGGGCCATGGCCAGTGCCAGGATCGGCACCCACCACAGGCGACTGACCCAACCGGTGCCTTCCCAGGCACCGGTGAGGCGATTGAATGCGGGCATTGCCGCAATCTTTTCATCTTGCTCTACCACAGACCGTCGCACCTCAATTCCCCTACCCTTGCCTTTTAAGGCCGGCAAACAAGCCCCATGCGTGAATGACCGCCACTCTAGGACAAAAGCCCATTATTCGCTGCTGGAATCGGACAAATCAGCGATTTGTGTAGGCCTTCACCGATGCACTTGTCGGATCACGCTATGATTGCCCCCTCCAATTCCCCTACCCTTGCCTTTTAAGGCCGGCAAACAAGCCCCATGCGTGAATGACCGCCACTCTAGGACAAAAGCCCATTATTCGCTGCTGGAATCGGACAAATCAGCGATTTGTGTAGGCCTTCACCGATGCACTTGTCGGATCACGCTATGATTGCCCCCTCAAAGGACTAAGGATCAAGGACACGTCATGCGTATCGGTTTTCTGTCTCCCCTGGCCCTGGCGCTGCTCGCCGGCCTTTCCTTCCAGGCCCAAGCCAGTGGCGATGACTCGTGCTACCCCGACTGGCGGGTATCGCGCGACAGCCTCGAAGGGTGCAGCAACCTGCCCTTTCTGAGCCCGGGCAATGACAGCCGGGTCAACCTGCGCCTGTTGCTGGCCGACAAGCAGGTGGCGCCCCTGACGCCGAATGCGCTGGGTGAAACGGATCTGGAAGAAGGCTTCGGCCCGGTGCCGTTCCCGGTGTATCGCCTCACACCGATGACCGATGCCAGCGCCGAAAAACCCGACGCGACGCCTGCGCCCAACAAGCTCGATGAGCTGTTGGCCTCGCAGGGTATCGCACGTGAAAGCGACAAAGCTGCGGGTGATACCTTCCTGAGCGGCGAAGGCAGCCGCTGCCGCAGCAACGACGACAGCAGCGCCACGGCGTTCGTCAGCCAGGTAATCAAGGCCGACCTGCCCGAGCCGGAGCGCCGCTTACTGATCGCGGGCCGCCTGCACCTGCTTGGCGCCTGTACCTGGGAAGGCGCAAGCCTGGGCGACCCGGAGCAAATCCAGTCAGCCCCAGGCCGCGAGCTGCGCACCTACCTTCAAGCCGCCGGCGACTTCTACAGCGGCCGGTTCGGCGACGCACAACGCGGCTTTGTCGCGGCCGCCGCCGGCAGCCTGCCGTGGGTCAAGGAAACGGCGCTGTACATGATCGCCCGTACCGAGCTGAACCAAGCCCAGGAAAACGCCTTCGATGAATACGGCATGCCGCAGCTGGAGCGTGTGGATAAGTCGGTGTTGGCCAATAGCGAAACCAGCTTCAACCTGTACCTGAAAACTTACCCACAGGGTGAATACGCCGCCTCCGCCCAAGGCCTGTTGCGCCGCGTGCATTGGCTGGCGGGCGATACCGACAAGCTGGCGAACGCGCTGGCTGCGCAATTGAGCGCTGAGCCGCGCAACGTGTCGTTGGATGACCTGGTGCAGGAAACCGACAACAAACTGCTGAGCGTCACCCAAACACCTGCGGCCAACCCACTGATGCTGGCGCTCAATGACTTGATGTGGATGCGCGCCGGCAACCCGCCCAAACTGACCCGCGAGGCCTTGACCGAGCAGAAGGCGGTGTTCGCCCAAGAACCGGCGCTGTACGACTACGTGCAAGCCGCCTTTGCCCTGTACGTCGAGCATCAACCCGACCACGCCTTGAAACTGCTGCCTCAGGACGTGCCTGCGAGCCTGAACTACTTCGCCTTCAGCCAGCAGACCCTGCGCGGCCTCGCCCTGGAAGCCAAGCAAGACTGGAACAGCGCCGAAGCGCTGTGGTTGAAACTCTTGCCACTGGCCAAGCAACCCTTGCAGCGCGACCAGTTGGAGCTGGCCCTGGCGATGAATTACGAGCGCAGCGGCCAACTGGCCAAAGTGTTCGCGAGCGACTCGCCGATCAGCGCTAAACAGGTGCGCTATATCTTGCTGCGTAACATCGCAGGCCAGGAATTGCTGCGTCAGCAGATCACCCAGGCCAGCGACCCGGCCGAACGCGAAACCGCCCAATTTGTGCTGCTCTACAAAGACCTGCTGCGCGGCCAATACGCCACCTTCGCCGAAGACCTCAAGCAACTGCCAGCCTCGGCGCCAGAGGACAAACTCGGCACCAGCCTGGGTTACGTCTACAGCGATGGCTACTCGCTGAAGCTGTTCCAATGGAACGGCGACAAAGCCGAATCCGGCTACGCCTGCCCGAGCATTGCGCAAATCGCCAGCACTCTGCAGGCCGATCCGAAAAACCCCAAGGGCCTGAACTGCCTGGGTGAGTTCATCCTCAGCAACCATCTGGACGGCATGCCGCTGGACCAGGCGCGCGCCGCCGGCAGCCTGGGCAGCACTGCCTCGCTGTTCAAAGGCGAAGCCTTTTCGCGGCTCGACGGTTACCGCCAGGTCATCGCCAACCCCAAGGCTGCGCATAACGACAAGGCCTACGCACTGTTTCGCGCGATCAACTGCTATGCGCGGTCCGGCTATAACAACTGCGGCGGTGAGGATGTGGATAAATCCGTACGCAAAGGCTGGTTCCGCCAGCTGAAAACCGGGTTTGCCGACACCGAGTGGGCCGAGTCACTGAAGTACTACTGGTGAAACACCTGTGGCTAGGCTTGCTGTTGCTGGCAAGCCCGGCCTTTGCTGCGGTTGACGCCCGCGACTACGACGCCTTCTGGCTGTGGAGTGGCGTCACACCGCAGCCGGTGCTCAAGCAGGCGAAAACCCTGTACATCCTCCAGGGCCAGATCAACTCCACCCGCCGCGCCCCTCAGCGCGGCGTGCAGTTCATCGCCCAAGGCATCAGCGTACCGCGCATTACCCAGGGTGAAGTTTGGGTGGTCTACCGCGCCCACACCCTGCACTGGCCGGAGCAGGTCTACAGCCAATTGCTCGGCCAAGTGCAACGCTGGCGCGACGCCGGCAACCCAGTGGTCGGCATCCAGATCGACTTCGACGCTCGCACCCAGTACCTGCACGAATACGCCGACTTCCTGCGCGACCTGCGCCAACGCTTGCCAGCCGACCTGCGCCTGAGCATCACCGGCCTGATGGACTGGAGCAGCAACGCCGACCCAACCGCCATCGCCCAGCTCAAAGGCGTGGTGGATGAAGTGGTGGTGCAGACGTACCAAGGGCGCCACAGCATCCCAGATTACGCGGCGTATCTGCCACGGATGAACCGGCTGGGGCTGCCGTTCAAGGTCGGGTTGATTCAGGGTGGCGCGTGGGAGGAACCGGGGTATTTGAAGGGGAGTGAGTGGTTTCGGGGGTATGTGGTGTTTTTGCAGAACCCGTAATCACGCAATATCCCCTGAGGGAGCGGGCTTGCCCGCGATAGCGTCAGTTCAGTCAACGTGGTGTGAGTCTCTTGCTTTGCCCTGCTTTTGCTTCTACCACTCAGGTCGGCTACTAGGCCGCCGTGCTCTTGCTTTTGATCTTGATCTTGATCTTGATCTTGATCTGAGGCGCCCCGTTAACCACGATGGCCGAACGCAGGCTTGAATCCGTGGGTAACCCGGCAGGACGCCGGGTTAGCCGCGATGGGCCAAGGATGGCCCATGGCGGCGGCCCACGGATTCAAGCCGGAGTGAGGGCATGCCGAGCCTAGGCGAGGCACCGAGTGGTGGGGCAAGAGCCCTTTTGGTTACTTTTGGGGCTCTTTTCCAAAAGTGACCCGCCGTAAGGGCGGAACCCTAAGCAGCCGTTACCGCAGCAACGGATATGTACTCAATCTACCTAAACCATCACAGCTAAACCACAAAAAGTGGTAGATACCTATGCTCATCGCGGGCAAGCCCGCTCCCACATGGCGTTGTATTTAGCCTGCAGGAAGGGAGGCTGTTTCAGGGTAGACGGATTGCCAACCGCCACCCAACGCCTTGTACAACCCGACCATGGCCAATGACACACCGGTGGAGCTTTCCACCCACTGCTCCTGCGTTGCCAATAGCGCACTTTGCACGGTCAGCACGTTGACAAAATCCACCACGCCTTCGACGTACTGCTGTTGCGCGGTGCTCAAGGCGATCTGGTTTTGGCGCACCGCTTCGGCAAGGCTGTCGCGGCGCAGTTGGCTGGCGTTGTAGCGGGTCAGTTGGTCGTCGATCTCATGCCAGGCGCGCAGCACGGTTTGCTGGTAGGCGAGCGCGGCTTCCTGTTGCTGCGCTTCACGCAGGTTCAACACGCCTTGCAGCCGGCCGCCATTGAACAGCGGCAGGCTGAACTGTGGGCCGAAGGCAAACGCGCGCGAGCCCCACGAGCCGAAATCCGACAGTTGCATGGCCTGTGAACCGAGGCTGCCGGACAAGGTGATACGCGGGTAGAAATCCCCCTTGGCCACGCCGATAGTGGCGGTTGCGGCGTGCAGGCGCGCCTCGGCCTGGCGGATGTCTGGGCGGCGTTCGGCAAGTTCCGACGGCAGGCCAATGGCGACCTGGCGTTGGGTTTGCGGCACGGCAGCATCCTTGGACAATTGCGCATGCAGCGCTTGCGGCGGCTCGCCCATCAACAGGCTCAGGGCGTTGATCAGTTGGTCCTGGCGCTGCTGCAAATCCGGCAGCCGTGCTTCGATGGCGGCTACTTGGGCGGCGGCTTCGGCCACGTCCAGGTCAGTCGCTACGCCGTCGGCCAGGCGCAGTTGCGAGAGCTTGAGGCTGTGGCGCGCAACATCGAGGTTTTGCTCGGTGACGGCGCGGGTGTTCTGCACACCGCGCAGTTGGATGTAGTCCTGGGCGGTCTCGGCAAGCACCGACAGCAGCACGGCGCGGCGGTCGTTTTCGGCGACTTGCAGGGTGGCGTCAGCGGCTTCGGTTTCGCGTTTGACCCGGCCCCAGAGGTCCAGCTCCCAGGCGGCGGAGAAGCCCATGTCCCACTCGTTGAACGCCGAACGGCCGTTCTCGCCGGAGGGGTCGCTCAAGCCTTTGCCGCTATTGCGTTTGCGCTGGTAAGCCCCCGTGGCATCGACATTGGGATAGCGCTCGGCGGTGGTCACCTGGCGCACGGCACGGCTTTGTTGCAAGCGGCTGCTGGCCAGTTTCAGGTCAAGGTTGTCGGTAAGGGCGCGGCGTGTGAGGGCCGAGAGCTGTTCGTCGTGAAACACGTCCCACCAACGCTCTTGCAAAGGATCGGTGACGGCGCGGCTGGCAGCCTGCCGGCCCTGGGGCTCGCTCCATTGGGTGACTTGCGGGCTTTGTGGCCGCTGGAAATCCGGGCCGACGGTGCAGGCGCTCAGGCTGATCAGGCTGATCAGGCTCAAGGTGAGCCAGGCAAACGGCTTCATTGCTGGGCCACCTCACGCGGCTGCGCGACTGATTGGGTGTCGACGCTGGCTTCCACCGACATGCCGACACGCAGGCGCTCGGTCAGTGGCTGATTGGGTTCGAGCACGATTTTCACTGGGATGCGTTGCACCACCTTGGTGAAGTTACCGGTGGCGTTGTCGGGTTTGACCGACGCAAAGGTCACCCCGGTAGCCGGCGCGAGGCTTTCCAGGTGGCCCTTGAGCAGTTCGCCGTCGAGGCTGTCGACGCGCACCTGCACGGCTTGGCCGGCGTGCATATGCCACAGTTGGGTTTCCTGAAAGTTGGCCACCACATAAGCCTCGGCCAACGGCACCACGGCGAGGATCTTGCTGCCCGGCGTCACATACGCACCGACGCGCACCGCGCGTTCACCGACCATGCCATCCACCGGCGCCACAATGCGCGTGTAGGACAGCTGATAGCTGGCCATTTCCAACGCCGCCTGGGCGCGCTTGAGCCCACCTTCGGCGGCATCGCGCTGGGCGGTGAGGATCTCCACCTGCTTGCGCTCGGCCGCCAGCACCGCCGTGGCATTGGCCAGGCGTGCGGTGGCCTGGTCGATGCGGGTCTTGGCCTGCTGGGCGTTCTGTACGGTGCCCGCGCCAACACCGGCGAGGTGGTTGTAGCGGTTCAGTTCGTGCTCGGCGAAGGCCACTTCGGCGCGGTCTGCCGCTACGGTGGCCTGGGCCTGGGCGATCACCGAGCTCTGGCGCTCAAGGGTCGCGGTGGCGTTTTTCAGTTGGGCTTGGGCGACAAGCGTGTCGGCGTCGGCAGCCTGCGCGGCGGCGCGAAAGTCGCGGTCGTCGATCAGCGCCAACAGTTGGCCAGCCTTGACCCGCTGGTTGTCTTCTACCAGCACTTCCTTGATAAAACCGGCTACGCGCGGCGCCACCAGGGTGAAGTCGGCGGCGACGAAGGCGTCGTTGGTAGTCTGGCGCTTGCTGCCCAACAGGCCGGGCGCGACCAGGTACACCAGCATGCCGACAGCAAACACGGCGATAACGGAGACGGCAATTTTGTCTTTGCGTTTCATGAAAATTCCTTGTGCTAGGTCGGTGTGCGCGGCGGAAAAATCCGCGTGGGCATCCAGAAAATCAGCAGGATCAACGCCACTGCGACACCCGCCATGACGTAATAAAGGTCCGAAGAGGTCAGCACCACGGCCTGCTCATGCAGCCGGTGCGCCAGGCCCGGCGCGTCGCCGTCGGCCAGGGGCGAGTTGCCCAGTCGGTCCACCAGCATGGTTGAGTGAAAGTGCAGGCGCTGGGTGGTCAGCACATCAATCACGGCGGTGGCGACCACCGCCGCAAGGCCTTTGACGGTGTTGAACCAAGCCGAGGCGAACGGCCCATCTATCGGTTGGATGCTGCCGGTGGACAGCATCAGCAGCGGCAACACCGCCATGGGTTGCCCGAAGATTTGCAGCAGGTACAGGCCATAGAAGTCGTCGCGAATCCACTCCGAGGTCAGGTGCGCGCTGCCAATGCAACACAGCACCAGCATGCTCAACCCGATCCCCAGTACCCACCGGCAATCGACCCAGCGCAGGTTGCACAGCGCCGCCACCAGCGGCAGCGCGATCAACTGCGGCAACGCCATCAGCAGCATCACTGGCGCGGTTTGCAGCGGCCGGTAACCCTGGACCTGGGCGAGGAAGCTCGAGGGGATGATGATCACTGAGGTCAGCACCATCAGCACGCCCGCCAGCACGATCAAGGCAAAGGCCAGGTTGCGCAGGCCGAGCATCTGCAACTTGAAGAACGGAATCGGCTGCGACCATTCATTCACCAGAAACAGCACCAGCAACAGCGTGCCCGCGCTCAACAGGAAGGTGATCAGGCCGGACTCGAACCAGTCCAGGCGATTGCCCTGCAACAGGCCGATCACCAGCATGCAGATCGCCGGGAAGCCCAGCAGCAGGCCGCGCCAGTTGAACTGCTTGAAGCGCTCCAGGCGCAGCGGATCCTGCGGTAAGCCGTAGGCCACGGCAGCCATCGCCAGCAGGCACGGCGCAACGATTTGCCAGAACGCCCACTGCCAGCCGACGTATTCGGTCCACAGCGCAGCCAACGGCGTGCCCAGGCTTGGGCCGAAGGTGGCGGTGAGCGCGTAGCCGGCCAGGCCGTACAGTTTGACGTTGGCCGGCAGGAAGCGCAGCGCCACGGTCATCAACATCGGCGGCAACGCGCCACCGGCCAGGCCTTGCACGGTGCGCAGCAGCAGCAGGGTCTCGTAGTTCGGCGCAAACGGGCACAGGATGCCCAGCACCGTGAACAGGCCGATGGCGCACAGCGTGAAGCGGCGCAGGGAAAACGTCACCGAGCACCACGGCGCAAACGCCATGGCCGCCACCGAGGTCGCGGTGTAGGCGGCGACCAGCCAGGTGCCTTCGTCAAAGCCGATGTACAGCGCACCACGGATATCCGCGAGGGCCACCTTGGTGACCATCTCATTGAGGCCGGACACCAGCACCGCCAACAGCACGCCGACCAGGCCGATGATGATGCGTGGGCCGAACACGGGCGGGTTGAGCGCAGTGGGTTTGGCTGCAGCCTGGAGAGCGGGGGCAGCGAGGGATGTCATGAACAAGTAACTCGGGATTAGAAATACCCGAGCAGTTTAATCAGGCACACACATGACAAAAAAGTTACTTGTCGGCAGGTTATAAGTGCATCAGACGCAACTGTTGGCCGTAGCTTGATCCTGTGGGCGCCGGGCTTGCCAGCGATGCAAACAATTCGGTCTGCCCAGGCCCACATTTTGATCGAGTGCACCTGAGATTCAGGTGGGCTGGGCTTCCAGCCAGGTGGCATGGCAGCTCTCGCGCATGGTTTCGCGCAGCCATTTGTGGGCCGGGTCTTTGTCGAAACGTGGGTGCCAGGATTGCGCGAGCACCAGGGTCGGCAGGGAAATCGGCAGCGGGAATGAGCGCAGTGGCAGGTTCAGGCGGGTGGCGCTCAAGAGGGCTTCCTTGGGCACCGGCAGCAGCAGGTCGGAGTCGGTCAGCATGAACATCGCGCCATGGAAGCCTGGGGCGATCATCGCCACGCGGCGCTCCAGGCCCTGGGCATTCAACGCGGTGTCGATCGGCCCGCGAGCGATGCCGCGCCGCGAAATGCTGATGTGGGAATAGCTGGCAAAACGTGCTGCGGTGATTTCTTCGTCGAACAACGGGTGATCTTGCCGCGCCAGGCCGACAAAGGTGGTGGAGAACAGGTTCTGCACCTTCACTTCGGGGCTGGAGGGCATGGTGTTGCTTACTCGCAGGTCCAGCCGCCCTTCGCGCAGCGCCTCGTCGTCGGTGTCGCCTTCGGGCACGAAGCACAGCTCGCACAGCGGTGCCACGCGTTCCATGGTGTCGAACAGGCGACCGCCATACACACCGATAAAGAAGTCATTGGCACGCACGCTGAAACGCCGGCGCAAGGTGCTCAGGTCAACCTGATCCGCCGAGCGAAACAACAACGCCGCCTGCTCCACCACACTGCGCACCTGGCCTTGCAGCTGCAGGGCCTTGGGCGTCGGCACCAGGCCGCGACCGGCGCGCACCAGGATCGGATCGCCCACCGCCTCGCGAATGCGTGTGAGGGTGCGGCTCATGGCCGCCGGGCTGAGGTTCATGCGTCGCGCGGCGCCGACCACGCTGCCCTCGTCGAGCAAGGCGTCGAGGGCGACCAACAGGTTCATGTCCGGAAGTTGCATGCCAAGCACTCGTGGTCAGTGGGGAGTGAACTGGGCGCAATCGTAGCAGGCTTTACAGGTAACGCCTCAGGCTGCGAGGCAGGTATTGGGCGAAGGTGGATTTGGGATTCGCCTGGCACTTGCGCACGATTTCCGGCAAAGCGTTTTCCAGCTCATCGGCGCGAGCCAGGCCTTCGTTGTAGTCACTTTTACCGCTTAACGCCGGGAACATCACCGCCACACGGGTGATGGCAAAGCTCTTTATGGCAATTAACGGGCGGGTGGGATGGTCGCGACGGAACTGGCTGACTTCTTCGTTCAACGCGCGGCAGGATTGATAGGTGGTTTGCGTAAAGGTCAGTTGAACCGCTTCAGTGCGCGCCGGTTCAGGCGAGAAGATCATGTCGTTGTGCGCCTCGATGACCGCTGGCTGATCGGCAGTCACCGTCCAGGGTTTGAAGCGCCATTGTGTGGCCGCGTCCACGCCGGCGGCGCCGAAAGCAGGCTGGGTGGCGCTGAGCGCTTTTACATCGCTGACCGTTCCGTCGCTGTGAATATTCAGGCTGATGCGCGCATGCCCCTGGGTGTTGATCATGTTTTGAGGGTAATGCGGCTTGGGCATCAAAACCGCTTCAGGCGCGAATTGAGCAAAAACCGAAGTCGATAACAACAAGGCCGCTGCCAAGACAAAAAGCCGCATCTTCGTAAATCCTTTTACCAGACATGCCTGACGCCAGGGCGACGTCAGGTTCGGGCAGCATTATCAGCGCCAGCGCGGACAAAGAGCAATTATTAAGCGCGCAAGAGCAATTATTCCTATTTAGCGCTGCATGCCCCAGCGTTTCACCGTCAGCCGTTCGAAGGTGTCGAACACTAGGTTCTCCACCAGCAAGCCGATCAGAATCACCACCGCCAACCCGGCAAACACCTTGTCGGTGTACAGCTCGTTGCGGTTCTGGAAGATGTACCAACCCAACCCGCCCTTGCCGCTGGTGGCGCCGAACACCAGCTCGGCGGCGATCAACGTACGCCAGGCGAAAGCCCAGCCGATCTTGAGGCCGGCGAGGATCGACGGCAGCGCCGCCGGGATCAGGATGAACAGCACAAAACGCATACCCTTGAGGCCGTAGTTGCGCCCGGCCATGCGCAGGGTTTCGGACACGCCGAGAAACCCGGAATAGGTGTTCAGCGCCAAGGCCCACAGCACCGAATGCACCAGCACGAAAATCAGGCTGTTCTGCCCCAGGCCGAACCACAGCAGCGCCAGTGGCAGTAATGCAATCGCCGGCAACGGGTTGAACATCGAGGTCAGGGTGCTGAGCAGGTCGCGGCCCAACTGGGTCGACACCGCCAACGTGGTCAGGGCAAACGCCAGCACAATGCCGATCAGGTAGCCCTTGATCAGCACCGCCAGCGAGATGCTCACTTTGCTCAGCAGCTCGCCACTGAGCAGGCCATCAAACAGCGCCTGGGCCGTCTGCAAAAAGCTCGGCAGCAGCAAATCGTTGTTCTGGTAACGGGCAACCGCTTCCCACAGGATCGCCAGCACGATCAGGATCAGGCCCTTGCGCAGCCAGCCTTGTTGCCACAGACGTTGACGCAAGGGCAGTTCGCGCTCCACGGGGACGCTGAGCAGCGGTTGGAGGTTAACTTCAAATTCCTGGCGCATGGGCGGCCCCTTCAGTAAGCGATGCGGATATCGGCGAAACCCAACTCACGTTCGGCCTCGGGCGCTTCATCGAACAACAGGCGATGAATACGCCGCGCCGACGCCTGGAATTCCACACCGCCGAGGCTGTGCAGGTCGTATTGATGGCTGTGGATTTGCGCCCGCACGCGCCCAGGGTGTGGCGACAGCAACAGGATGCGATTGCCCACCACCAGGGCTTCTTCGATGGAGTGGGTGACGAACAACAGCGTGAAGCGCACCTCCTCCCAGAGCAGCAACAATTCTTCCTGCATCTTGCGCCGGGTCAGGGCATCGAGGGCGGCGAAGGGTTCGTCCATCAGCAGGATTTTCGGCTGCATGGCCAGCGCGCGCGCGATGGCTACACGGGCTTTCATGCCGCCGGACAGGGTGTGTGGGTAGGCATCGGCGAAGGCCGTGAGGCCGACTTTTTCGAGGTAGTGCAGCGCGCGTTCTTCGGCTTCGCGGCGCTTCAAGGTTTTCGACGCCAACAGCGGGAACATCACGTTCTGTTTGACGGTTTTCCACGGCGGCAGCTGGTCGAACTCCTGGAACACCACGATGCGATCCGGGCCAGGCTCTTCGACCTTTTGCCCGAGCAGGCGGATCTCGCCTTCGCAGGGTTTGATAAACCCGGCGATCGACTTGAGCAAGGTGGATTTGCCGCAGCCCGAAGGGCCGAGCAACACGTAGCGATCGGCCGGGTCGATTTCGAAACTGACCTGGTGGGTGGCCCGCACCACGCGCTCGGGCGTGCGGTATTCGAGGCTGACATGGTCCACCGCCAGCAACGGTTCGGCGGTGTTCAGGTTGCTGGCCGCGTGGCCTTGCAGGGGCGCGTTCATTTCAACTCTCTTGCAGGGGGTTAGAAAGGCGCATCGCCCTGGATGGTGGTGCGAAACAGCTTGCGGCGCAGATGGCTCGGGCAACCGGCCGCCAGGTGGATCAGCGAGCGGTTGTCCCAGAACACCAGGTCATGGGGCTGCCACTGGTGGCGGTAGATGTTGTGCGCCAGCACGCTGTGGGCGTAGAGCTGGGCCAGCAGGTCGCGGCTTTCATCCTCCGGCAGGTCGACGATGCGGGTGGTGAAGCCTTCGCTGACGAACAGCGCTTTGCGGCCGTTTTCCGGGTGGGTGCGCACAATTGGGTGCACCACTTCGGCCACTTGGGCGAGCTGTTCGGGGGTCAGCGTTGGGCGCCAGTTGCCTTCGAATTTAGTTTCGCTGTAGCGCGCGGTATATGAATGCGCGGCGCTGCGGCCTTCCACGGCGTTGCGCAGGTGCTTGGGCAGTTGGTCCCAGGCTTTGTGCATGTCAGCGAACAGCGTGTCGCCGCCTTCAAAGGGCAGTTCCTGGGCGTGCAGCATCGAGCCCAGGCTTGGCAGTTCCTTGTAGGACAGGTCCGAATGCCAGAACTTGCCCGCATCGCCCAGGCCGATGGATTGGCCGTTTTCGATGATGTTGGAGACGATCAGGATTTCCGGGTGGTTGGCCAGCAGGAACTGTTTGAGCACATGGATCTGCAACACGCCGAAGCGGCGGCTGAAGGCGATCTGTTGTTCGGGGGTGATGCGTTGGTCGCGAAATACCACGACGTGGTGGTCCAGGTGCGCGCGGTGGATGCGTGCGAAGTCCTGGTCGTTGACCGGGTGGGATAAATCCAGGCCGATGATCTCGGCGCCGACGCTGCCGGGGAATGGGCGGATGTCGAAGGACTGAGCGGTAGAGGTCGCTGTTGGAACAGTAGAGGTGGCGGACATGAAGGCACTCCCGGTCGGACAGGGGAGTGACTTTATAGATATAAGAACGGGCGATTAAATACCGTTAGTGAATATCGATATGCATTAGGGTTGGGATCTGCGGTGATGCTGATGGCGCAATCGCAGGCAAGCCAGCTCCCACATTCTGATTTGTGAACACATTCAAATGTTGGAGCTGGCTTGCCTGCGATGAGGCCCTGGCAGGCGATAGAGATTACCGCTCGTGCAACGCCTCGGCCCGCGCCTTGATGATCGGCTTGAGCAGGTAGCTCAGGATGCTTTTCTTGCCGGTAATGATATCCACCGAGGCGACCATGCCGGGGATGATCAGCAGTGGCTTCTCATCGGTGCCCAAGTGGCTGCGGTCGGTGCGCAGGGTGATCATGTAGTAGGTGGTTTTCTTGTCTTCATCGGTGATGGTGTCAGCGCCGATGCGTTCGAGCTTGGCCTTCAGGCCGCCATAGATGGTGTAGTCATAGGCGGTGAATTTGACGATCGCTTCTTGCCCCGGGTGCAGGAAGGCGATGTCTTGCGGGCGAATCTTGGCTTCCACCAGCAGGGTGTCGTTGAGCGGCACGATTTCGACCATGTCGCTGCCCGGCTGGATCACGCCGCCGACGGTGTTGACCAGCAATTGCTTGACGATACCGCGTACCGGCGAGGTGACCAGCGTACGGCTGACGCGGTCTTCCAGGGCGCGACCGGTGGATTCGGCCTTGTTCAGTTCGGTGCGGGCTTCGTTGAGCTGGGTCAGCGCTTCGCTGCGGAATTTGCCACGGGTTTCGTCGATCTTGCGCTGCACTTCCTTGATCGCTGATTCGGCGCGGGGAATCGCCAGGGTGGTGGCGTCCAACTGGCCACGGGTTTCCATTTCGGCACGCTTGAGGCGCAGCACTTCCACTGGCGATACCGCGCCCTGGGCCACCAGCGGCTCGGACATGTTGATTTCCTGGCGTTGCAGGGACAACTGGCTACGGTACTGGCCTTGCTTGGAGCTGAACTCGCGCAGTTCCTGTTGGCGCTGCACCAGTTGCTCCTGCAAACCACCGACTTCGTCTTTCAACTGCTGGCGGCGGCTTTCATACAAGGAGCGCTCGTTGGCGGCCTGGCTCGGCGCGGCCTTGAGCACGTCATCGGGGATGTTCAGCGGGCGGTCATCCACCTGCGCACTCAAGCGCTCAACGCGCAGTTGCATGGCCAGGCGCAAGGCTTCGGTTTCACCAGCGTTGGAGACAAACCGCGTGTCGTCGAGGCGAATCAACGGCGCGCCAGCCTCTACGATCTGGCCTTCCTTGACGTACAACTCGGAGACGATACCGCCTTCCAGGTTCTGGATTTTCTGCAGCTTGGACGACGGAATCGCCTTGCCGTCGCCTCGGGTGACTTCGTCGATGCTGGAGAAACCCGCCCACACCACCAGGAATACGAAGAACGCGATGATCGCCCAGATGGTCAGGCGGATTACCCGCGGTGCATCTTCGATCAGCGCTTTGTTGACCTCAGGCAGGGGCTGGCCCTGCAACGAGTCGGTGCCTTTGAAGTAGCGGCCAACCGCGCTTTTGATGGAGTTAAGCAACACTGATCTGCCCCTTTTTCAACGCTTCCATAACCACGGCTTTCGGGCCGTCCGCGAGGATCTGCCCACGGTCGACCACCAGCAGGCGGTCCACCAGGGAGAGCAGTGAGGCACGGTGGGTGACCAGCACCACGGTCTTGTTTTGCACCACGGCTTGCAGACGTTGTTTCAAGCGTTCTTCACCGGTGTTGTCCATGGCGCTGGTGGGTTCGTCCAACAGCAGGATGGGCGGGTTGAGCAATAGCGCGCGCGCCAGGGCGACGTTTTGCCGCTGGCCGCCGGACAGGTTCTGCCCACGCTCGCCAACTTGCAGCTCATAACCTTGGGGGTGCAGGCGCGCGAATTCGTGCACACCGGCCAGTTCGGCAGCTTGCAGGACCATTTCGTCTTCTACATAACGCGCACCCGAGACCAGGTTGTCGCGCAGGGTGCCGGCCAGCAATTGGATGTCTTGAGCGACGTAGCCGATGTTGTGGCGCAGTTCGCTCACGTCGATCTGGCGTACGTCCACGCCGTCCACCAGCAAGGCGCCGGAGTCGGGCTGGTAAAGGCCGACGATCAGTTTGGCGAGGGAGCTTTTACCCGAGCCACTGCGGCCGATAATGCCGATTTTTTCGCCCGGTTTGATCATCAGGTTGATGTTTTTCAACGCGGCGTTCTGTTGGTTCGGGTAAGTGAAGTTCAGGCCCCGGCACTCGATGGCACCTTGCAGGGTGCGACGGCTCATCGGGCGCTCTTCGAAATTGCGCTCTTGGGGCAGCTCCATCATCTGGTCCACCGAGGTCATGGTGACCTTGGCTTGCTGGTAACGGGTCAGCAGGCCCGACAGTGAGGCCAGTGGGCTCAAGGCGCGGCCACTGAGCATGTAGCAGGCAATCAGGCCGCCCATGCTGAGGTTGCCGTCGATGATCTGGTACACGCCGAACACGATC
Organism: Pseudomonas sp. IB20; assembly: GCF_009707325.1. Taxonomy (NCBI): domain Bacteria; kingdom Pseudomonadati; phylum Pseudomonadota; class Gammaproteobacteria; order Pseudomonadales; family Pseudomonadaceae; genus Pseudomonas; species Pseudomonas gelidaquae. The sequence continues at coordinate 164,356 of NZ_CP046103.1, read as the reverse complement.
ATGATCACGCCAGCCAGTTGCTGGATCAGCAGGGTCATGTTCATCGACAGGCCCGACAGCAATTTCACGCGCAGCTCAAGGCGGCTCAAGGTGCCGATGGTCTGTTCCCAACCGTACTGACGTTCGCTCTCGGCGTTGTTGACCTTGACCGCGTCCAACCCGGCGAGGGTTTCGATCAGGCTCGACTGGCGCTCGGCGGCCAGGGCCATGGTTCGTTCCATAGTCGCCACCAGCGGTTTTTGCAGGGCGTAGCCGATGCCCAGGGCAATGGGGAACGCCAGCACCGGCACCCATACCAAGTGGCCGCCGAGGATGGCGATCACCAAGAAGATCAGCAGGGTAAACGGCAGGTCGATCAGGCTGGTGAGGGTCAGCGAGGCGAGAAAATCGCGCAGGCTCTGAAACTCATGGATGTTCTGCGCGAAGCTGCCGACCCGTGCCGGCCGGTACTTCATGGACATGCCGACAATGCGCTCGAACAGCGTGGCCGAAATGATCAGGTCGGTCTTTTTACCGGCCAGGTCCAGGCACAGGCTGCGCAGGCTTTTGAGGATCAGGTCAAACAGGTACGCGCCGCAGATACCCACGGCCAGCACCCACAAGGTCGCCGTGGCCTGGTTGGGCACCACACGGTCGTACACGTTCATCACGAACAACGGCGCGGCCATCGCGATGATGTTGATCAGGAAGCTGGCGGCAATGGCGTCGGTGTAGAGCCAGCGCGAACGCTTGAGGGTGTCACGGAACCACGAACGCGCCCGAGGGATCAGGGTGCCGTGGTTGACGTCGAATTTGTGCTGCGGCTGGGCAAAGAAGACTTTGCCGATGTAGTCATCGGCCAACGCCTCGCGCTTGATCAGCACTTCACCGCCGTCGCTTTCGCTGAGCAGGATCCGTGCTTCATCTTCGCCTTGCCAACCCACCAATACGGCACTGCGACCGTCTTTGAGCAACAGCAGCGCCGGCAGTGCAATCGTCGGGATCTGTTCCAGCTTGCGTTGCAGCACACGGCCTTGCAGCCCGGCGCGCGCGGCTGCACGCGGCAGCAACTCGGCACTCAGGCGCTGCGAGGGCAACGGCAGGCCCGTGGTGAGCATGGCCGCGCTGGCCGGTTTTTGATGCAGGGCACAGAGCGCCAACAACCCGTCTAATAACGGGTCGTCGTGCAGCGTGCGTGGATCATGACTGAGATGAACTCGACCGACTTCGGATTCCACGCGCTGCACTCTCGACTAACAATTGGGCTATAGGTGTAGCTCAATTCATCCCGGGCAGTTGGACTTTAGGCTTCACGTCGTTCTGCACGACGGAGGCCATCGGTGCGACCACTCCCTGGCTCTTGAGCAATTCACCCATGGTCGCCTTGATTCGATATTGAGTAAATAACTGAATGTTCTTGATCTCTTCCAAACGACGCGAAGCGGTGAACAATTCGTTCTCGCTGTCGAGCAAATCCAGCAGGGTTCGCTGACCCAGACTAAACTGCTGCTGATAGGAGGTACGCACACGGGTGCTGTGATCCACGTACTGCTGGGCCACCGGCAACTGCGAATTCGCGTTGTTCAAGGCGTTCCAGGCCAGGCCCAGTTCTTCGTTGAGCTGGCGCAAAGCGTTGTTGCGGATGTCCAGTGCCTGGCTTGCCTGGTACGACTTGGATTGCAGGTCAGCCTTGTTGCTGCCACCGGCAAACAGGTTGAAGCGCATGCGCACCATGGCTTCCCAGCCGTTGTTGTGGCTGGCATCGCCGGAAACGTTGTTGTCGGCGTTGGTGCCAAGCTCGGCATCAAAGCGCGGGTAGAAGCTGGATTTGGCGGCTTCGTACTGGCTTTCGGCGGCGGAGATATCCGACTCGGCCGAACGCAGGATCGGGCTGTTGTCGAGCATCTGGCGACGCGCTTCATTCAGGTCAGCCGGCAGCATGGCCATGAACGGCGCCGGGCGCTCGAGCTGGTCGGGCATCTGGCCGACGGCGCTGAGGTAGTTGACCTGCGAGTCGGAGAGGTTGGTCTGCTCGGTGATCAGGTTGTTGCGGGCTTGGGCCAGACGCGCTTCGGCCTGGTCCTGGTCGGCACCGTTGCCGACGCCGCGCTGGGTGCGCAACTTGATCTGGTCGTAAATGCGTTCGTGGTTGCGCAGGTTTTCTTCAGCCAGGCGCACGAACTCACGACGGGTCAGTACATCCAGGTACACCTGGGCGACGGTCAACCCGGTGCGCTCGGAGGTGCCGAGTAGGGAGTAGGCACGGGAATTGACGTTGGCTTGTTGACGGCCGACTTCGCTGGACGTGGCGAAGCCGTCAAAAATCATTTGCTGCAGGCGCAGGCTGGATTCGCCGCGGTTGAGCGTGTCCCAGTGGTTGCCGTTTGGGCCGTTGACGGCGCGAGTGGTGGAGTTGTCGGTGCCTTCACGGCCGTAACCGGCGTTCAGGTCAACGCGAGGCAGGTAACCACCTTGTGCGGCGCGCAATTGGTAATCGGCAGCGATACGGCTGTTAACCCCGGCTTGGATTTCCGGGTGCACATCCAGGGCCTGTTGCATGGCCTGGGGCAATGTTTGGGCTTGTACAAAACTGGCGGCGAGAACGAACGGTATTGCCTTGAACAGGTGACGACGCATTTAAAAAATTCCCCAGGACTTCTTGTCTTAAATCACAGCGATTGGCACCGCTGCGTCGGATAATGGCTACCGTAATGACCGTACGTCGGAAAGTTCAAAGAGCGGAACTGCTTCACACATGTAGGACGGTTCGCCGCATAAATATCAATGTGACATTACGGAAGCGATTGTTTAGGATGGCGACCAGAAGGTCAATAGTTTGGCATAAACTAGATTGCTAAAAAATCTAGCCAATTATTTGACGTCATTAACATCATAGACTACGCCCCTCCTATCTGGCGTCCTAACTTGGGCTGCCACATGGATTTCATCAGAACGGAACACCGGAGAAAATTTTAATGAGCAGTGTTGTTGCCATCGTCAAAAGCATTGTTGGTCAAGTTTTCGTTATTTCTCCGGAGGGGGCGCGCCGCGTTCTGGTTGAAGGCGACCGCCTGTTCGCGGGTGACCAGATAGACACTGGCATGTCCGGCGCGGTCAGCCTTGAACTGGCCGATGGCCGCACGCTGGACTTGGGTCGGGATACTCAGTGGAGCGCCGATCTGCCGGACTCCAGCCTCGACTTGGCCGCCGCCACCGAGCAAGCCGCGCCTTCGGTTGCCGAGCTGCAGCAAGCCATCGCCGCCGGCGCCGACCCGACCACCGACCTGGAAGCCACTGCCGCAGGCGCCAACGCTACGGGTACCGGCGCGGCGGGCGGCGGCCACAGCTTCGTAGTGCTGGACGCGACCGCCGGCCGCGTCGACCCAACCATCGGCTTCCCGACCGGCCCGCTTGGCCAGGGCACCTCGACGCAAACTCAACTCACGGGCGCCCAAGGCTCCAGCGAAACAGGCAACCTGGTGTTGCAGCCCTCGACCCTGACCCTGAGCGCGACCCCGACCATCACCGAGGCCGGCGGCGTACTGACCTACACCGCCACGGTGACCCAGGCGCCGTCCAGCAACCTGAGCATCACCCTGTCCAACGGTGCGGTGATCACTATCCCTGCCGGCCAGACGACCGGCACCGTCAATGTACCGCTGGCGCCAAATGACAGCCCGTACATCGACCCAAGCCAGATCAGCGTCACCGTCACCGGCACCACCGGCGGCAACAACCTGGTGCTGACCATCGACCCTAACCCGGCCGTGACGCAGATTACCGACACCATCGACACCACCACCGTCACGCTGACGGCGGGTGAGACGGTGACTGAAGGCGGCCAGATCACCTACACCGCCACCTTGACCAACCCGGCGCAAACGCCGGTGACTGTCACCTTGAGCAATGGCTCGGTGATTACCATCAAGGCCGGGAGTCGTTGGCACCGTAGTCGTGGATACGCCGGCTAACGACGTCTACAACAACGGTTCGACCGTCACGACCACCATTACCGGTGCGACCGGCGGTAACTTTGAAAATCTGGTACCGAGCACTACGCCTGCGGTCACCACGATTACGGACTCGATCGACACCACCACGGTCACGCTGACCGCAGGCGAGACCGTGACCGAAGGCGGCCAGATCACCTACACCGCCACCTTGACCAACCCGGCGCAGACGCCAGTGACTGTCACTTTGAGCAATGGCTCGGTGATCACCATCAAGGCAGGCGAGTCGGTTGGCACTGTAGTCGTGGAGACGCCGGCTAACGACGTCTACAACAACGGTTCGACCGTCACGACCACCATTACCGGTGCGACCGGCGGTAACTTTGAAAATCTGGTACCGAGCACTACGCCTGCGGTCACCACGATTACGACTCGATCGACACCACACCGTCACGTGACGGCCGGGAGACCGTGACCGAAGGGGCCAGATCACCTACACCGCCACCTTGACCAACCCGGCGCAGACGCCAGTGACTGTCACTTTGAGCAATGGCTCGGTGATCACCATCAAGGCAGGCGAGTCGGTTGGCACTGTAGTCGTGGAGACGCCGGCTAACGATGTTTACAACAACGGTTCTACCGTCAGCACCACAATTACCGGTGCAACCGGCGGTAACTTTGAGAACTTGGTGCCGAGCACCACGCCTGCGGTCACCACCATTGTTGATTCGATCGACACCACTACCGTCACGTTGACGGCCGGTGAGACCGTGACCGAAGGTGGCCAGATCACCTACACCGCCACCTTGACCAACCCGGCGCAAACGCCGGTGACTGTCACCTTGAGCAATGGCTCGGTGATTACCATCAAGGCCGGCGAGTCCGTCGGCACGGTGGTCGTGGATACCCCGGCTAACGACGTTTACAACAATGGTTCGACCGTCTCGACCACCATTACTGGCGCGACCGGCGGCAACTTTGAAAATCTGGTACCGAGCACTACGCCTGCGGTTACTACGATTACGGACTCGATCGACACCACGACTGTCACGCTGACTGCTGGCCAGACCGTGACTGAAGGCGGGCAGATCACCTACACCGCCACCTTGACCAACCCGGCGCAGACGCCAGTGACTGTCACTTTGAGCAATGGCTCGGTGATCACCATCAAGGCAGGCGAGTCGGTTGGCACTGTAGTCGTGGAGACGCCGGCTAACGATGTTTACAACAACGGTTCTACCGTCAGCACCACAATTACCGGTGCACCGGCGGCAACTTTGAAAATCTGGTACCGAGCACTACGCCTGCGGTTACTACGATTACGGACTCGATCGACACCACGACTGTCACGCTGACTGCTGGCCAGACCGTGACTGAAGGCGGGCAGATTACTTACACCGCGACCTTAACCAACCCCGCGCAGACCCCGGTGACTGTCACTTTGAGCAATGGCTCGGTGATCACCATCAAGGCCGGTGAGTCGGTTGGCACCGTAGTCGTGGATACGCCGGCTAACGACGTCTACAACAACGGTTCACCGTCACACCACAATTACCGGTGCACCGGCGGTAACTTTGAGGACCGCGACCTTAACCAACCCCGCGCAGACCCCGGTGACTGTCACTTTGAGCAATGGCTCGGTGATCACCATCAAGGCCGGTGAGTCGGTTGGCACCGTAGTCGTGGATACGCCGGCTAACGACGTCTACAACAACGGTTCGACCGTCACGACCACCATTACCGGTGCGACCGGCGGTAACTTTGAAAATCTGGTACCGAGCACCACGCCTGCGGTCACCACCATTGTTGATTCGATCGACACCACTACCGTCACGTTGACGGCCGGTGAGACCGTGACCGAAGGTGGCCAGATCACCTACACCGCCACGTTGACCAACCCGGCGCAGACGCCGGTGACTGTCACCTTGAGCAATGGCTCGGTGATCACGATCAAAGCGGGTGAGTCGGTTGGCACCGTAGTCGTGATACGCCGGCTAACGACGTCTACAACAACGGTTCGACCGTCACGACCACCATTACCGGTGCGACCGGCGGTAACTTTGAAAATCTGGTACCGAGCACTACGCCTGCGGTCACCACGATTACGGACTCGATCGACACCACCACGGTCACGCTGACCGCAGGCGAGACCGTGACCGAAGGTGGCCAGATCACCTACACCGCCACGTTGACCAACCCGGCGCAGACGCCGGTGACTGTCACCTTGAGCAATGGCTCGGTGATCACGATCAAAGCGGGTGAGTCGGTTGGCACCGTAGTCGTCGACACCCCGCCGAACGATGTCTACGTCAACGGCAGCACTGTCAGCACCACTATTACGGGCGCGACGGGCGGCAACTTCGAAAACCTGGTGCCGAGCACGACACCAGCGGTCACCACCATCACAGATTCGATCGACACCACAACCGTGACGCTGACCGCGCCGACCGAGGCGAACGAAGGTGGTCAGATTACGTACACCGCTACGCTTTCTAACAAAGCGGGCACTGACGTCACTCTGAAACTCGATAATGGTTCGACCATTACCATCAAGGCTGGCGATACCGTCGGCACGGTGACTGTTCCGGCGCCTAGCGATGACGTGTTCATCGACAAGAGCACCCAGACGGTCAAGATCACTGACACTACTGGCGGCAACTTCGAGAAGTTGGAAGTTGCGGGCAATGGTGCGACCACGACGATTAACGACACCATCGACAAAGTTGATGTGGTTCTGACCGCGACCAACACTATCGGCGAAGGCGGCAACATCGTTTACACCGCTTCGCTGGTCGACAAGTCGGGTAACGCGGTGACCAACATCACCAACCCGTTGACCGTACCCTGGATAACGGCAAAACCATCACCATCGGTGTGAACCAGTCCAGCGGTACCGTCACCGTCGTAGCACCGAACGACGTCTACAAAGGCGACCAGACCGTCACCACCGCGATCACTAACGTGACGGGCGGCGCGCATTTCGAAAACCTGGTGCCAGGTACCACGCCGGTTAACACCACGGTCACGGACACCCCGGGCACCACCGATCTCACCAGTGTCACCTGACTGCTCCGACTGAGGTTAGCGAAGGTGGCCAGATCACCTACACCGCGACCTTGAGCAACAAGGCCGGCACCGACGTCACCCTGAAATTGGATAATGGCTCGAGCATCACCATTAAGGCAGGCGACACCGTCGGCACTGTGACTGTCCCAGCGCCAAGCGATGACGTGTTCATCGATAAGAGCACTCAGACGTCAAGATCACCGACACCGCTGGCGGCAACTTCGAGAAGTTGGAAGTTGCGGGCAATGGTGCGACCACGACGATTAACGACACCATCGACAAAGTTGATGTGGTTCTGACTGCCACCACCACTGTTGGTGAGGGCGGCAACATCGTTTACACCGCTTCGCTGGTCGACAAGTCGGGTAACGCGGTGACCAACATCACCAACCCGTTGACCGTGACACTGGATAACGGCCAAACAATCACCATCGGCGTTAATCAGTCGAGCGGCAACGTCACGGTTGTAGCTCCAGATGATGTGTACAAAGGCGATCAAACCGTCACTACCGCCATCAAAGGTGTAACCGGCGGCGAGCACTTTGAAAACTTAGTACCTGGCACCACGCCGGTTAACACCACCGTCACGGATACTCCGGGCACCGATAACACCACCACAGTTACGCTGACCGCGCCAAGCGCAGTCAACGAGGGTGGCCAGATCACTTACACCGCGACCTTGAGCAACAAGGCCGGCACCGACGTCACCCTGAAATTGGATAATGGCTCGAGCATCACCATTAAGGCAGGCGACACCGTCGGCACTGTGACTGTCCCAGCGCCAAGCGATGACGTGTTCATCGATAAGAGCACTCAGACGGTCAAGATCACCGACACTACTGGCGGCAACTTCGAAAAACTGGAAGTTGCAGGCAACGGCGCAACCACGACGATCAATGACACCATCGACAAGGTCGATGTCGTACTGACCGCCACCACCACCGTCGGCGAAGGCGGCAACATCGTCTACACCGCCAGCCTTGTGGATAAAAACGGCACGCCGGTGACTAACATCACCAACCCGCTGACCGTCACTCTGGATAACGGTAAAACCATCACCATCGGTGTGAACCAGTCCAGCGGCAACGTCACGGTTGTAGCTCCGATGATGTCTACAAAGGCGATCAAACCGTTACCACGGCCATCAAAGGCGTGACTGGCGGCGAGCATTTCGAAAATCTGGTTCCTGGGACCGATAAAGTCACCACGACTGTGACTGATACTCCGAGCACCGATAACACCACCACCGTTACGCTGACCGCCCCTGGCGCAGTAACGAGGGCGGTGAGATTACGTACACCGCTACGCTTTCCAATAAAGCGGGCACCGACGTAACGCTGAAACTCGACAACGGCTCGACCATCACCATCAAGGCGGGCGACACCGTCGGGACCGTTACTGTCCCAGCACCTAGCGATGACGTGTTCATCGATAAGAGCACTCAGACGGTCAAGATCACCGACACCGCTGGCGGTAACTTCGAGAAATTGGAAGTTGCAGGCAACGGCGCAACCACGACGATCAATGACACCATCGACAAGGTCGATGTCGTACTGACCGCGACCACCACTATGGGAAGGCGGCAACATCGTTTACACCGCAAGCCTTGTGGATAAAAACGGCGCGCCGGTGACTAACATCACCAACCCGCTGACCGTCACTCTGGATAACGGTAAAACCATCACCATCGGTGTGAACCAGTCCAGCGGCAACGTCACGGTTGTAGCTCCAGATGATGTCTACAAAGGTGATCAAACCGTTACCACGACCATCAAAGGCGTGACTGGCGGCGAGCATTTCGAAAATCTGGTTCCTGGGACCGATAAAGTCACCACACTGTGACTGATACTCCGAGCACCGATAACACCACCACCGTTACGCTGACCGCCCCTGGCGCAGTTAACGAGGGCGGTGAGATTACGTAACCGCTACGCTTTCTAACAAAGCGGGCACTGACGTTACTCTGAAACTCGAAAGGTCGACCATACCATAAGGCGGGCGACACCGTCGGCACTGTGACTGTCCCGGCGCCTAGCGATGACGTGTTCATCGATAAGAGCACTCAGACGGTCAAGATCACCGACACCGCTGGCGGCAACTTCGAGAAGTTGGAAGTTGCGGGCAATGGTGCGACCACGACGATTAACGACACCATCGACAAAGTTGATGTGGTTCTGACCGCGACCAACACTATCGGCGAAGGCGGCAACATCGTTTACACCGCTTCGCTGGTCGACAAGTCGGGTAACGCGGTGACCAACATCACCAACCCGTTGACCGTGACACTGGATAACGGCCAAACAATCACCATCGGCGTTAATCAGTCGAGCGGCAACGTCACGGTCGTAGCTCCAGATGTCTACAAAGGCGATCAAACCGTCACTACCGCCATCAAAGGCGTGACTGGCGGCGAGCACTTTGAAAACCTGGTGCCAGGCACCACGCCGGTTAACACTACCGTTACCGATACACCGAGTACTGCTGATACCACTACCGTCACGCTGACCGCGCCGAGCGCAGTGAACGAGGGTGGCCAGATTACGTACACCGCTACGCTTTCCAATAAAGCGGGCACTGACGTAACGCTGAAACTCGACAACGGCTCGACCATCACCATCAAGGCAGGCGATACCGTCGGCACTGTGACTGTCCCAGCGCCAAGTGATGACGTGTTCATCGATAAGAGCACTCAGACCGTCAAGATCACCGACACCGCTGGCGGTAACTTCGAGAAGCTCGAAGTTGCAGGCAACGGCGCAACCACGACGATCAATGACACCATCGACAAGGTCGATGTCGTACTGACCGCGACCACCACTATCGGCGAAGGCGGCAACATCGTTTACACCGCCAGCCTTGTGGATAACAAGGCGGGCACTGACGTAACGCTGAAACTCGACAACGGCTCGACCATCACCATCAAGGCGGGCGACACCGTCGGCACTGTGACTGTCCCAGCGCCAAGCGATGACGTGTTCATCGATAAGAGCACTCAGACGGTCAAGATCACCGACACTACTGGCGGCAACTTCGAAAAACTGGAAGTTGCAGGCAACGGCGCAACCACGACGATCAATGACACCATCGACAAGGTCGATGTCGTACTGACCGCCACCACCACCGTCGGCGAAGGCGGCAACATCGTCTACACCGCCCGGTGACTAACATCACCAACCCGCTGACCGTCACTCTGGATAACGGTAAAACAATCACCATCGGTGTGAACCAGTCCAGCGGCAACGTCACGGTTGTAGCTCCAGATGATGTATACAAAGGTGATCAAACCGTTACCACGGCCATCAAAGGTGTGACTGGCGGCGAGCACTTTGAAAACCTGGTGCCAGGCACCACGCCGGTTAACACCACCGTCACGGATACTCCGGGCACCGACAACACCACGACGGTAACTCTGACTGCTCCGACTGAGGTTAGCGAAGGTGGCCAGATCACCTACACCGCGACCTTGAGCAACAAGGCCGGCACCGACGTCACCCTGAAATTGGATAATGGCTCGAGCATCACCATTAAGGCAGGCGACACCGTCGGCACTGTGACTGTCCCAGCGCCAAGCGATGACGTGTTCATCGATAAGAGCACTCAGACCGTCAAGATCACCGACACCGCTGGCGGCAACTTCGAGAAGTTGGAAGTTGCAGGCAACGGCGCCACTACCACAATCAATGACACCATCGACAAGGTCGATGTCGTACTGACCGCCACCACCACCGTCGGCGAAGGCGGCAACATCGTCTACACCGCCAGCCTTGTGGATAAAAACGGCACGCCGGTGACTAACATCACCAACCCGCTGACCGTCACTCTGGATAACGGCCAAACAATCACCATCGGCGTTAATCAGTCGAGCGGCACCGTCACGGTCGTAGCTCCTGATGATGTCTATAAAGGTGATCAAACCGTTACCACGACCATCAAAGGCGTGACTGGCGGCGAGCATTTCGAAAATCTGGTTCCTGGGACCGATAAAGTCACCACGACTGTGACTGACACACCAGGCACTGACAACACCACGACGGTAACCCTGACCGCTCCGACTGAAGTTAGCGAGGGTGGTCAAATCACCTACACCGCGACCTTGAGCAACAAGGCGGGCACTGACGTAACGCTGAAATGAAATGGCTCGAGCATCACCATTAAGGCAGGCGACACCGTCGGCACTGTGACTGTCCCAGCGCCAAGCGATGACGTGTTCATCGATAAGAGCACTCAGACCGTCAAGATCACCGACACCGCTGGCGGCAACTTCGAGAAGTTGGAAGTTGCAGGCAACGGCGCCACTACCACAATCAATGACACCATCGACAAGGTCGATGTCGTACTGACCGCCACCACCACCGTCGGCGAAGGCGGCAACATCGTCTACACCGCCAGCCTTGTGGATAAAAACGGCACGCCGGTGACTAACATCACCAACCCGCTGACCGTCACTCTGGATAACGGTAAACAATCACCATCGGCGTTAATCAGTCGAGCGGCACCGTCACGGTCGTAGCTCCTGATGATGTCTATAAAGGCGACCAAACCGTCACCACCGCTATCAAAGGTGTAACCGGCGGCGAGCATTTCGAAAATCTGGTTCCTGGGACCGATAAAGTCACCACAACTGTGACTGATACTCCGAGCACCGATAACACCACCACCGTTACCTGACCGCTCCGACTGAAGTTAGCGAGGGTGGTCAAATCACCTACACCGCGACCTTGAGCAACAAGGCGGGCACTGACGTAACGCTGAAACTCGACAACGGCTCGACCATCACCATCAAGGCGGGCGACACCGTCGGCACTGTGACTGTCCCAGCGCCAGCGATGACGTGTTCATCGATAAGAGCACTCAGACGGTCAAGATCACCGACACTACTGGCGGCAACTTCGAGAAATTGGAAGTTGCAGGCGATGGCGCGACTACCACGATCAACGACACCATCGACAAAGTCGATGTCGTCCTGACCGCGACCACCACTATTGGTGAAGGCGGCAACATCGTTTACACCGCAAGCCTTGTGGATAAAAACGGCGCGCCGGTGACTAACATCACCAACCCGCTGACCGTCACTCTGGATAACGGTAAAACAATCACCATCGGCGTTAATCAGTCGAGCGGCACCGTCACGGTCGTAGCTCCTGATGATGTCTATAAAGGCGACCAAACCGTCACCACCGCTATCAAAGGTGTAACCGGCGGCGAGCATTTCGAAAATCTGGTTCCTGGGACCGATAAAGTCACCACGACTGTGACTGACACACCAGGCACTGACAACACCACGACGGTAACCCTGACCGCTCCGACTGAAGTTAGCGAGGGTGGTCAAATCACCTACACCGCGACCTTGAGCAACAAGCGGGCACTGACGTTACTCTGAAACTCGATAATGGTTCGACCATTACCATTAAGGCGGGCGACACCGTCGGCACTGTGACTGTCCCGGCGCCTAGCGATGACGTGTTCATCGATAAGAGCACTCAGACGGTCAAGATCACCGACACTACTGGCGGCAACTTCGAGAAATTGGAAGTTGCAGGCGATGGCGCGACTACCACGATCAACGACACCATCGACAAAGTCGATGTCGTCCTGACCGCGACCACCACTATTGGTGAAGGCGGCAACATCGTTTACACCGCAAGCCTTGTGGATAAAAACGGCGCGCCGGTGACTAACATCACCAACCCGCTGACCGTCACTCTGGATAACGGAAACAATCACCATCGGCGTTAATCAGTCGAGCGGCACCGTCACGGTCGTAGCTCCAGATGATGTGTACAAAGGTGATCAAACCGTTACCACGGCCATCAAAGGCGTGACCGGCGGCGAGCACTTTGAAAACCTGGTGCCAGGCACTACCTCGGTGAACACCACCGTCACGGACACTCCGGGCACCGATAACACCACCACCGTTACGCTGACCGCGCCAAGCGCAGTCAACGAGGGTGGCCAGATCACTTACACCGCGACCTTGAGCAACAAGGCCGGCACCGACGTCACCCTGAAATTGGATAATGGCTCGAGCATCACCATTAAGGCAGGCGACACCGTCGGCACTGTGACTGTCCCAGCGCCAAGCGATGACGTGTTCATCGATAAGAGCACTCAGACCGTCAAGATCACCGACACCGCTGGCGGCAACTTCGAGAAGTTGGAAGTTGCAGGCAACGGCGCAACCACGACGATCAATGACACCATCGACAAGGTCGATGTCGTACTGACCGCGACCACCACTATCGGCGAAGGCGGCAACATCGTTTACACCGCCAGCCTTGTGGATAAAAACGGCACGCCGGTGACTAACATCACCAACCCGCTGACCGTCACTCTGGATAACGGCCAAACAATCACCATCGGCGTTAATCAGTCGAGCGGCAACGTCACGGTCGTAGCTCCTGATGATGTCTACAAAGGCGATCAAACCGTTACCACGGCCATCAAAGGCGTGACTGGCGGCGAGCATTTCGAAAATCTGGTTCCTGGGACCGATAAAGTCACCACGACTGTGACTGACACACCAGGCCCGACTGAAGTTAGCGAGGGTGGTCAAATCACCTACACCGCGACCTTGAGCAACAAGGCGGGCACTGACGTAACGCTGAAACTCGACAACGGCTCGACCATCACCATCAAGGCGGGCGACACCGTCGGCACTGTGACTGTCCCAGCGCCAAGCGATGACGTGTTCATCGATAAGAGCACTCAGACGGTCAAGATCACCGACACCGCTGGCGGCAACTTCGAGAAGTTGGAAGTTGCGGGCAATGGTGCGACCACGACGATTAACGACACCATCGACAAAGTTGATGTGGTTCTGACCGCGACCAACACTATCGGCGAAGGCGGCAACATCGTTTACACCGCTTCGCTGGTCGACAAGTCGGGTAACGCGGTGACCAACATCACCAACCCGTTGACCGTGACACTGGATAACGGCCAAACAATCACCATCGGCGTTAATCAGTCGAGCGGCACCGTCACGGTCGTAGCTCCTGATGATGTCTATAAAGGCGACCAAACCGTCACCACCGCTATCAAAGGTGTAACCGGCGGCGAGCATTTGAAAACCTGGTGCCAGGCACTACCCCGGTTAACACTACCGTTACAGATACACCGAGTACTGCTGATACCACTACCGTCACGCTGACCGCGCCGAGCGCAGTGAACGAGGGTGGCCAGATCACCTACACCGCGACCTTGAGCAACAAGGCCGGCACCGACGTCACCCTCAAGTTGGATAATGGCTCGACCATCACCATCAAGGCAGGCGATACCGTCGGCACCGTGACTGTCCCAGCGCCAAGTGATGACGTGTTCATCGATAAGAGCACTCAGACCGTCAAGATCACCGACACCGCTGGCGGTAACTTCGAGAAGCTCGAAGTTGCAGGCAACGGCGCAACCACGACGATCAATGACACCATCGACAAGGTCGATGTCGTACTGACCGCGACCACCACTATCGGCGAAGGCGGCAACATCGTTTACACCGCCAGCCTTGTGGATAAAAACGGCGCCCTGGTGACCAACATCACCAGCCCGCTGACCGTCACCCTGGATAACGGCAAAACCATCACCATCGGTGTGAACCAGTCCAGCGGTACCGTCACCGTCGTAGCACCGAACGACGTCTACAAAGGCGACCAGACCGTCACCACCGCGATCAAAGGTGTAACCGGCGGCGAGCACTTTGAAAACTTAGTACCTGGCACCACGCCGGTTAACACCACCGTCACGGATACTCCGGGCACCGATAACACCACCACAGTTACGCTGACCGCGCCAAGCGCAGTCAACGAGGGCGGTGAGATTACGTACACCGCTACGCTTTCCAATAAAGCGGGCACCGACGTAACGCTGAAACTCGACAACGGCTCGACCATCACCATCAAGGCGGGCGACACCGTCGGGACCGTTACTGTCCCAGCACCTAGCGATGACGTGTTCATCGATAAGAGCACTCAGACGGTCAAGATCACCGACACCGCTGGCGGTAACTTCGAGAAATTGGAAGTTGCAGGCAACGGCGCAACCACGACGATCAATGACACCATCGACAAGGTCGATGTCGTACTGACCGCGACCACCACTATCGGCGAAGGCGGCAACATCGTTTACACCGCCAGCCTTGTGGATAAAAACGGCACGCCGGTGACTAACATCACCAACCCGCTGACCGTCACTCTGGATAACGGTAAAACCATCACCATCGGTGTGAACCAGTCCAGCGGCAACGTCACGGTTGTAGCTCCAGATGATGTGTACAAAGGTGATCAAACCGTTACCACGGCCATCAAAGGCGTGACCGGCGGCGAGCACTTTGAAAACCTGGTGCCAGGCACTACCTCGGTGAACACCACCGTCACGGACACTCCGGGCACCACCGATCTCACCAGTGTCACGCTGACTGCCCCAACGGCCGTCAACGAAGGTGGCCAGATCACCTATACCGCCACCTTGAGCAACAAGGCCGGCAGCGACATGGTGGTCCAACTCGATAACGGTTCGAGCATCACCATCAAGCAAGGCGCGACCGTGGGTACAGTGACTGTCCCAGCGCCTAGCGATGACGTGTTCATCGACAAGAGCACCCAGACGGTCAAGATCACCGGCACTACCGGCGGTAACTCGAGGGTGTGACGCTCTTCCGAACGGCGCAACCACGACGATCAATGACACCATCGACAAGGTCGATGTCGTACTGACCGCGACCACCACTATCGGCGAAGGCGGCAACATCGTTTACACCGCCAGCCTTGTGGATAAAAACGGCGCCCTGGTGACCAACATCACCAGCCCGCTGACCGTCACCCTGGATAACGGCAAAACCATCACCATCGGTGTGAACCAGTCCAGCGGTACCGTCACAGCTGTAGCGCCAAACGATGTCTACAAAGGCGATCAAACCGTCACTACCGCCATCAAAGGCGTGACTGGCGGCGGCATTGAAAACCTGGTGCCAGGACCACGCCGGTTAACACCACGGTCACGGACACCCCGGGCACCACCGATCTCACCAGTGTCACGCTGACTGCCCCAACGGCCGTCAACGAAGGTGGCCAGATCACCTATACCGCCACCTTGAGCAACAAGGCCGGCAGCGACATGGTGGTCCAACTCGATAACGGTTCGAGCATCACCATCAAGCAAGGCGCGACCGTGGGTACAGTGACTGTCCCAGCGCCTAGCGATGACGTGTTCATCGACAAGAGCACCCAGACGGTCAAGATCACCGGCACTACCGGCGGTAACTTCGAGGGTGTGACTGTCACTCCAGGCGGCGCGACCACCACCATCAACGACACCATCGACAAGGTCGATGTCGTACTGACCGCGACCACCACTATCGGCGAAGGCGGCAACATCGTTTACACCGCCAGCCTTGTGGATAAAAACGGCACGCCGGTGACTAACATCACCAACCCGCTGACCGTCACTCTGGATAACGGTAAAACCATCACCATCGGTGTGAACCAGTCCAGCGGCAACGTCACGGTTGTAGCTCCAGATGATGTGTACAAAGGCGATCAAACCGTCACTACCGCCATCAAAGGCGTGACTGGCGGCGAGCACTTTGAAAACCTGGTGCCAGGCACTACCCCGGTTAACACTACCGTTACAGATACACCGAGTACTGCTGATACCACTACCGTCACGCTGACCGCGCCGAGCGCAGTGAACGAGGGTGGCCAGATCACCTACACCGCGACCTTGAGCAACAAGGCCGGCAGCGACATGGTGGTCCAACTCGATAACGGTTCGAGCATCACCATCAAGCAAGGCGCGACCGTGGGTACAGTGACTGTCCCAGCGCCTAGCGATGACGTGTTCATCGACAAGAGCACCCAGACGGTCAAGATCACCGGCACTACCGGCGGTAACTTCGAGGGTGTGACTGTCACTCCAGGCGGCGCGACCACCACCATCAACGACACCATCGATGATGTGACCGTGGTGCTCAAGGCCACCGGTTCGGTGAGTGAAGGCGGTCAGATCGTCTACACCGCGTCCCTGGTCGACAAGAACGGTGCAGCGGTGAACAACGTCGGTTCCGACCTGGTGGTGAAGCTGGATAACGGCTCGACCATCACCATCGGCAACGGCAAGTCCAGCAGCACCACCACTGCCACCGCGCCTAACGACGTGTATGTCGGTGCCAACGATGTCAGCACCAAGATCACCAACGTGGTCAGCGGCGGCGACAAGTACGAGCACTTGATTGTCGACGGCAGCACCGTGACCACCAAGGTCACCGATGTGGTCACCAACACCACCATCAGCATCACCGGCGACGCGTCGGTGACGGAAGGCGGCACGGCGCACTACACCCTGACGCTGAGCAACCCGGCGCAAACCGACGTGACCGTAACGCTCAAGTACAGCGGCACCGCCACCGACGGTTCGGACTTCAATGGTGTGTACACCGTGAAGATCCCGGCCGGCTCCAGCAGCGTGCCGTTTGATATCCGCACCCTCGACGACAAGATTACCGAGCCGACGGAAAAAATCGTCATCACCATCGACAAGACCACCGGGGGCAACTTCGAGAACCTGGTGGTCGGCAATGGCAGCGTCAGCACCGATATCATCGACAACGATGCACCACCGGTCATCGACCTGGATGCCAACAACTCCAGTGGCGCCACCGGTGCCGACTACAAGACCTCATTCACCGAAGGCGGCACGGGCGTGTCGATTGCTGACACCGACATCAAGATTACTGACCCGGACAGCACTCAACTGACCGGCGCCACCGTGGTCTTGACCAACACCCAGCAGGGCGACGCGCTGAATTTCAGCAGCGTCACCGGCATCACCGTGGCCTCGGCGACAGACCCTGCCACCGGCAAGATCACCCTGACCCTGACTGGCACGGCGTCGCTGGCTGACTACATGCAGCAGATCAAGAACATCACGTTCACCAACAGCAGCCACGACCCGAGCACCACGCCGCGGACCATCACCGTGACCGTGACTGACGGCGGCAACTACTCCAACGTCGCCACCACCACGGTCAACGTAGTGGCGGTCAACGATGCGCCTGTGGCGACCGGCAGTGCTGTGACCGGCACCGAAGACACCCCGCTGGCCCTGACCTGGGCTAACTTCGGCGTGACCGACGTGGACTCACCACCAGCCAGCCTGGCGGTGAAAATCACCGACCTGCCCATTGCCGGCAAGCTGCAATACCTGGCGACAGACGGCACCACCTGGACTAACGTGACTGCCGGCCAGACCTTCACCAAAGCCCAGATCGACGGCGGCCAGTTGCGCTTCATGCCAAACGCCAACGAGTCCGGCGCCGATGGTTATGGCGGCAACGGTATCGGCAACAAGCAAGCCGATTACGCACAGTTCAAGTTCCAGCCAACAGATGGCAAGGACTTTGGCACCAGCGCCACGGTGAAAGTCGATATCACCCCAGTGGCCGACGCACCGACCCTGAATGTGGCCGACAACAACGTCAACTCGATCGGCTTGCTCAAGCAAAGCTGGAACAGCATTGCAGGCATTGGCTCTAACGGTAACGGCGCGTCAGCGACCGACCTGAAAAACGCTATTGATAAGGCCGGCACGCCGAACAGCAGCGGCGTCGTCACCAACGTCGAGTCCACCGAAAACGTCGCCGCAGGCGCGGGTTCGAAGATCTCCGGGCTGATGTATATGGAAGCCGGCAAGACCTACACCTTCAGCGGTACCGGCGATGACAGCCTGGTGATCAACGTCGGCGGCAAAGACGTGGCCAGCGCGCAGTGGGGCACCAACAGCGGCAAGTTCAGCGGCTCGATCACCCCGACGGTGAGCGGTTACTACAGCCTTGAAATCTACCACGCCAACCAGGCCGGCCCAGGCAGCTATGACGTCAACCTGTCGGTCAACGGCGCCACGGCCACAGACTTGAGCACCAGCGGCGTGCCGCTGTACACCGGCATCACCGACCTGACCAACGCCGGCGTAACCGTGTCCGACCTGCATGGCAGCAACGGTGACGGTTACTACGTGGGCTACAAGCTCAACGAAGGCCAGGAAAACGGCACCGTGAAGCTGTCCAAGGTCACCACTGCGCTGACCGATACCGACGGCTCGGAAACCCTGAGCGTGAAGATCAGCGGCATACCAGCGGGCTCGGTACTCACGGACGCTTCCGGGCACACCTTCACCGCGACCAAAACCGTAGGCGAAGTCAACGTGAACGGCTGGGACCTGAGCACCCTCACCATTAAGCCGCCGACCTACTACAGCGGCCAGTTCAATCTGACCGTCACCTCAACCTCCACCGAAAGCATCGGCGGTTCGGCGACTACTACCGCGCAATTGCCAGTCACGGTGCACCCGGCGACCTACAACCCGGTAACCGGCACCTCGGGCAGTGACACCATCAATGGCACCGATGGCAACGACATCGTCGTGGCCGACATCGCCGGCTTGAACGTGGTGCAGGGCAAGAACTACAACATTGCGTTCATGATCGATACGTCGGGCAGTATGGGTTCGGACTCGGTAGCGGCGGCGAAAGCCTCGCTGACCACCGTGTTCAACTCACTGAAAAACAGTGTCGGCTCCAGCACCTCTGGCACCGTGAACGTCTTCCTGGCGGACTTCAGTGACCAGGTCAATCGCACAGTTACAGTCAACCTGAAAGACCCAGGTGCACTGGATGCGCTGCAGAAAGTCCTGGATAAGATGGTGTCGACCGGCGGCACCAACTACGAAGACGTGTTCAAGTCTGCATCCAACTTCTTCCAAAGTGCCCAGGCGACTGGCAACACTGGCGCAATCAACACCACGTACTTCATCACCGATGGTCAGCCGACGTTTTACCAGGCGTCCGAGCAGACCAACCCGTACTTGTACGGCAACGTCAGGCTCGATGATGTCGTCACCATGAACAACTACACCATAGGTACAGCCACTCGGAGTCCTCGGCGGGTCGTACAACAACCCAGAGGCACCTATGAAATATCGGTACAAGGCGGCCTCGGGTACGATACCGACTACTCCACCACCACCAACTCCAACAGCGCGTTCGCACTGCTCAAAGGCCTGTCCACCGGTGGTGTAGAAGCCATCGGCCTCAACAGCGGGGTCAGCCTGAGTCAGTTGGCACCGTACGACAGTGATGGCAAGCCACAAAGCAACATCGATCCGAAGGACTTGGCCAACGCCATCCTCGGTCACAGCGAGGCGACGCTGCCAGGCTCTGACACCATCAGCGGTGGCGACGGCAACGACATCATCTTCGGCGACCTGGTGAGCTTCAGCGGGATTGCCGGTGAGGGTTACAACGCGCTGCAGGCCTTTGTTGCACAGAAAACCGGTGTAGCCGTCACAGCCGTGACCGCCTCGAACGTGCACCAGTACGTCACCGAGCACTACGCGGACTTCGACGTGTCCGGCGCCAAGGACGGTAACGACACGCTGTTGGGCGGTGCAGGCGATGACATCCTGTTCGGCCAGGGCGGTAACGACACCCTGGACGGCGGCAAAGGCAATGACATCCTGCTGGGCGGCACCGGCAACGACACCTTGATCGGTGGCCAGGGCAACGACATCCTGATCGGCGGTTCGGGTGCCGACACCTTCGTGTGGAAGGCGGGTGACATCGGCAACGATGTGATCAAGGACTTCAAGGCATCGGAAGGTGACCGGATCGATCTGAAGGATCTGTTGAGAGGTGAGACCGACAGCACCATCGACAACTACCTCAAGATCACCACGGTAGACGGCGTGTCGACCTTGCAAGTCAGCACTGAAGGCAAGCTCAACGCCGCTGGCGGCCTGGCCAATGCCGATGTGACGATCAAGCTGGAAGGCAACGATTGGTCCCACACCAGCATCAACTCGCTGATCAGTGGTGCCGACCCAACCATCAAGATCGACCACACCGCCTAAGCTTCAGTTTATCGGCCGCCCCCAGGGGCGGCCGATTTGCTTAGGTGATACGTTGCTGGCCCTGGCGGGCGGTTGCATCGCATACTCGGTTCAATAAACACACCGCTGGCCTATGCGGGTGAAAACGTGTGGCTCATTTTCGAGGGTTTCTTATGTTTTACGTGCAACGTGATGCACAGGGTGCACTGAGTCGCGTGGAGGCCGCCGCCTTTGCCGAGTCAACCGAAACCCTGCCGGCCGATCACCTTGAGATTCAGGCTTGGTACGCCAACGAAGCGGTGGAAACCAGCCTGGCACAGCTCAAGCAAAGTGACCTGGAGATGATCCGGGTGCTGGACGACTTGATTCAGGTACTGACCCAAAAGGGCGTGATCAACGTGACGGACCTGCCGCCGGCGGCGCAGGCCAAGCTGATGGACCGTAACCACGCGCGGGAAGCGTTGGGCGGGTTGAGCCATTTGATCAATGATGAAGAGACCGGGCTGATCTGATTTCGGCAGGCAAACCGAATCTAAATGTGGGCAGGCTTTTGTGGGAGCTGGCTTGCCTGCGATGCAGGCACCTCGGTGTATCAGGCAGCCCGAGGTGATGCTATCGCAGGCAAGCCAGCTCCCACATAAGCCCGCTCCCACATTGGATTGGCATTATTTCCAGGGCGCGGGTTCACCAAACAACTGGCCCTGCACGCCGAAAATCCCCATCTCGCGAATCACCTTCAGCTCACCCTCGGTTTCCACGCGCTCGGCAATCAATGGCAAGTCGATACTGTGGGCCGCGCGTTGGATCGCTTCGATAAACAGGCGCTTGTCGCTTTCCTGGTCGATGGCGCGGATGTAGCTGCCGTCGATCTTCAAGTAAGCCAGGCCCAGGCGCGCCAGGTTGCCGATCATGCTGAAGCGCCCACCAAAACGCTGCAGGCTTAGGGAGAAGCCCAGCTCGCGTAGGCGCTTGGTTAACTGTTCCAGCAGCGCCTGCTCAGGCAATTGTTCTTCGCCAATTTCCAGGGTCAGGCGCGAGCCCAGGTTGCTGTGCTGGCGTAGCAGCTCAAAAATCCGATTCAACGCCTGGGCGTCCTGCAAGGTCGCCGCCGAGAGGTTCAGCGCCAGGCTATGGCTGTGGCCGGCCATCTGCTTGAGCACTTGCTCCAGCATCAGGCGGTCCAGGCGCGCGGTCCAGCCGAAGCGCTCAAGCCACGGCAGGAAACGCCCGGCGGGTATGGTCTGGCCGTCTTCATCCTGCAAACGCGACAGCACTTTGTAGTGCAGGACCAGCTGCGGGTCCTGGCTGGCGACGACCGGCTGGAAGTACAGCTTGAAACGTTGCTGAGTCAGGGCCTGGTCAAGCAGGGTGTGCCAGGCATGGTGATCATCACCGACGCTGGCGGCGGCACTGTGGTCGAGGCACACCCAACTGGTGTCGCCCTGCCCTTCGGCCTGGGCCAGGGCTTGGTCAGCCAAGGTCAACAGCGCCTGGGGGGAATCGCCATGGCTGAACGGCGCCAGGCCGATATAGGCGACCGGCGTCACATCACTGGCACCGGTGGCTTGCAGGCTGAGTAAGGTGCTTTCAAGGTTCTGCGCCAATTGCAGCGCTTCATCGCGCACCAGCCCGGGCGCCAGCACCGCGAATTCACCGCCGCGGATACGGGTGACGAGGTTGTGGGTTTCGGGGTACGGCTCGCACTCGCGCAGCAGTTGTTCACCGACCGCTTGCAGCAACTGGTCGGTGCGCTGACCACCCAGGCGCTGGTTAAGACCGGCCAGGTCCTTGACCCGCAATAGCAGCAGGTAGCCGGAGTTGGTGTCTTCCGGGTTACTCACCCGGGCGTTGAGCTGCATCTCGAAATAACGGCGGTTGGCGAGGCCCGTGAGGTTGTCCTGATAGGATTCGTTGCGCAGTTTTTCACTGCGCTCGGCCTGCTCCTGGAACAGCGCCTTGAGCTTCTCTACCATCTGGTTCATGGCCTGCACCACACGGCGCAGCTCCGGCGTACGTGGAAGGTCGGGCACGCTGAGGAACTCGCGGCGCGCAATGGCGTGGGATTGCTTGACCATGTAGTCCAACGGTTTCAGTTGCCGACGCAGCAGCAACGCGCCCAGCACCGCACTCACCGCACCGCACAGCAACAGCCAGCCGAGGCTGCCCAAGGCGCTTTGCCAAAGCTTGGCCAGGGCGAACATCGGGTGGCTGACCACTTCTACACGTGCCGCCTGTTCCCAGCCGCGGTTGACCAGCGCATCACCACCGGCCGGCTCCAGGCCGATCAATTTCACGAACCAGTTGGGCACACCGTTGTTGTCGGGGATACCGCTGCGCTCGACGATGGTTTTGTCAGTGGCCAGATCCACCACGCGAATGCTGGCGTAATAGCCGCTGTCGAAGATCGAGCTGACCAGTAACTCGACCATCGCCGGGTCGTCGATATTGGGCGTCAGCGACAATGCCAGCGCCGTCGCCGCGTCCTGTGCATGCGAGCGCAGCTGGTTGACGTATTGCGTGCGCGAGCTTTCCAGGCTGACCATGAAGCTGCCGCTGAAGGCGACCACCAGGAACAGACAGATTGCGATCAATAGTTGTTTGAACAGAGACATCCGATCAGTTACTCCTAGTTGGCAGGCTCGGCTGGGAAGCCTTCCGCACGCATTTTTTTCAACACATCCTGCCAGCGCGACAAGCGTTTAGTGTCACCGACTTTCTTGTTGCCCTTGGCGCCGGGCAAGTACAAACCTTCGGCGTTGAATGAGTACACCGGAATCAGGTCGGTACGGCGGGTGGCCGGCAAGATTTCGTCCATCAGGCTGTCGAGCACCAGCGGGATCGCGTCTGGGGTCGAATAATACGTCAGGACCATGTGAGCGCGATTCTGACGCAAGGCCTTGACGTAGGTAATGCGCAATTTGTCGCTGGAGACGCCCAAATGACGCAAACTGAAATACTTGGCGATCGCGTAGTCCTCGCAGTCGCCAGCCCCCTTCCAGAGTGCTTCGATGGGCGTCTCCCAGTAGTCGACCACGTGCCAGAGGTCGGTGTCTTCCACGTAAGACATTTGCTTGTTGAAGAACAGGTTGACCACCTTGAGCTGCTCCTGTTCGTCGACCTGCTTTTGGGTCGCCAGCAACCGCTGCCAGGCGTCGATACGCTGCTGGCCCTCCCCCAGCGGCCCGTACAAGGCCGTGGCCTTGCGGCTGATCTGGGAAAAATCCCAATCAGCATGCAGCCCGCCGAGCATAAGGCCGGCCAACACAATCGCTGAAAACAGCCAGCTAAAGATTCGAGAGGGAATAAAACTTACCGCCAAGGCGTTCAGTCCATGAAGAGAGACGGAATTTCAAAGGATGGTGATGCTTCGACTGGCAAAAAACAATGGCACAGTGCAATCATCCATCGGTCGGGCGAGTTTATAACCGCCCCCTGTGGGATGCACAAAGTACGCCCCGTAAGCCCTTACAAACGGAAACTTTGGTTGTTTGACAAGCGCGCGGCCCGTCTCTAGTGTGCATTGGATCCAATTAAACACACTCCACTCAAGAAAGGAGGATAGCGTAACCGTGACGCAGAAGCCGAACCCTTTAAGCAGCATCAAAATCAGCGGGCCTATTCCCGCCCATCTTGCTCGCGCCGTTATTGAAGAAACACTGCGTAATGCCATTCTCGATGGTCGATTGCCGTGTGGCACCGCGATGCGTCAGCAAGAGCTGGCTAGCCTGTTCGGC
Source organism: Pseudomonas sp. IB20 (assembly GCF_009707325.1). Lineage (NCBI taxonomy): Bacteria > Pseudomonadati > Pseudomonadota > Gammaproteobacteria > Pseudomonadales > Pseudomonadaceae > Pseudomonas > Pseudomonas gelidaquae. Next base: position 139,752 of record NZ_CP046103.1, on the reverse strand, counting down.
GTTAGCCGTATGCCCGTGCGCGAGGCTTTACGCCAACTGGAAGCTCAATCCTTGCTGCATGTGGTGACCCATAAGGGCGCCGTGGTTGCACCGTTGATCGAAGACAATTCGGCTGAGACCTATGAACTGCGCATGCTGCTTGAATCCGAAGCGTTGCGCCTCTCGACTCCGTTTCTCACCGACGCCGACATCGCTGAAGCCGATGCCTACATCAATGCGTTGGAGCAGGAGAAAGACTACACCGAGATTGGCCGTCTCAACCGCCTGTTCCACATGGTGTTGTATGGCAAGGCACCTAACCAGCGGCTGCTCAAACTGGTTGAACACGGTTTGAATGAGGAGGAACGCTTTCTGCGCTTCAACCTTGAGGCGATGGGCCTGGGCGAGACGTCCCAGGAAGATCACCGAGAACTGCTGAGCCTGGTGGCGCAGAAGAAAGTCGACGAGAGCATCCTGACGCTACGCAACCACTTGATGCGAGGGATGGAGGTAATCACCACCTACCTCAATGGTCTTGAAGCCTGCGCAAAGAAAGGCGCGCAGTAAGGTTTACGGCTCTGTTCCTTGACGCCTCTACGGTGTGGGGCTCCCTACCTCTCGGCGAGGGGCCCGCACTGATACGCCAGCGCCAGAACGATTCGATTTAAATAAGACGGCTCACTTCGAGGAAACTTCAAACAACTATCCAGGCAACTTACCCACAACAAGATATTTCTCGAAAAAACATCTAACACATTCATAAGATCCTCAAAACGTTTAACCAGACTATTATCTCTCGCCAATAAAACAAACATTTCGCTCGGCAGCACAACCCTATGTGCGGTTAGCGCTGCGCGCGTGGCACGGCTAAATGCCATCTTTACGTTGTTAATTAAAAACCCATTACTGTTTTCAGAGCAGTCGCAACAACTTATTAGGCGTCAACCATGCACCAACACTTACTTAAACAAAAAAAACTGCAGTTATGCAGCCATCCGTTATTTATAGAAATAACTTCAGTCAACAAGTTACACGTTTTTATGGAGCACCATGTATTTGCCGTTTGGGACTTCATGACCTTGACCAAACGCCTGCAGCAGGACTTGACCTGCACGCATTTACCCTGGCTTCCGCCCGCCGACCCGAAAGCCGCCCGCCTGATCAATGAAATCGTGCTTGGAGAGGAGTCGGACGAACACCCAACACATGGCCATTGCAGCCACTTCGAACTGTATCTGGAAGCCATGGTGGAGGTAGGGGCCGACACCACTAGCATCCAGCGCTTCATTGAATTGCAGCGCCAGGGCGTGGAAGCAAGTGCAGCCTTACACATGCTTGAGGTGCTTCCCGGCGTGGCCGGCTTTGTCGACAGCACGCTGGACATCGCGTTAAACGCACCTACCCACTGCGTGGCGGCGGCCTTCCTGCACGGCCGCGAGAGTGTCATCCCGTTGATGTTCGAACGTATTCTGCACAGTAATCCATGCATTGTTCGTCAAGCACCCACCCTGAACTATTACCTCAGCCGCCACATCGAGCTGGACGCTCAAGACCATGGGCCAGCGGCGCAGCAATTACTCCAACGCCTGATCGGGACAGACACTGCCCGACAACGCCAGGCCGATGACACCGCCCTCGCCGCCGTGCAAAACCGCCTCAGCTTCTGGGACGCCGTGCGCGCCTCGCTTCAAGAGGTGCAACCATGACCGCCGTCGACTACCGCTCCTTTGCCGAAGACTGGGAACGCCGTGCAACGATCCGCACACGCCCTCGGCGCCTGCTGGAAAACGATGACAGGTTGATCTATCCGCTGTGCCGCCAACCACTGGTGCTGAGTGCAACCTTTCTGGAGCACTGCCCGCAGTACCGCGACTTTGTGTTGGCGCAAAGCTTCTACAAATTCATCAACGATGTGGTGATCTTCGAAACCGAGATCGTCGGCAAGACCGCCCGTAACATTGCCAAGAACCACTTTTCGCTGCCCTTCCCCCTCGCCTGTCGCGTGGACGCGATGACCGTCGTGGTGGATGAGGACTACCACGCGCTGGTCGCGCTGGACTTCCTGCAACAGACCGTGGAAATGACCGGCATACAGCCCCTCGACCTGCCTGGGCAAATCGAACTGAGCCATGCCCTGCCGGCAGCGCAGGCGATGGCACCGGCACACCTGCGCGATGCCGTGGAATTGATTGGCGTGGCCATCGCCGAAAACACCGTCACCCATGACGTAGCGGCGTTTTCCAAGGACGACAGCGTCAAGCCTTCCATCCGTGGCTTGATGGCCGATCACTTGTTTGATGAAGGGCGCCATGCGCAATTCTGGACGCAACTGGTGCGTCTCTACTGGCAAGCGGCAAGCACGGCCGACCGCGACAGTATCGCTGTTACCCTGCCGACCTTTTTGGCGCATTACCTGACCAACGATCTGCAAAAAGGCTTTGATTTACACCTGATCGAACACCTGGACGTCAGCGCCGATGTTCGCCACGCGCTACAGGGCGAAGTCGCAGCGCTGGACTTTCCCATCACCCGCCAGCACCCACTGCTCGGTAACATCATGGGGTTCCTGCATCAGAGCGGCGTGCTGCACACACCGAGCGTCGCCCTGGCCCTGAGCGACTACCTGCCCGAACCGGGGAGGCCGGCATGAGGCGCTTGAAGATTGGTTGGAACGGCAGCAGTAATGCCTTGCAAGCGCTCAGGCAGACGCTGGAGCAATACGGGCACGCCAGCGCAACAGAATCCCTCGACATCGTTATTGAAGATGGCAGCCAACCACCGCTGACTCATTCCGACAACGCCCAATGGATAAGCCTGCGCCTGGGTGTCGGCCCGGTGTTCGAACATGGGCTTCCCGCGCTGCAGTTGCGCTGCTATGACCATGACCAACGCGTATTGGCGGTACAGGACCTTGCCGACGAACCCAGCGGCAACGGCCAGCAACTACGCCGGCACGCGACGAACGCGCTGGTGGAATGGGTGGCCTCGCTGGTCAGCGGTTTCTCGAGGGACGTGGGCTTCTTCGCCGCAACCACCACCGTTAACGCCTGGCCCGAGCAAGGCCTGCAAACGCTGGACGCGCTGGCGTTTGTGCATCGATTCAATCGCACAGCGCAGCCGGCATTATTGCAAGCAGCCCAGGCGCCCATCATCGAACGGCTACAGGCAAGCCTGCACACATTCGCCGAACGCCCGGCGCTGAACATCAGCCGGCAGTGTGGTGACCTACCAGCAATTACGGATACGGGCCCTATCGATCCAGCAACGCCTGCGCCCCCTGCTGGAAGGCATTGAGGCGCCAGCAGTGGTCGGCGTTTGCCTGGGCAAGTCCACCGAGTTGTACGCCAGCATTCTCGCGGTGTTGGGTTGCGGCGCGGTGTACCTGCCACTGGCACCGGAGCATCCGCCACAGCGCCAGCAAACGATGCTGCAAAGTACTCGGGCGAGCGTGCTGTTGGATGATGGCCAGCACCCTTTGCGCGACCAGTTCGTTAGCCTGAATGTGTGCCAACTCGACCCGACGCACACTGACACCACGCAGCCTTTGGCGCACCATCGCGCCAGCGGCGAAGCACCCTGCATCGTGCTTTTCACCTCCGGCACCACCGGCCAGCCTAAAGGCGTGCTGCTCAGCCAAGGCAACCTTGCGCATTTCACCGCCTGGCTTGGGGCCTGTGTGGCGCTGAATGAGCAGAGCCGTGTGCTGCAATTTTCGCCGCTCAGTTTCGACTCATCGCTGATCGATATCTTCCCTGCCCTGATCGCCGGTGCCGAGTTGATCGTGCCCAGCGAGGGCCAGAGGCACGACCCTCAGCAGTTGGTCGAGCTGATTCGCCAAAAGAACATCAGCCACGCGTTTTTGCCACCGGCACTTTTGAGCATCCTGCCACTGGATCAGCCGTTGGGCCTGACCCACCTGTTGACCGGCGGTGATACCTGCGAGCCGCACGTGATCGAAAGGTTGGCGGGCCAGTGCCGATTGCACAACCTCTACGGCCCTACCGAGACGACGGTGCTAGCCACCCACCGCATGTTTCAGGCCGGCGACAGCCATCGCAACGTAGGCCATCCGATTGCCAACAGCCGGGTGCTGATCCTCGACGACCACCTGCAACCGGTGGATGAGCAGGTGATGGGCGACCTATACATCGTCGGCCCTGGAGTGAGCCTGGGGTATGTGAGCGCACCGCAACGGGTGGACAACCCGTTCGTTGAGCTGACACTGCCGGATGGCCAGATGCTGCAGGCTTACCGCAGCGGCGACCTGGCGAAATGGACGCAAGACGGTATAGAGCTGGGCGGTCGACGGGATGACCAAGTGAAGATCCGTGGTTTTCGGGTCGAGCCTCAAGAAATCGAAGAGTGCCTGCGCAGCAGCCGGTTGTTTCGCCAAGTGGCCGTGGTGATTGATGGTGATCGCCGGATTTTCAGTTTTGCCGCCCAGCCCGAGCCCGGCGCCACGCTCGCAGGCTTGAAGCGACATGCGCAGCAATGGCTACCGGCTTATATGCACCCCGAAGTGTGGACTGAGGTGCCAATAATGCCGCGCACCTGCCACGACAAGATCGACCGCCAGGCACTGCTGGCGATGCCAATGCACCCCACGCCCCACACTGCCCGTCACGCAGCACAAACGCCTCTGCAAACGCGTCTGACGGCGCTGTGGAGCGAGTTGCTGTCGGTACCTGGCGATGCTCTTGGCATCGATGACAGCTTTTTCAACTTGGGCGGCCATTCCATCCTGCTGTCGACGTTGTTGCTGCGTCTGCGCGATGAGTTTGGCCGCAGCCTGTCATTGAGCCGTTTCTTTGAGGCGCCGACGATTCGTACGCTCGCCGTGCTGATGGAGGACGGTGAACTGCCCAATGCACCGTCAGGCCAAGTGCACAAAGACGCATCGCAAGCGCTGAATCTACACATGCTGCATGAGGACCGCGCCGGTGATCCGCGCAAGGTGATCGTCACAGGCGCCAACAGTTTTGTCGGGGTGCACCTAGTCGAAGCGTTGTTGGCGGGCGGTGCGCAAGAGGTGGCCTGCCTGGTGCGAGAACAGCCGGGGCGCTCGGCGGCGGCGCGGTTTGCCGAGGCATTGCGCGAGTATCGCCTGGACCATCTGGACCTGAGCCGCGTGCAGGTCCATGCCGCCGATATCAGCCTGCCCCGGCTGGGCCTGGCCAGCGACGTGTATGAACACCTCGCCAGTACTTATGGCGTGTTGGTGCACAACGCAGCAAGGGTCAATCATGTGATGGACTACGCCTCACTCGCCAGGGACAACGTCGAACCGGTGCTGGAGTGCCTGCGCCTGTGTGAAACCCAGTGCAAGAAGGTCTTCAATTTCATCTCCACACTGTCGGCCTGCAGCAGCGTCGACGCTCAGGGGAACATCCTTGAAACACTTGCAGTGGCGACGTTGCCGCTCTATCTGAAGAACGGCTACAACCTCTCCAAGTGGGTGGCCGAACGGCTGTTGGGACGAGCGGCCGAGCAAGGTGCCTGGGTCAATATCTATCGCCCGGGCAATATCGCCTTCAACAGCCGCAGCGGTGTTTGCCAGCCGCAAAACAACCGCTTGATGCTGATGCTCAAGGGGTCGTTGCAGCTGGGCCTGGCGCCCCGCCTTGAGGTGAATTTCGACCTGATGCCGGTGGACTTCTTTGCCCGTTTCGTTGCGTTCCATTGCAGCCAATTTTCTGCCAGGCGCAACGTCTTCAACCTGCACAACCCACAGCCCTTGAGCTGGGATCACTACCTTGATGCATTCAGCCAGGCGGGCCACCCCTTCGAACGGGTGAGTGTTGCGCATTGGCAAAGAGCGTTGCGTACGGTGGGCTGCGAGAACGCGCTGTTTGGCGTGCTGGGTTTCTACCTGGATGACCTTTCAGAAGACATCAGCGACATCTCGATGATCTGTCACGACAACGCACGCCAGGGTGTTGAAGCCATGGGCGAGCACTACCCACAAAAGGACCCGGCGCTGTTGCGTAAGGGCTGCGACCACCTCAGGGCCATTGGCTTTCTCTGACCGCTAAAGGACACGCTTATGAAACCGCTGCAACCGGATACATTGATCCGCAACCCGAATGCCGCACCGTTGGTGGCGTCTGTCGAAGTCCCGTGCGAAGCCGCTCGCCTGTGGAACGTGGTAGGCAACTTTGCAGGCTTTGATGCCTTCATTCCCGCCCTTTCGCACATCGACATGACGGGGACAGGTGTAGGCGCATTGCGCACGAAATTTTTCCACGATGGCCATTGCGTTGTAGAGCAACTCAACAGCAGGGACGACGAGGCCATGTGCATGACATGGACCACAATCTACAACACGTTGGGCGTCGCGCGGTTGTGGGCTGCAATGCGCGTGGAAGGGCTTGGCGAGGGGTGCTCCAGGGCGACCTGGACCCTGGTGGGCGAGCCACTGGAAACTGCGCAGGCAGAGTTTGAACAGTTTGTGCAGGCGTTCGCCGACAGCGCACTGCAGAACGTGCGCCAGATGCTCGGCTGATCAGCAGGAGCGAGAGGCCTCGCTCCTGCATAAACAGGGTCAGATTTTGAAGCTGTCGACCAATTGCTTCAGACGGCTGGCCTGCTGGGACAGTGCATCGCAGTCCTTGAGCGTTTCGTTGAGGTTAGCCACGCCCTGCTGGTTCAGCAGGTTGATCTGGTTGATGTCGACGTTGAGGGTTTCAACCACAGCGGTCTGCTCTTCGGTGGCGGCAGCAACCGATTGGTTCATGCCATCGATCTCGACGATTCGCTGAGTCACGCTGACCAGGCGCTCACCGGCCTGGTTGGCCACTTCCACGCTTTCTTCGCTGGAGGTCTGGCTGGCGTTCATGGTGGTCACCGCTTCACGCGAACCCACTTGCAGCGAAGTGATCATCTTATGGATCTCTTCGGCGGATTCCTGGGTACGGTGCGCCAAGTTACGCACTTCATCGGCAACCACGGCAAACCCGCGCCCGGCTTCCCCGGCACGCGCGGCCTCGATCGCGGCATTGAGCGCCAACAGGTTGGTTTGCTGGGAGATGCCTTTGATCACATCAAGGATGTGGCCGATGTTGTCGGTGCTGGCGTTCAGGGTTTCGATCTGGGTGCAGGACAGGCTAATTTTTTGCGACAGCTCCGACATCGCCAGGATGGTTTTCTCTACCACCTTGCGACCGTCGTCTGCCTGTTCACTGGCACCACTGGCGTGCTGCGAAGCATCGGCGGCGTTACGCGCGATTTCCTGGGTGGCGGCGCCCAATTCGTTGATCGCCGCGGCCACGCTATTGGTCCGCGCACTTTGCTCGTCCGAACCGATGATCGAAGCGTTGGACGAAGCCATCACGCGCTGGGACAGGTCGTGTACCTGACGCGTTGCCGAAGACACTTCCGAGATGGACGCGTGAATACGCTCGACGAACTGGTTGAAAGCACTGCCAACCTCGCCAAACTCGTCCTTAGTGGTCACGTCCAGGCGGCGAGTCAAATCGCCCTCACCCTGGGCGATGTCCTGCATGGCAACACCCATGGTGGTCAGGGGGCGTAGCAGCACTTGAATCAACAGGCTCAAGAGCACCGCAATGGCGACGACCGCGATTAACATGGCGATCAGCGCAGAAGTACGGAACTTGCCCAGTGGTGCGTAGGCTTTGTCTTTATCGATCGACAGACCGATGTACCAGTCTGCACCGGGCAAACCACTGATCGGGGTGAACGAAAGGATACGGTCCTTGCCATTGAGGACAACGTCCTGGCTGACCTTCTCGATGCGCAGATTAGCGCCAGGGTAGATGTCCTTGAGGTTTTTCATCACCTGGGCCTGGTCAGGACTGACGATGACCTGGCCATCGGCGCTGACCAGAAACGCATGGCCCATGCCGCCGAAGTCTACCGAATTGATGATCTTCACCAGGGTTTGCAAGCTCAGGTCGCCGCCGACCACACCCAGCAGTTCGCCGTTCTTTTTGACCGGCAGAGCGATGGTCACGATCTGCCCGCCCACAGCTGCCATGTAGGGCGGGGTGAGCATGGTTTTATCGGCGGCCACCGCTTGTTTGTACCAGGGACGCTGACGAGGGTCGTAATCGTCGGACATCTTGGCGTCAGGGCGCTGGGTGAACACGCCGTTGGTTTGACCGACATAAGTGAACTGGAAATTCGAGGTGAATGCAGGCTGGTCGACCAGGCCTGGAAGGTCGGCAGCACTGCCCTGATGCGCAACGTTTTGCGCCAGGTTTTCGAGGACCAGAATCCGGCCACTCAGCCAGTTCTGCACACTGCTGGCGGTGAGTTCACCCGATTGCTGGATAGACGACTCCAGGTTTTGCTTGATGGTGCTGCGCTGCAGGTAGTCGTTGTAGAACGTGAATAACGCGAAAGCGAGAACCACGACGCCTGACGCGGCCAACAGAATTTTATGACTGAACTTGAGATTCATTTCATCGACTTCTTTTTGCCAAAGGGGGATGAGCGTGCCGAGTGGAACATTTCATCTAACGGGATAGGCGAACTCTGCGACCGCTCTATTTCGGTGCACGCATGGCTCATCAGTCTTTCGGCCAATTCAGGAAAAATCTTAGAAATTTGTGAGATACATCCTTATTTTGAGTAGGAAACCGACAGGCGGTACAGTCGCACTGGGCAGTGCCGCCGATGCGGCGGACCTGGCGCAAGACACCTGTGTGCAGCTACTGCAAAAGACTGAACGCTTTGAACTCAAGGCGCCTCGGGCTTTTTTGCGCACGATCGCTCGCGGCTTGGTGGTTGATCATTGGCGCCATGAAGAAATCGAGCGCGCTTACCTCGACTCTTCCGTACCTCGAGTCCATCGCCCATCTGCCGCAAGCGCTGGCACACAGCGCCGAAGCCCGTGCGTTGGTACTGGAGCTTCTGGAGGACATCACCCGCCTGACCGGCTGGCAGTGCTGGACGTCTGACCTCGCGACCGGCACCAGCGAGCGGCGCAGTGTGCAATTCTGCTCACTTGCCGGGAAGTTTCCAGCCGCGAGGGTTCCTAGTTATTAAACCTCTAAACGACAAAACCCCTGTCTGCGTTAGCAGACAGGGGTTTCGGAATTCAATCTTGACGATGACCTACTCTCACATGGGGAAACCCCACACTACCATCGGCGATGCATCGTTTCACTGCTGAGTTCGGGATGGGATCAGGTGGTTCCAATGCTCTATGGTCGTCAAGAAATTCTGTGTACCAGACCGTTGCGTGAGCAACGTGCTGGTGAAATTCATGGACTTCTACATAAACAAAACCCCTGTTTGCGTTAGCAGACAGGGGTTTTGGAATTTAATCTTGACGATGACCTACTCTCACATGGGGAAACCCCACACTACCATCGGCGATGCATCGTTTCACTGCTGAGTTCGGGATGGGATCAGGTGGTTCCAATGCTCTATGGTCGTCAAGAAATTCGGGTACTGAGTCGTGACCTTATGGCCTCGCTTCAGCAAATTGGGTATGTGATAGCTTCGGTGTTTTGTGAGATTCGAACTTTCGGTTCTATCGTCTTCACACACCGCAATCTGATGCTTCTACTTGTTTCCAAGTCCGAAGTAGTCAAATTGCTTGGGTGTTATATGGTCAAGCCTCACGGGCAATTAGTATTGGTTAGCTCAACGCCTCACAGCGCTTACACACCCAACCTATCAACGTCGTAGTCTTCGACGGCCCTTCAGGGGACTCAAGGTCCCAGTGAGATCTCATCTTGAGGCTAGTTTCCCGCTTAGATGCTTTCAGCGGTTATCTATTCCGAACATAGCTACCCGGCAATGCCACTGGCGTGACAACCGGAACACCAGAGGTTCGTCCACTCCGGTCCTCTCGTACTAGGAGCAGCCCCTCTCAAATCTCAAACGTCCACGGCAGATAGGGACCGAACTGTCTCACGACGTTCTAAACCCAGCTCGCGTACCACTTTAAATGGCGAACAGCCATACCCTTGGGACCGGCTTCAGCCCCAGGATGTGATGAGCCGACATCGAGGTGCCAAACACCGCCGTCGATATGAACTCTTGGGCGGTATCAGCCTGTTATCCCCGGAGTACCTTTTATCCGTTGAGCGATGGCCCTTCCATACAGAACCACCGGATCACTAAGACCTACTTTCGTACCTGCTCGACGTGTCTGTCTCGCAGTCAAGCGCGCTTTTGCCTTTATACTCTACGACCGATTTCCGACCGGTCTGAGCGCACCTTCGTACTCCTCCGTTACTCTTTAGGAGGAGACCGCCCCAGTCAAACTACCCACCATACACTGTCCTCGATCCGGATAACGGACCTGAGTTAGAACCTCAAAGTTGCCAGGGTGGTATTTCAAGGTTGGCTCCACGCGAACTGGCGTCCACGCTTCAAAGCCTCCCACCTATCCTACACAAGCAAATTCAAAGTCCAGTGCAAAGCTATAGTAAAGGTTCACGGGGTCTTTCCGTCTAGCCGCGGATACACTGCATCTTCACAGCGATTTCAATTTCACTGAGTCTCGGGTGGAGACAGCGCCGCCATCGTTACGCCATTCGTGCAGGTCGGAACTTACCCGACAAGGAATTTCGCTACCTTAGGACCGTTATAGTTACGGCCGCCGTTTACCGGGGCTTCGATCAAGAGCTTCGCGTTAGCTAACCCCATCAATTAACCTTCCGGCACCGGGCAGGCGTCACACCCTATACGTCCACTTTCGTGTTTGCAGAGTGCTGTGTTTTTAATAAACAGTCGCAGCGGCCTGGTATCTTCGACCGGCATGAGCTTACGGAGCAAGTCCTTCACCCTCACCGGCGCACCTTCTCCCGAAGTTACGGTGCCATTTTGCCTAGTTCCTTCACCCGAGTTCTCTCAAGCGCCTTGGTATTCTCTACCCAACCACCTGTGTCGGTTTGGGGTACGGTTCCTGGTTACCTGAAGCTTAGAAGCTTTTCTTGGAAGCATGGCATCAACCACTTCGTTAACTAAAAGTTAACTCGTCATCAGCTCTCGGCCTTAGAATCCCGGATTTACCTAAGATTCCAGCCTACCACCTTAAACTTGGACAACCAACGCCAAGCTGGCCTAGCCTTCTCCGTCCCTCCATCGCAATAACCAGAAGTACAGGAATATTAACCTGTTTTCCATCGACTACGCTTTTCAGCCTCGCCTTAGGGACCGACTAACCCTGCGTCGATTAACGTTGCGCAGGAAACCTTGGTCTTTCGGCGTGGGTGTTTTTCACACCCATTGTCGTTACTCATGTCAGCATTCGCACTTCTGATACCTCCAGCAAGCTTCTCAACTCACCTTCACAGGCTTACAGAACGCTCCTCTACCGCATCACCTAAGTGATACCCGTAGCTTCGGTGTATGGTTTGAGCCCCGTTACATCTTCCGCGCAGGCCGACTCGACTAGTGAGCTATTACGCTTTCTTTAAAGGGTGGCTGCTTCTAAGCCAACCTCCTAGCTGTCTAAGCCTTCCCACATCGTTTCCCACTTAACCATAACTTTGGGACCTTAGCTGACGGTCTGGGTTGTTTCCCTTTTCACGACGGACGTTAGCACCCGCCGTGTGTCTCCCATGCTCGGCACTTGTAGGTATTCGGAGTTTGCATCGGTTTGGTAAGTCGGGATGACCCCCTAGCCGAAACAGTGCTCTACCCCCTACAGTGATACATGAGGCGCTACCTAAATAGCTTTCGAGGAGAACCAGCTATCTCCGAGCTTGATTAGCCTTTCACTCCGATCCACAGGTCATCCGCTAACTTTTCAACGGTAGTCGGTTCGGTCCTCCAGTTAGTGTTACCCAACCTTCAACCTGCCCATGGATAGATCGCCCGGTTTCGGGTCTATTCCCAGCGACTAGACGCCCTATTAAGACTCGCTTTCGCTACGCCTCCCCTATTCGGTTAAGCTCGCCACTGAAAATAAGTCGCTGACCCATTATACAAAAGGTACGCAGTCACCCAACAAAGTGGGCTCCCACTGCTTGTACGCATACGGTTTCAGGATCTATTTCACTCCCCTCTCCGGGGTTCTTTTCGCCTTTCCCTCACGGTACTAGTTCACTATCGGTCAGTCAGTAGTATTTAGCCTTGGAGGATGGTCCCCCCATATTCAGACAAAGTTTCTCGTGCTCCGTCCTACTCGATTTCATGACTAAGAGATTTTCGCGTACAGGGCTATCACCCACTATGGCCGCACTTTCCAGAGCGTTCCGCTAATCTCAAAGCCACTTAAGGGCTAGTCCCCGTTCGCTCGCCACTACTAAGGGAATCTCGGTTGATTTCTTTTCCTCAGGGTACTTAGATGTTTCAGTTCCCCTGGTTCGCCTCTTACGCCTATGTATTCAGCGTAAGATAACCATCTTATGATGGCTGGGTTCCCCCATTCAGACATCTCCGGATCAAAGTCTGTTTGCCGACTCCCCGAAGCTTTTCGCAGGCTACCACGTCTTTCATCGCCTCTGACTGCCAAGGCATCCACCGTATGCGCTTCTTCACTTGACCATATAACCCCAAGCAATCTGGTTATACTGTGAAGACAACATTCGCCGAAAATTCGATAATACTCAATTACGAGTAACTCACAAATTTTACCTTAGCCTGATCCGTTACCAGTGAAAGTAACGTTCAGTCTATCTTTCTATCACATACCCAAATTTTTAAAGAACGATCTAATCAAAGACTAGAAATCAACATTCACCATCACTTCGATGGAATGCTCATTTCTAAGCTTTCAAAACTTTCAGAAGCAGTAGTGGTGGAGCCAAACGGGATCGAACCGTTGACCTCCTGCGTGCAAGGCAGGCGCTCTCCCAGCTGAGCTATGGCCCCGTATTTCTACAGGCGTTTCCCACACAAAATTGGTGGGTCTGGGCAGATTCGAACTGCCGACCTCACCCTTATCAGGGGTGCGCTCTAACCAACTGAGCTACAGACCCAATTTCGGGCTGCTTCTTATCGTCTTCTTCAATGAATCAAGCAATTCGTGTGGGAACTTATGGAGCAGCTGATGTCGTCGATTAAGGAGGTGATCCAGCCGCAGGTTCCCCTACGGCTACCTTGTTACGACTTCACCCCAGTCATGAATCACACCGTGGTAACCGTCCTCCCGAAGGTTAGACTAGCTACTTCTGGTGCAACCCACTCCCATGGTGTGACGGGCGGTGTGTACAAGGCCCGGGAACGTATTCACCGCGACATTCTGATTCGCGATTACTAGCGATTCCGACTTCACGCAGTCGAGTTGCAGACTGCGATCCGGACTACGATCGGTTTTGTGGGATTAGCTCCACCTCGCGGCTTGGCAACCCTCTGTACCGACCATTGTAGCACGTGTGTAGCCCAGGCCGTAAGGGCCATGATGACTTGACGTCATCCCCACCTTCCTCCGGTTTGTCACCGGCAGTCTCCTTAGAGTGCCCACCATTACGTGCTGGTAACTAAGGACAAGGGTTGCGCTCGTTACGGGACTTAACCCAACATCTCACGACACGAGCTGACGACAGCCATGCAGCACCTGTCTCAATGTTCCCGAAGGCACCAATCTATCTCTAGAAAGTTCATTGGATGTCAAGGCCTGGTAAGGTTCTTCGCGTTGCTTCGAATTAAACCACATGCTCCACCGCTTGTGCGGGCCCCCGTCAATTCATTTGAGTTTTAACCTTGCGGCCGTACTCCCCAGGCGGTCAACTTAATGCGTTAGCTGCGCCACTAAGAGCTCAAGGCTCCCAACGGCTAGTTGACATCGTTTACGGCGTGGACTACCAGGGTATCTAATCCTGTTTGCTCCCCACGCTTTCGCACCTCAGTGTCAGTATTGTCCAGGTGGTCGCCTTCGCCACTGGTGTTCCTTCCTATATCTACGCATTTCACCGCTACACAGGAAATTCCACCACCCTCTACCATACTCTAGTCAGTCAGTTTTGAATGCAGTTCCCAGGTTGAGCCCGGGGATTTCACATCCAACTTAACAAACCACCTACGCGCGCTTTACGCCCAGTAATTCCGATTAACGCTTGCACCCTCTGTATTACCGCGGCTGCTGGCACAGAGTTAGCCGGTGCTTATTCTGTCGGTAACGTCAAAACAATCACGTATTAGGTAACTGCTCTTCCTCCCAACTTAAAGTGCTTTACAATCCGAAGACCTTCTTCACACACGCGGCATGGCTGGATCAGGCTTTCGCCCATTGTCCAATATTCCCCACTGCTGCCTCCCGTAGGAGTCTGGACCGTGTCTCAGTTCCAGTGTGACTGATCATCCTCTCAGACCAGTTACGGATCGTAGCCTTGGTGAGCCATTACCTCACCAACTAGCTAATCCGACCTAGGCTCATCTGATAGCGCAAGGCCCGAAGGTCCCCTGCTTTCTCCCGTAGGACGTATGCGGTATTAGCGTCCGTTTCCGAACGTTATCCCCCACTACCAGGCAGATTCCTAGGCATTACTCACCCGTCCGCCGCTCTCAAGAGAAGCAAGCTTCTCTCTACCGCTCGACTTGCATGTGTTAGGCCTGCCGCCAGCGTTCAATCTGAGCCATGATCAAACTCTTCAGTTCAAACATCTTTGGGTTTTTAAGAAACCCTAAACTTGGCTCAGCAATCGTTGGTTACATCTTTGATTTCTCGCGGAGTAACTTGTGATGCTGATAATCTTGTTGACTATCAGTCTGACTCCACAAGCACCCACACGAATTGCTTGATTCAGTTGTTAAAGAGCGGTTGGTTAAGATCTTTCGTCTCAACCGAGGCGCGCATTCTACAGCAGCCTCATTTGCTGTCAAGTGATTATTTTCAGAAGTTTTCGAAGATTTCTTCAACAACTTCAACCACTTGCGCTTCCGATCTCTCGTTAGCGGGAGGCGGATTCTACAGCGTTACACGCTGCTGTCAACACCTCTTTTTCTCCGCTTTCGACCGAGAAGATCGAAACGTTAATAGAGCCAAACAACACTGCTCTACCAACTCCTTCTGGGCTTCGATCAACTGAAGCAAGCCGCTGTCGAATTCTGCATAACTCTTTGTTTACCAAGGAGTTTTCCGTTTCGACTGCGCCGGAAGTGGGGCGAATTATAGACTTCCAGAATCTGCCGTCAACCCTTAATTTCGCGTCTCTATCAATTACTTAGGATTGATTAAAAAACAACCTATATAGGCGCTTTACGCGCCCTATATAGAAGGGAATACTCAGATAACACCCGCTTCTCTTAAAGCAGCCACATTTGCGGGCCCCAGCCCAAGCACACCCTGCAGCACCTGGACCGTGTGCTCTCCTAATAGAGGAGGCGCACTGCGGTACTCCACAGGCGTCTTGGACAGCCGTATCGGACTGGCCACCTGCGGAACCATCCCCGCCAGCGCATGAGGCAACGCCATAGCCAGCCCACGCGCCTTGACCTGCGGATCGGCGAATACCTGCGCCAAGTCATTGATAGGCCCACACGGCACGCCCACTCGCTCCAGCTGCGTCACCCATTCAGCCGTCGTCTTGAAGACCGTAGCTTGGCGAATCAACGGAATCAGCTCCGCACGGTTAGCCACCCGCACCTTATTAGTAGCAAAGCGCGGATCGTCCGCCCACTGCGGCTGCCCAGCCGCCTCAGCGAACTTGCGAAACTGCCCGTCATTACCCACCGTCAGGATGAAGTCACCATCGGCCGTGGGGAAATCCTGATAAGGCACAATATTCGGGTGAGCATTGCCCAGCCGCTTGGGCGACACACCCGTCGTCAGGTAATTCATCGCCTGATTAGCCAGGCAGGCCACCTGCACGTCCAGCAACGCCATATCAATATGCTGCCCGCCGCCGTCATGGTCCCGGTGCGCCAGCGCTGCCAAGATCGCCACAGTCGAGTAGAGCCCCGTCAAGATGTCCGTCAGCGCCACTCCAACCTTTACCGGCCCAGCGCCATCATCACCCTCAGGCCGACCGGTCAAGCTCATGAGCCCGCCCAACCCCTGAATCATGAAGTCATAGCCCGCGCGCGCCGCGTAGGGCCCGGTCTGACCAAAGCCGGTGATCGAGCAATAGATCAACTCCGGATTGATCTCCTTCAGCGACTCATAGTCCAGCCCATACGCCGCCAGGCCACCCACTTTAAAATTCTCGATCAGGATGTCGGACTTCGCCGCCAGGTCACGCACCAGCTTCTGCCCCTCCGGCCGCGTGAAGTCGATGGTCACCGACTCCTTGTTTCGGTTGGCCGACAGATAATAGGCCGCCTCACTGGTGTTCTCGCCATACGCATCCTTAAGGAAGGGCGGCCCCCAGGCGCGCGTGTCATCGCCATTACCCGGCCGCTCGACCTTGATCACCTCAGCCCCAAGGTCCGCCAGGATTTGCCCGGACCAAGGGCCCGCCAGCACTCTCGATAAATCCAATACCCGCAGATGTGAAAGCGCGCCCATGCCGTGCTCCTATTAATAGAACGCTTGAAGACCGGTTTGCGCACGCCCAAGAATCAGGGCGTGCACGTCATGCGTACCTTCATAGGTGTTAACCACCTCCAGGTTGACCAAGTGACGCGCCACCCCGAACTCATCAGAAATACCGTTGCCCCCTAGCATGTCCCGCGCCATACGCGCGATATCCAGGGACTTGCCGCAGGAGTTGCGCTTCATGATCGAAGTAATCTCAACCGCAGCCGTACCTTCATCCTTCATACGCCCCAAGCGCAGGCAGCCTTGCAAGGCCATCGTGATCTCGGTCTGCATATCGGCCAGCTTCTTCTGGATCAGTTGCGTCGCCGCCAATGGACGCCCGAACTGATGACGATCCAGGGTGTACTGGCGAGCGGTGTGCCAGCAGAACTCGGCGGCCCCCAGCGCCCCCCAGGAAATGCCATAGCGCGCCGAGTTAAGGCAGGTGAAAGGCCCTTTCAAGCCACGCACATCCGGAAAGATGTTTTCTTCCGGCACAAACACGTTATCCATGACGATCTCACCGGTAATGGAAGCGCGCAGGCCGACCTTGCCGTGAATCGCCGGAGCACTCAGGCCTTTCCAGCCTTTCTCCAGGACAAAACCACGAATATCACCGGCATCGTCCTTGCCCCACACCACAAACACATCGGCGATCGGGCTATTGGTGATCCACATCTTGGCGCCGGTCAGGCTGTAGCCGCCGTCCACCTTACGGGCCCGCGTAATCATCGCGCCCGGGTCAGAGCCGTGATTAGGCTCAGTCAAGCCGAAGCAGCCGATCCACTCGCCAGAGGCCAGCTTCGGCAGGTACTTCTGCTTCTGTGCCTTAGTACCAAATTCATTGATAGGCACCATGACCAGTGATGACTGCACACTCATCATCGAGCGATAGCCGGAGTCGACACGCTCGACCTCACGGGCAATCAGCCCATAGCTGACGTAGTTCAAGCCACTGCCACCGTACTGCTCGGGGATCATCGCGCCCAACAGGCCCGTTTCGCCCATCTCGCGGAAGATCGCAGGGTCGGTCTTTTCATGGCGAAAGGCTTCGAGCACACGCGGCGCCAGCTTGTCCCGGGCGAATTGCTCAGCACTGTCACGCACCATGCGCTCTTCTTCGGTGAGCTGTTGATCCAGCAGCAGTGGATCGATCCAGTTGAAGCTTGCCTTACCAGCCATGAATAAGTCCTCGCGGAAAAAATCAGAAGTCGTGGATGCAGCCTAGGCCGGGCAGTCGCAGAGGGCAAACGAGGTTTCTGCATAGGGTTGTGCTAATTTCTCACTTCGAAACGACTGAGAAGGGCGCAGACGCGCTTTATAAGTGAGTACTACGTACATGCGCAGAAAAATTCCCAGCACCACCGCCCTGGTCAGTTTTGAAGCCGCGGCCCGCCACGAGAGCTTTACCAAGGCGGCGCAGGAGCTTTCCATCACCCAAGGCGCCATCTGTCGACAGATCGCCAGCCTTGAGGAGTTTTTAAGTGTCGAGCTGTTTCGGCGCTCACGGCGCGGAGTAAAGCTGACCGAAGCGGGGTTGTCCTACAGCCGTCGCGTCGCTATGCAGCTGGACGCGGTAGAGCGAGACACCTTGTCAGTAATGGGACAGCAGGGCGCCAGCGTCATCGAGCTCGCCGTGGTGCCAACCTTCGGCACCCAATGGCTGATCCCGCGCCTCAAGGACTTTCAACGCCAGCACCCGGAAGTCACCGTCAATCTCACCAACCGCACGCGCCCGTTTCTATTTGCCGATACCGAATTCGATGCCGCGATCTACTTTGGCGATGCCGACTGGTCTGGGACCGAGTCCCACCGGCTGATGGGGGAAAACCCGGTTCCGGTGTGCAGTCCGCGATTACTGGGCACCCGCACCCACTTCAGCCCCCAAGAGATCGCAGAACTGCCGCTGCTGCAGCAAACCACACGGCCTTACGCCTGGCGCCAATGGTTCAACGCGCAACAACTGAACATACCCCGCGACATGACAGGCCCGCGTTACGAGCTATTCTCGATGTTGTCTCAGGCCGCCATGCATGACATGGGGATCGCGCTGATACCGCCGTTCCTTATCCAGCGCGAGCTGGAGGAGAACCAACTGATGATCGCAAGCCCAGAGGCGCTGAGCAGTTCGAAGGCCTACTACTTGATGATTCCCGAGAGAAAAGTCGAATCTGCATCGCTGCACGCATTCAGAGACTGGTTGATTGATCAGTCGCAGCGCTATAGCCCCAGCGTTTAAAGGAAAAAACCGAGCCGTTGACTTTGTAGTCAGATAATTATTGGCACTACAGATATACGTATATGTCGCATTTAAGCAGACTGTACTTCTCTGCAATAGATAAGGCTCAAGGCCATGATTCACTTGGCTTGTAGCGACTATCACCGGCCAATGCCCGACTATTCACAACCACGATTCTAAAACATACGTAAACCGCCTAAATCCCTTTAAACACTTGTATTTAAAGAGGTTATTTCGAGGCGTTGCGACAATCAGTCACAGGGTGACTTGTAGTTAATTTTTCGTCACCCGTCATAATCCCTTGAAGGCCGTAAAGTTCGCCTGCAAAATGCCGCGCCCCGCTGCCATTTCAGCGGGATCGTGCTGATCGGCCGCCCCAGTTGCGCCACTCACGGTGCACTGGCCTTTTTACAAAAAGATCAAAAGCAAAAAGATCATGCAGGAGATTTGACGTGCACATTGGTGTTCCTCTCGAAACCCAGACCGGTGAAACGCGGGTGGCTGCCACCCCGGAAACCATCAAGAAGCTGATCGGCCAGGGCCATAAGGTCACTGTTCAAAGCGGGGCAGGCGTTAATGCCAGCGTCGTCGACAGTGCCTACGAAGCGGCAGGCGCAACCATTGGCAGTGCCAGCGAAGCGTTTGGCGCCGAGCTGATTCTCAAGGTGGTCGCCCCCAGCGACAACGAACTGGGGCTGATCAAAAGCGGCACCGTCGTTGTAGGCATGCTCAATCCGTTCAGCAACGAAACCATTGCCAAGCTGGCCGAGCGCGGCATCACTGCCTTCGCGCTGGAAGCTGCGCCGCGCACCTCACGGGCCCAGAGCCTTGATGTGCTGTCGTCGCAAGCCAACATCGCCGGCTACAAAGCAGTGCTGCTTGCAGCCCATCACTACCCGCGCTTCATGCCGATGCTGATGACGGCTGCTGGCACCGTGAAAGCTGCCCGCGTGCTGATCCTCGGCGCTGGCGTCGCAGGTCTTCAGGCCATCGCCACGGCGAAACGCCTGGGTGCGGTGATCGAAGCGTCCGACGTGCGCCCAGCGGTGAAAGAGCAGATCGAATCCCTCGGCGCCAAGTTCGTCGACGTGCCGTACGAAACCGATGAAGAGCGCGAATGCGCCGTCGGTGTTGGCGGTTACGCACGCCCGATGCCAAGCAGTTGGATGCAGCGCCAGGCCCTGGCCGTGCACGAGCGCGCCAAGCAGGCCGACATCGTCATCACCACCGCGTTGATCCCGGGCCGCAAGGCGCCGACTCTGCTCAGCGCCGAAACCGTCGCACACATGAAGCCAGGCTCGGTGGTCATCGACCTCGCCGCCGCCCAAGGTGGTAACTGCCCGCTGACCGTGGCCGATCAGGTCGTCGTGGCAAACGGCGTGACCATCTGTGGCCCGACCAACTTGGCCGGTGCCGTCGCTGCCGACGCTTCAGCTTTGTATGCACGCAACCTGCTGGACTTCCTGAAGCTGGTCTTCAACAAGGAAGGGCAGTTTGAAATCAACCTCGAAGACGACATCGTCGCCGCGTGCCTGATGTGCCGCGACGGCCAAGTCATCCGCAAAAACGCCTAAGCAGGGATTCAGACGATGGAAGAGCTTATCTCCCCCGGTATCTACAACCTGATCATCTTTGTGCTGGCGATTTATGTCGGTTACCACGTGGTCTGGAACGTGACACCTGCGCTGCACACGCCATTGATGGCGGTGACGAACGCAATCTCAGCAATTGTGATCGTCGGCGCCATGCTGGCTGCAGCGCTCACCGTTACACCATTGGGCAAGACCATGGGCACCCTGGCCGTGGCCTTGGCGGCAGTTAATGTGTTCGGCGGTTTTTTGGTAACCCGCAGAATGCTGGAAATGTTCAAGAAGAAAGCCCCGAAAGTAAAAGCAGAGGCGCCATCGTCATGAGCATGAATCTGGTCACGACGCTCTACTTGATCGCGTCGATTTGCTTTATCCAGGCCCTCAAAGGCCTGTCGCACCCAACTACCTCGCGGCGCGGCAACCTGTTCGGCATGCTCGGCATGGCGCTGGCGGTGCTGACCACCGTGGGCCTCATCTATAAGCTTGGGGCTGAACTGGCCACCGCCGGTATCGGCTACGTGATCGTCGGCCTGCTGATCGGCGGCACCGCCGGTTCGATCATGACCAAGCGCGTAGAAATGACCAAAATGCCTGAGCTGGTCGCGTTCATGCACAGCATGATCGGCTTGGCCGCAGTATTTATCGCCATCGCCGCCGTGGTCGAGCCGCAATCGCTGGGCATCGTCAAGCACCTGGGCGACTCGATCCCTGCCGGCAACCGCCTGGAACTGTTCCTCGGTGCAGCCATCGGCGCAATTACCTTCTCCGGTTCGGTAATCGCGTTCGGCAAACTCTCGGGCAAGTACAAGTTCCGCCTGTTCCAAGGCGCACCGGTACAGTTCGGCGGCCAGCACAAGCTAAACTTGGTGCTCGGCCTGGCCACCCTCGGCCTCGGCCTGGCGTTCATGTTCACCGGCAACCTCAGTGCCTTCGCATTGATGCTGGCCCTGGCGTTCGTGCTCGGTGTGCTGATCATCATCCCGATTGGCGGCGCCGACATGCCGGTAGTCGTGTCGATGCTCAACAGCTACTCAGGCTGGGCAGCGGCGGGTATCGGCTTCTCGCTGAACAACTCGATGCTGATCATCGCCGGCTCCCTTGTGGGCTCCAGCGGCGCGATTCTGTCGTACATCATGTGCAAGGCGATGAACCGCTCCTTCTTTAATGTGCTGCTCGGCGGTTTCGGCAACACAGCGGATGCAGCCGGCCCGGCGGGCTCTAAAGAAGCGCGCCCGGTGAAGTCCGGCTCCGCCGACGACGCTACCTTCCTGCTGACCAATGCCGATACCGTGATCATCGTGCCGGGCTATGGCTTGGCGGTGGCACGCGCGCAACATGCGCTTAAAGAGCTGACCGAGAAGCTGACCCACCGCGGCGTGACCGTGAAGTACGCGATCCACCCGGTGGCGGGGCGCATGCCTGGCCATATGAACGTGCTGCTGGCTGAGGCGGAAGTGCCTTACGACCAGGTGTTTGAGATGGAAGACATCAACTCCGAATTCGGCCAGGCTGATGTGGTGCTGGTGCTGGGCGCGAACGACGTGGTCAACCCGGCCGCCAAAAACGACCCTAAATCACCCATCGCCGGCATGCCGATCCTGGAAGCATTCAAAGCCAAGACCATCATCGTCAACAAGCGCTCGATGGCCAGCGGCTATGCAGGCCTGGACAACGAGTTGTTCTACCTGGACAAGACCATGATGGTCTTCGGTGATGCCAAGAAGGTCATCGAAGACATGGTCAAGGCCGTCGAATAACACTGCGCTAGCGCAATACCCGAAACCCTGGCCTCCAGTAGGCTGTTCTCACATGAAACCCGACCAAAGGCTCTAAATCGCCGCCTGGCATTCGACCATGGTAGCGGGCCGAATTTTTTTGAAATCACTACACTGCCCACCTTGCTTCCGTAGCCTGAGATAACAATTCATGTACCGTGATCGTATCCGCTTGCCTTCGTTGTTGAACAAGGTCATGAGCGCGGCAGACGCCGCTGCACTGATCGAGGACGGCATGACCGTCGGCATGAGCGGCTTCACCCGAGCCGGTGAAGCCAAGGCCGTCCCTCACGCACTTGCCGAACGCGCCAAGACTTCGCCGCTGAAAATCACCCTGATGACCGGCGCCAGCCTGGGCAATGACCTGGACAAGCAACTGACCGAAGCCGGCGTGCTGTCCCGCCGCATGCCATTCCAAGTGGACAGCACCCTGCGCCGCGCGATCAACGCCGGCGAGGTGATGTTTATCGACCAGCATCTGTCGGAAACCGTCGAGCAACTGCGTAACAACC
Organism: Pseudomonas sp. IB20; assembly: GCF_009707325.1. Lineage (NCBI taxonomy): Bacteria > Pseudomonadati > Pseudomonadota > Gammaproteobacteria > Pseudomonadales > Pseudomonadaceae > Pseudomonas > Pseudomonas gelidaquae. The sequence goes on along the minus strand of NZ_CP046103.1, from coordinate 117,277 downwards.
AGCTCAAGCTGCCGGACATCGCCGTCATCGAAGCCGTCGCAATCACCGAACAAGGCCATATCGTGCCGACCACCTCCGTGGGCAACTCGGCCAGTTTCGCGATTTTCGCCAAGCAAGTGATCGTCGAGATCAACCTCGCGCACAACCCGAACCTGGAAGGGCTGCACGACATCTATATCCCGACCTACCGGCCGACCCGTACGCCGATTCCGCTGGTCAAGGTCGACGACCGCATTGGCAGCACCGCGATTCCGATCCCGCCCGAGAAGATCGTCGCCATCGTGATCACCAACCAGGCTGACTCAGCCTCCACCGTGACGCCGCCAGACGCCGACACCCAAGGCATCGCCAATCACCTGATCAACTTCCTCAAGCAGGAAGTGGACGCCGGGCGCATGACTAACAAGCTCGGCCCGCTGCAGGCCGGTATCGGCAACATTGCCAACGCAGTGATGTGCGGCTTGCTCGATTCGCCGTTCGAAGACCTGACCATGTATTCGGAAGTGCTGCAGGACTCGACGTTCGACCTGATCGACGCAGGCAAGCTGAGCTTCGCCTCGGGCAGCTCGATTACCTTGTCGGAACGGCGCAATGCCGATGTGTTCGGCAACCTGGAACACTACAAGGACAAGCTGGTACTACGCCCGCAGGAAATCTCTAACCACCCTGAAGTCGTGCGACGTCTGGGGATCATCGCTATCAACACCGCGCTGGAGTTTGATATCTACGGCAACGTCAACTCCACCCACATCTGCGGCACGCGGATGATGAACGGCATTGGGGGCTCCGGGGACTTCGCACGCAATGCGCACCTGGCGATCTTCGTCACCAAGTCGATTGCCAAGGGCGGCGCGATTTCCAGCGTGGTGCCGATGGTCAGCCATGTGGACCACACTGAGCACGACGTGGACATCCTAGTGACTGAGGTTGGCCTTGCCGATCTGCGTGGCCTGGCACCGCGTGAGCGTGCCCGGGTGATCATCGACAACTGTGTGCACCCGGCGTACCGCGATGCGCTGAACAGTTACTTCAACGCCGCCTGCGCTATCGGCGGGCATACCCCGCATATCCTGCGTGAAGCACTGAGCTGGCACATTAACCTGGAAGAAACCGGGCATATGCTCAAGGCCTGATTGATACAGATTCGGGCTGATGCAAAGACAGTTGCATCAGCCCGAAGGCATACCCGTCACTTCTGTAAAAAACTGTACTGCTGTACCGGTCTTTTCCTACATGCATATCCCATAACTTCCGCCGAAACCGTCCATTTCGCACCGTTTAAGTGCAGACAGGTACAGTTGCCCCGTTTCCGTACAGTACAGCCGCTATAAACAGTTAACTGGCCCCTCACAATACAGGTGAACTGTATCTAGTGAGTCTTGCGTCGGAGGAGGATCATTGGCATCAGTTAAACCACTACCTAATCCCGCCACAAGCGGAAGGATGTCACCATGGAACGTACACTCAGTTCCGATCTGTTCTTCGAAGAAAAAGCTGTAAACACCCAGGCTTCCCTGCCTTTGCGCGTTCTCGCTAACCTGATGTTGTGGCAGCGCCGCATTTCCAGCCGCCACCAATTGGCTCGTCTGGACTCGCGCCTGCTGGCTGACGCCGGTATCAGCGAAGCTCAACGCTACGAAGAGCTGAGCAAGCCGTTCTGGCGCTAATTGGCGCCCGCTGGCCCTGACCCACCGGGTCCACCGCCAGCACTCTGATTTGTCAAAACAAAGCCCGCCCCGGGAAACCGGAGGCGGGCTTTGTTGTTTCTGGGATTCAGCTCTTTTCACCGCTGAACAGAAGGCTTACGCAGCAACCAGTACAGTTAAAAAAATACTACAGTTAAGCGGTACAATTTAACCTTGGTGTATCTGTATCGGTAGAAATGAGGCGCCCAACATGGAGCTCCAAGACCTCATGAAAGGCTCCAGCCATGAACACGCAACGCTCGTCCTTTAAACAGCTGCTCGTTCGCACCGCCAGTGCATTAGCCAGATGGGCGCGACAGGCCCATGAGCGGCATCAACTGGCACAGCTTGACCCGCGCGAACTCCCAGACGCGGGCATCAGCCAGGGCGACCGAATCGCCGAGCTGTCCAAGCCGTTCTGGCGTGAATAGACACCCGCGGGACTTTCCGAACAGATAAACGGCAGCTTAAGATCCCACTAATACGTGGCGAACCTTGTAGAACCGGCGTCTGATGCTCAATCGCAACACTGTCGGTTTCACAGTGGCCGCTTTGCGCCGCTTTATTTGTTCATCTACAGGAGTCACTCCATGTCCCGTCTTCGCCTGCTCAGTGCCGCCGCCCTGTTGGCCGTGGCTGCCAATGCCAACGCAAGCAGCTTCATCGTGACCACCGATTCAATCGTCGGCGCGCTGAAAGCCACCTCCGACGCCAGCTCGGATGCCACCTCCTCACTGCGTGACAATAAAGTCGTGCAGGCCGCGCGTGACGACGCCGCCAGCTTTGTCGCCAGCGAAGGCGCCATCCGCGGTGTGAAACTGGAGAGCGCCCTGGCGCAGATCCGCCAACAGGCACCCCAACTCAATACCGCTACTGACGCACAGCTGGCCCAAGCGATCCTGGCCATCTGACCAAGGTAAATGCAAGAGGGCGCCAGCCGCTACCAAATGTGTCAGCGCTGGCTCTCGCCCGGGCATTGCGCTAGCCTTGGCGCTCGCTTTCAGTTGTCGAGTCCCATGGTTTTTTCATACCGCTTGTTGATCGTTCCCGTGTTGTTTTCCGCCTGTTGGTCGCCATCGGTGTTTGCCTTTGATGTGACCACCCAGAGCACCGTCATCAGTGCGTATGCCACCAGCAAGGTGACCTCCGCACCTTTTGACAGAAAGTTGATAGTGGCCGCCCAGGATGACGCTGCCGCTTTTATCGCCACTGACGGCCAATGGCGGGGCGCTCGTCTGGAATCTGCGCTGGATTATCTGCGCCGCACCCAGCCAAAACTTAACGCCAGCGACCTTGAACTGGCGCAAGCAATTCTCGTCCAATAATCATCTTTGTAATTCGGAGTTTTTCCATGCGTAGTCCGCTGATCGCCGCCGCTCTCGGCTTGCTGTTGTTGGCCGATGTTGCCCACGCGCAAACCCTGAAGGCCACCAGTAACATCATCGTGCGTGCATCGGCCCGCACCATTGACTTCACCTCGGACACCACCACGTCTATCCGTGATTCCAAAATCGTGCGCGAAGCCCACGATGACGCCGCCAGCTTCGTCGCCACCAACGGCGAGATCCGCGGCGCACAGCTCGAAGCTGCCTTCGACACCCTGCGAACCCGCGTGCCGCAAGCCCGCGACGCCAGTGACCAGACCCTCGCCGAAGCCATTCTCGCTCTGTGAGGCGCCTAGTCGCCTGGCTATTGGCTGGGACTGTGCTGCTCTGTGCAAGCGCGGCTCAGGCCGGCCTGCAACTGCGGCTCAAGACCGATGGCTTGAGCCCGGCCGAACAGCAGGCCAGCCAGGCATTGCTCGATGAAGCGATGCGCGCCTTGCCGCCGCGTTTTATCGAGCAGTTGGACCGGCGCATTGATGTCGGCTGGACCGACAAAATGCCTGAAAACGCCTACGGCCAGGCCTCACTGGTGTCCGAACTGGACCTCAACCAGAACCTGCTCGCCAGCCTGACCGACGGCAGCGCCGCCACCCAGAAGACCAACCGCCCCCACGGCACCGTGCGCCGCGAAATGCTCGCCACCGTGCTGCATGAACTGACCCACATCTATGACCGTGCGCGCCTGTGGTCCAAAGACGAGCGCACACTGATCCGTCGCTGCAGCCGCCAGAACAACATCACCGGCCTGATCGGCCTGACCGATCAATGCCGCGGCCAGAATGACCGCCGCTTTACCCTAAGTGACGACCCGCGCCTGCTGGACCTTGCCGGCTGGCCGCAATACGTTGGCCGTCGCGGCGAACGTGAACAAAACAACCATCAAGTCGCCCGCAGCCCAGATATCTACGAAACCACCAGCCCGCTGGAGTTCGTGGCGGTTAACATGGAGTACTTCCTCCTCGACCCAAGCTACGCCTGCCGCCGCCCCTCGCTGTTCCGCTATTACAAGGAACACTTCGGCTGGGCGCCGCCTGAGCAAGAAACCTGCGCCCAAACCTTTGCGTTCCTCAACGCAGGCAACGATTTCGCCAAGACGCCGCTGGGCCAGGTCGACCCGGAGCGGGTGTATGAAATCGACTACCTGCTCGCCGAAGCCAACCAGAACCTGGTCAGCCGCTGGGGCCACAGTATGTTGCGCCTGGTGATCTGCGCGCCCGGACGCCCACGCGGCCCGGATTGTCGGCTGGACTTGGACCAACACCTGGTGTTGTCCTACCGCGCCTTCGTCGGTGACGTACAACTATCAAGCTGGGATGGACTGGTGGGTAAGTACCCGTCGCGACTGTTCGTGCTGCCGCTGGCACAAGTGATCGACGAATACACCAAAACTGAGCTTCGTGGCCTGGCATCTGTTCCGCTCAAACTTACGCGTCAAGAGATCAACGACACCGTCGAGCACGCCGCCGAAATGCATTGGAGCTACGACGGCAACTATTTCTTCATTTCCAACAACTGTGCGGTGGAGAGCCTGAAGCTGTTACGTAGCGGCAGCGCCAACCCCCAATTGACCGGCCTGGACAACATCACCCCCAACGGCTTGCTGGAAGTTCTCAGCGCGCGCGGCCTGGCTGACACCAGTGTACTCAACGACAAACGCGAGGCGTTGCGCCTGGGTTACCACTTCGACTCGTTCCGCGAGCGCTACCAGGCGATGTTCGATGTGCTGCGCAAACACTTGCCGATCAAACAGACTCAGGTCGAAGACTGGCTGGCCCTCAGCGCCGAAGAGCGCCGCCAATGGTTCAGCCAGGCCGACCTGCGCACCAGCGCAGCACTGTTGCTGCTGGAACAGGCCAGCTATCGCAGGCAACTGATGTTGGCCCAGGACGAAGTCAAACAACGCTACCTGGGTGCTCGCGAGCTGAAAAACGGTGGCATGGAAAAAGCCAACAACACGCTGCAACAAATCCTCGCCAACAGCGGCTTCCTCAGCCGCCCGGCGGAACTGCTTGGCAGTGGCGGCTACGGCCTGCCGCAACCGTCGGAATCCAAACGCCTGGAATCGGAAAGCGCCGAACGCCAGAAGCAGCTGCAATCCTTGACCGGCGAGCTGGATAAAGAGGTGAGGGTGCTGCTGGAGCCTTCCCGCGCCGCCGAGATTGCCGCCTCCGAAGCCAACCTCAAGCAGGTGGGCGAGCACCTGCGGGCGCTGCACAAAGCGGCCGGGGGCCTTGAGCTTCCCTGATCCAAAAAAACAGGATAAGCCTCTCATCATCTGATTACACAGCGAAAGCTGGCTGAAAGCTTCCACGTCTAGGATCGCCCCACTGCCGGCAACAGACCGGCTGCTAACAACAACAATGGTGATTCCTGATGTCCGCTCGTAACCGCCTGTCCGCCCCCATTCCAACCGTACGCTACGTGCCTTTCGTACTGCGCTGACCCCACTCGGTTCGCCATTTCCTAGCCGCGCTACGCCTGGAGTATTCCTATGCTGACCTTCCTTGGCTTTGCCATGGTCATCACGTTCATGTTCCTGATCATGACCAAGCGCCTGTCTGCGCTGATTGCCTTGATCATCGTGCCGATCCTGTTCGCCCTGTTTGGTGGTTTTGCACCCGAAATCGGCCCAATGATGCTTGCGGGCATCACCAAACTTGCGCCGACCGGCGTGATGCTGATGTTCGCCATTCTTTACTTTGCCCTGATGATCGACTCCGGCCTGTTCGACCCGGCCGTGCGCAAGATCCTCAAGATGGTCAAGGGCGACCCGCTGAAAGTGTCGGTCGGCACCGCCGTGCTGGCTCTGGTGGTGTCCCTCGACGGTGACGGCGCCACCACCTACATGATCTGCGTCGCCGCCATGCTGCCGCTGTATCAGCGCATCGGCATGAGCCCGCGGATCATGGCCGGCCTGATCATCCTCGCCGGCGGCGTGATGAACATGACCCCGTGGGGTGGCCCCACCGCCCGCGCCGCCAGTGCGCTGCATGTGGACCCCTCAGATATTTTCGTACCGATGATCCCGGCCATGGCCGCCGGCGTGGTGGCGATCCTGGTGATCGCCTACATGTACGGCAAGCGCGAACGTGCGCGCCTGGGTGAACTGCACCTGCAAGGTGATGAAATCGACCACAGCGAGATCAGCGTTTCGCAATTCCCGGACGCCCGCCGTCCGAAGCTGATCTGGTTCAACGGTGCCCTGACCTTCGCCCTGATGTGCACCCTGATCGCCGGCCTCTTGCCGCTGCCGGTGCTGTTCATGGTGGCGTTCAGTATTGCGATGATCGTCAACTACCCGTGCCTGCAACAGCAGAAAGACCGCGTCGCCGCCCACGCAGGCAGCGTACTGGCGGTGGTGGGGCTGATCTTCGCCGCCGGTATCTTCACCGGCATCCTGTCGGGCACCGGCATGGTCGACGCCATGTCCAAAAGCCTGCTGGCGGTCATTCCGGAAGCCATGGGCCCTTACCTGGCGGTGATCACCGCGCTGGTCAGCATGCCGTTTACCTTCTTCATGTCCAACGATGCGTTCTACTACGGCGTACTGCCCGTACTCGCCGAAGCCGCCAGCCACTACGGCATCACCGCCGTGGAAATGGCTCGCGCGTCCATCGTCGGCCAACCCGTGCATTTGCTCAGCCCGCTGGTACCCTCGACGTACCTGCTGGTAGCCCTGGCCGGTATCGAATTTGGCGACCACCAACGCTTTACCCTCAAGTGGGCAGTGCTGGTATGCCTTTGCATAATGTTCGCCGCTTTGCTGATGGGGATTTTTCCGCTGTTCAGCACTCTATAGTCGTACCCGCTCACCCGCGCGGCGCTGCAGCTTGCGCGGTTTAACATTTGCTTAAAGGAATACACATGGAATGGCTGACCAATCCGGAAATCTGGATTGCCTTTTTCACCCTGACGGCCCTCGAGATCGTCCTGGGCATCGATAACATCATCATGATTTCGATCCTGGTCAGCCGCATGCCCAAGCATATGCAGGCGCGCACTCGGATCTTCGGCCTGGCCCTGGCCATGGTCACGCGAATCCTGTTGCTGCTGTCGATCACCTGGGTCATGCAACTGACCGCCGACCTGTTCGTGGTCTTCGGCCAAGGCATTTCCGGTCGCGACCTGATCCTGTTCTTCGGTGGCCTGTTCCTGCTGTGGAAAAGCTCCCAGGAGATGTACCACGCGCTGGAAGGTGAAGACGAAACCCACGACGAACCAGGCGGCAAGGGTGGCAAATTCATCTACACCATCATCCAGATCGCGATCATCGACATCGTGTTCTCCCTGGACTCGGTGATCACTGCGGTCGGCATGGTTTCCCACGTGCCCGTCATGATCGCGGCGATCGTGGTGGCCGTACTGGTGATGATGCTGGCGGCCGGCACCATCAGCGAATTCATCGACAAGCACCCGTCGCTGAAAATGCTCGCACTGTCGTTCCTGCTGGTCGTGGGTACGGTGTTGATCGCCGAATCCTTCGGTGTGCACGTGCCAAAAGGCTACGTCTACTTCGCCATGGCGTTCTCGCTGGCGGTGGAAGCGGTCAACATCAAGATGCGCACCGCCATCGCGAAAAACAGGAAACAGCAGGATCCGGTGAAACTGCGCAAGGACATTCCGGGTCAATAACACACACCCGCTGGAGGCGATGCATTTCCACGCAGAGCGTGGGAACGATCTTCATGACAGTTTTATTTCAAACCCTACTTTAGCTATGCGATGCTGGCGCGCAGCCCATTCGCCAACTACAGCTTAAGTACAAGACGTAGAGCGGCACGCGGCAATTCTTATTTGCTCTTTTTGAGCTAAACCACACGGGGGGCCGAGCATGCTGACCTTGCTCAATCTGCTTTCCGCCGTGACCCTGCTTATCTGGGGCACGCACATCGTTCGTACCGGCATCTTGCGGGTCTACGGTTCCAACTTGCGCCAAGTCATCGGGCAGAACATGTCCAAGCGCTGGCTGGCGTTTATCGCCGGTATCCTGGTGACGGCCATGGTGCAGAGCAGCAACGCCACGGCGATGCTGGTCACCTCATTTGTAGGCCAAGGCCTGATGGGGCTGATGCCCGCCCTGGCGACCATGCTCGGCGCCGACGTCGGTACGGCGTTGATGGCGAGGGTGCTGACGTTTGACCTGTCCTGGCTGTCGCCGCTGCTGATCTTTCTGGGGGTGATTTTCTTCCTGTCGCGCAAACAGACGCGGGCCGGGCAGATGGGCCGCGTCGGGATCGGCCTGGGCCTGATCATTCTGGCCCTGCAGTTGATCGTCGAAGCCGCCGGGCCGATTACCCATGCCCAAGGCGTCAAAGTGCTGTTCGCCTCGCTGACCGGCGACATCTTGTTGGATGCCTTGGTCGGCGCACTCTTCGCCATGATTTCCTACTCCAGCCTGGCCGCCGTGTTGCTCACGGCAACCCTGGCCGGCGCCGGCGTGATCGGCCTGCACGTGGCGATCGGTCTGGTGATCGGCGCCAATATCGGCAGTGGCGTGCTGGCTTTCCTCAGCACCAGCATGCAGAACGCAGCCGGTCGGCAAGTGGCACTGGGCAGCCTGCTGTACAAACTGATTGGCTTGCTGTTGATCATTCCGGTACTCGACCCGCTTGTCGGCTGGATGGACGGTCTGGACTACAGCGCCCAAGGCATGGTCATTACCTTCCACCTGCTCTACAACGTCAGCCGCTGTCTGATCCTGTTGCCGACCATCGGGCCGATGTCACGCCTGTGCGCCTGGTTGCTGCCGGAACAAGCCGAGACCAACGGCAAAGCCAAACCACGCCACCTCGACCTTGCGGCACTCGCCACCCCAAGCCTGGCCCTCGCCAACGCTGCCCGCGAAACCCTGCGCCTGGGTGACCTGATCGACAACATGCTCACCGCGATGCTCGAAGTGTTGCGCGGCAAGCAGACCGCCATCACCCAGGAAATGCGCAGCCTCAGTGATGACGTCGAGGCGCTGTACAGCGCGATCAAACTTTACTTGGCGCAAATGCCCCGCGAAGACCTCAGCGAACAAGACAGCCGCCGCTGGGCCGAGATCATCGAACTGTCGATCAACCTGAAACTGGCCGGTGACCTGATCGAACGCATGCTGCGCAAGGTCCAGCAGCAGAAAACCTCGCAGCGCCGGCAGTTCTCCGAAGTGGGCCTGGAAGAGCTGGCGGGCCTGCATACTCAGCTGATTGCCAACCTGCGCCTGGGCCTGTCGGTGTTCCTCAGCGCCGACCCGGAAAGCGCCCGCCAATTGCTGCGCGAGAAGCGCCGCTTCCGCGCACAGGAACGGCGCCTGGCCCACGCGCATGTCAGCCGTCTGCAACGCAAAATCGTACAGAGCCTGGAAACCAGCTCCTTGCACCTGGAGCTGATTGCCGACATGAAACGCCTCAACTCGCTATTCTGCAGCAGCGCCTATGTGGTGCTCGAAACATCCGACACCGGCGCGCTCTCCGCCGAAGATATCGCCGACATCACCCATTCACCCTGAACGTAAGACGGCGAGTGAAGTCAGTTAACAGTGGACCCCACTCGCCAGGAAGCTGTTATGCGTCGCCTGTTATTCGTCTGCCTGCTCGACATCACCCATTCACCCTGAACGTAAGACGGCGAGTGAAGTCAGTTAACAGTGGACCCCACTCGCCAGGAAGCTGTTATGCGTCGCCTGTTATTCGTCTGCCTGCTCATGGGCTCTGCACACGCCTTCGCTTTTGACCGCTTGCAAGTCGAGGGCTACACCTTGCCCAACGGCCTGCAATTGCTGCTCAAGCCGGGCACCGAACGCGGGCACGTGGCCATCCGCTTGGTGGTAGGCGTAGGCCTGGATGACTTCCCCTGCGAAGAAAAGGAGCTGCCGCACCTGCTCGAACACTTGTTGTTCAGTGGCATCGACGGCGGTGGCGAAGGCGACCTCGAAGACCGCATGCAGGCCTTGGGCGGCGAGTGGAACGCCTACACCAGCAACGCCGACACCACCTTTGTGATCGAAGCCCCGGCGCAGAACCAGCGCAAGGTGCTCGACCTGCTGCTGGCGATCCTCACCCGCTCCGAGCTGACCGACGCCAACATCAGCGCGGCAAAGCAAGTGGTCGAACGCGAAGACGGCGGCCATTACTCACACCTGCAACGCCTGCTCGACCGCCAGGACCTCGGCCACACCGCCAGCAACCAATTGGCTGTTGAGTTGGGCCTCAAATGCGCCGAACGCGCCGAGGTCGACCACCTGACCCGCGATCAGCTGCAGACCCTGCGCAAAAACTGGTACGCGCCCAATAACATGACGCTGATCATCGTCGGCGACCTCGACAAGCTGTTGCCGGCTTACCTGGAACGCACCTACGGCCAACTTGATCCCATCGAACCGAGCGAGCATTTGCCGCTACCGCAAATCCAGCACGCCGCCGCCAGCCACCGTGACCTGATCCACGGCTGGGTCGGTGACAGCGCCAAACTGCACTGGCTGTTCCCCGAACCGGTGCTGGACGACCAGCACGATGAAACTTACGACTTGCTCAAGGACTACCTCGACTGGGCGCTGTACCGCCAACTGCGCCTCAAGCACGGTTTGTCCTACGGCCCATGGAGCGAGCGCGAAGTGCTCGGCGGCGTCGGTTTCCTCAGCCTGAATGCCGACCTCGAGCGGGATAACCTGCCCGAAGCCGAACAAGTGCTGCAGGACCTCAAGGCGCAACTGCTCAAGGACGGTCTCGACGCAACGACATTCGTGCGCCTGCAGCAAGCCGCCATCGCGCGCCAAGCCTGGGCCGTGCAGGGCAACAGCGCGTTGGCCGATTATTACTGGAGTGCCTCCGGCGACTACGCCGACGGCCACTTCAGCGACCCAGTCAAACGCATCAAGGCCGTGAACCTGAAACAGGCCAACCAGGCCATGCGCCAGGTTTTCGAGCAGCCGGGCTATTGGCGCATCGAAAAACCACTGCTGAGCTACGACAGCCTGACCTGGATCGGCGCCGGCGTGCTCGGGTTAATCGCGATTGTGCTGGGCGGCTTGCGGCTTTATCGCAAACGGACCGCGCAATGAGGCACCGAACACAGGGCTAAGACGTTATTCTGTCTGGGTTTTTTCCTACATACACTGTGAACCGCCCATGCCAAACCTGCCGCCCCTTATCCAGCGCATCCTCGTACTGATCAAGCGCTACCCTGGGGTGATTGCGCTCGGCGGCTTTATCTCGGGCGTGTGCAGTTTCATCTTGGTGGACCGCCAGCAAGGCATGGCCAGCTGGATCGCGGTGATCATGCTGGTGAGCTGGCTGTGGCTGATGCTGGAAAACAGCTTTACCCGGCTGTTCACCAAAGTCTTCAACCGGGAAATCCCCGAGCCGCTGCTGCGCTACGCCACCCAGATGATCCACCAGGAAAGCCTGTTCTTTGTCCTGCCGTTCTTTTTTGTCACCACCGCCTGGAACAGCGGCCAATCGGTGTTCACCGGCCTGCTCGGCGCGGCGGCGCTGGTGTCGATCACCGACCCGCTGTACTACAAGTGGCTGGCGCCGAAACGCTCGCTGTTCCTGGCGCTGCACACTCTGACCCTGTTCGCCGCGCTGCTCACCGCGTTGCCGATCATCCTGCACCTGACGACCGCAGAGAGCTACAAATTGGCGCTGGGCGTAGCCATGGCGCTGTCGATCCCGAGCCTGGCCGCAAGCCTGCCGCTGCGCAGTATCAAAGGCTGGGCGATGCTACTGGGCGTGACGGCCGCCATTGGTTGCGCGGGTTGGTTCCTGCGCAGCTGGGTGCCGCCCGCCACGTTATGGATGACCGAAGTGGCAATCAGCACGCAGCTGCAAGACCGCACGCCCGGTGACGACCTCAAGGAAGTCAGCGCCGCCCAATTGCGCAGCGGCGGGCTGTACGCCTACACCGCAATCAACGCACCGCGCGGGCTGGACGAGCGGATTTACCACGTGTGGAAATTCAACGGCCAAGAGGTCGACCGCATCGCCTTGGATATCCACGGCGGGCGCAAGGAAGGCTACCGCGCCTGGACCCACAAGCAGAACTTCCCCGCCGATGCGGTAGGCCGCTGGCAAGTGCGAGTGCTGACGGAAGACGGCCAGGTCATCGGTGTGCTGCGCTTCAAAGTCACTGACACAGCACAAACGGACAACCCAAAGTAGGTTGTATCGTGCTATTACGTAGGGATTCTGGATAGCCAAACAAGCTCGGAGCTTATGACCACCCGTACAACAGCCGGCGCAGCCCACCTGGATACTTCTTCCGCCCCCCCGTTACTCAGGATTACGGGGGACTGGACGCTTGCCCACTACGCAAACCTGAAGAAGCTGTCGGACACGCTCGACGGCCAATACGACGCCGGCGCGCGCATCGACCTGAATGGCTTGGGCGCCCTGGACACCGCCGGCGCGTCGCTGCTGGTGGAGCTGCTGGGCCCGGAGCGTATCGAGCAGTCCGCCGAGCAAATCGATTGCAGCTTGTCTGCCGCCGACCGCGCGCTGCTCAAGACTGTCTACCGCTCACTCAATGATTTCTGCGTACCGACCAAAGAGCCGGAAGAGGCGACCGGCATCCAAGTGTTGGCGCGCATCGGCCGCGCCGTAGATACCGTGTGGCAAGACGGCATGAAGCTGCTCGGCTTCATCGGCCTGATCCTCGAAACCTTCGCCCGTGGCATGTTCCGCCCCAAGCGCTGGCGTCTCACACCGATGGTCGCGCACATCGAACAAACCGGCCTGGATGCCGCGCCCATTGTGGCGTTGCTGACCTTCTTGGTCGGCGCGGTGGTGGCGTTTCTCGGCGCCACGGTGCTCAAGAGTTTTGGGGCGACCATCTTCACCGTGGACCTGGTGGCGTTCTCGTTCCTGCGGGAGTTCGGCGTACTGCTCACCGCCATCCTGATCGCCGGCCGCACCGCCAGCGCCTTTACCGCACAAATCGGTTCGATGAAGGCCAACGAAGAAATCGACGCGATCCGCACCCTGGGCCTGGACCCGATGGAGCTGCTGGTACTGCCACGGGTGATGGCGCTGCTGGTGTCGCTGCCGATGCTGACGTTCCTGGCGATGCTCTCGGGGATTGTCGGCGGCGGTGTGGTGTGCGCCTTGGCCTTGGATATTTCCCCGGCGATGTTCCTCTCGCTGCTGCAATCGGACATTGGTGTGCAGCATTTCCTGGTCGGTATGGTGAAAGCACCGATCTTCGCCTTCCTGATTGCCGCGATTGGCTGCCTCGAAGGCTTCAAGGTCAGCGGCAGCGCCGAGTCGGTCGGCGCCCACACCACCTCCAGCGTGGTGCAATCGATCTTTGTGGTGATCGTGCTGGATGCCGTCGCCGCACTGTTCTTTATGGAGATGGGCTGGTGAGTCGTCTACACCGTGCGCCCACTGAGGCGGTGATCGAAGTGCGCGGCCTGTGCAACCGCTTTGGCAGCCAGAGCGTGCATGAAAACCTCGACCTGGAGTTGTATAAAGGCGAGATCCTGGCAGTGGTCGGCGGCTCCGGCAGCGGCAAGTCGGTGTTGCTGCGCAGCATCGTCGGCCTGCGCCGCCCCAGCGAAGGCGAAGTGCGGGTGTTCGGCAAGAACCTGCCAAGCCTGTCCGAACATGAGCGCTCACTGGTGGAACGGCGCTTCGGCGTGCTGTTCCAGAAAGGCGCGCTGTTTTCCTCGCTGACCGTCACCGAGAACGTCGCGCTGCCATTGATCGAACACGCCGGCCTCAGCCGCGCCGATGCCGAGCACCTGGCTGCGGTCAAGCTTGCCCTTGCGGGGTTGCCGCTGTCGGCGGCGGACAAGTACCCATCGTCACTCTCCGGCGGCATGATCAAGCGCGCGGCCTTGGCGCGGGCGTTGGCATTGGACCCGGACATCCTGTTTCTCGACGAACCCACCGCCGGCCTCGACCCGATTGGCGCCGCGCAATTCGACCAACTGATCCTGACCCTGCGCGATGCGCTGGGCTTGAGTGTGTTCCTGGTCACCCACGACCTGGACACGCTATACACCATCACCGACCGCGTGGCGGTGCTGGCGCAGAAAAAAGTGCTGGTGGCCGATGCCATCGATGTCGTCTCGGAAACGGACGACGCCTGGATTCACGAATATTTCCACGGCCCCCGGGGCCGCGCGGCATTGAATGCCGCTCAATCGCTCAACGAGGTATGACATGGAAACCCGAGCCCATCATGTGATGATCGGTCTGTTCAGCGTGATCGTGGTAGTCGGCGCGATGCTGTTTGGCCTGTGGCTGGCCAAGTCCAGCGTCGATAGCGCCTTTCAGGACTATGAAGTGGTGTTCAACGAGGCCGTCAGCGGCCTGTCCCAGGGCAGTTCGGTACAGTACAGCGGGATCAAGGTCGGCGATGTGATCAGCCTGCGCCTGGACCCCAAAGACCCGCGCCGTGTACTCGCACGCATCCGCCTGTCCGGGCAGACGCCGATCAAGGAAGACACCCAGGCCAAGCTGGCCCTGACCGGCATCACCGGCACCTCGATCATCCAGCTCAGCGGCGGCACACCGCAAAGCCCGGAGCTCAAGGGCAAAGACGGCAACCTGCCAGAAATCATCGCCTCGCCCTCGCCGATCGCACGCCTGCTCAATAACAGCAACGACCTGATGACCAGCATTAACCTGCTGCTGCACAACGCCAACCACATGTTCTCCCGCGAGAACGTCGAGCGCCTGAGCAACACGTTGGACAACCTGCAGCAAACCACCGGCGCGATTGCCGAGCAGCGCGGCGACATCAAAGTGGTGATGCAGCAATTGATGCAGGTGAGCAAACAGGCGACTGCCGCCCTGGAGCAAACCACCGTGCTGATGCGCAACGCCAACGGCTTGCTCAACGAACAAGGCAAGCAAGCCTTCGGCAGCGCCGAGCAAGCGATGAAATCCCTCGAGCAAAGTACCGCGACCATCAACACCTTGCTGACCAACAACAAGGACTCAGTGAACAGCGGCATGCAAGGCCTCAACGAACTGGCGCCAGCCGTGCGCGAGCTGCGCGAAACCCTGGGTTCGCTGCGCGCCATCTCTCGCCGCCTGGAAGCCAACCCCAGCGGTTACCTGCTGGGCAGCGACAAGAATAAGGAGTTCACGCCATGAAGCGCGCTTACCAACTGATCGCCCCCGTGGCCTTCGCGCTGATCAGCGCGTGCTCGATCCTGCCCAAGGCCGACCCCTCCGACGTGTACCGCCTGGCTTCGGCCCAGACACCCACCCAAGGCACACCGGTCAGCTGGTCGTTGCGCGTGTCCAAGCCGCAGAGCAGCGAATTCCTCGACAGCCCGCGCATTGCCGTGGTGCCCAATGGCAACCTGATCAGCAGCTACGCGAATTCACGCTGGAGCGACCCGACGCCGGTGTTGCTGCGCAATCGCTTTATGGACGGCTTCCAGCGCGATGGGCGCGTGACGCTGCTGAGCACCGACGAGACGAACCTGCAGGCCGACTATGAGCTCGGCGGGCAGTTGCAGGCGTTTCAGAGTGAGTATCGCGCCAGTGCGGTGGACGTGGTGATCCGCCTGGATGCGCGGTTGGTGCGCGGGAGTGATCAGCGGATTATCGCCAGCCGGCGGTTTGAGGTGCGCCAGCCGGTGGGTGACACCAAGGTGCCGGCCGTAGTGGCTGCGTTTGGGCAGGCGGGGGATCAGTTGAATAAGCAGGTGGTGGATTGGGTGGTGCAGCAGGGCAATACTGCTGCGAAACGCTGAGGGCCTCATCGCAGGCAAGCCAGCTCCCACATTTTGATGTGTAAATACATTCAAACAGGTGGGAGCTGGCTTGCCTGCGATAGCAATCTAAGCCTTAACCAAAGAACCAGTAGCACACCGAAATCGCCGCCACGACGCCAGCAAACTCAGCCAGTAACGCACATCCCACGGCATGCCGTGCCCGCTGGATCCCCACCGAGCCAAAGTACACCGCCAACACATAGAAGGTGGTCTCCGTACTGCCTTGGATCGTCGCCGCCACCAACGCCGGGAAGCTGTCCACGCCCTGGGTCTGCATGGTCTCGATCAGCATGGCCCGCGCGGCACTGCCGGAGAACGGCTTGACCATCGCGGTCGGCAACGCGTCGACAAAACGCGTGTCCATGCCCGTCCAGGCCACCACGTGGCGAATGCCTTCCAGGCCAAAGTCCAAGGCGCCAGATGCGCGCAACACGCCCACCGCGCAGAGCATCGCCACCAGATACGGCAGCAGGTTCTTGGCAACGTCGAAGCCCTCTTTGGCGCCTTCGACAAACGCTTCGTACACCTTGACCTTACGCAGCGCACCAATCACTAGAAACAACATGATCAGGCCGAACAGCGTCAGGTTGCCGAGGATCGAGGACAAGCCGGCCAACGCCGTGGCGGACAAGGTCGCCAACAGCGCCATAAAGCCACCGAGGATCAGCGCGCCGGGAATCAGGTAAGCCAGCACCACCGGGTCCCACAGCCGCAGGCGCTGCATTACCGCCACCGAGAGCAGACCCACCAAGCTCGAAGCGCTGGTAGCCAGCAGGATTGGCAGGAACACCAGCGTCGGGTCGACGGCGCCTTGCTGAGCGCGGTACATGAAGATGGTCACCGGCAACAGCGTCAGCGAAGACGCGTTGAGCACCAGGAACAGAATCTGCGCGTTACTCGCGGTGTTGGGGATGGGGTTGAGTTCCTGCAGCGCCTTCATGGCTTTCAGGCCGATAGGCGTGGCGGCGTTGTCCAGGCCCAGGCCATTGGCGGCGAAGTTAAGGGTGATCAAGCCAATGGCGGGGTGGCCGGCCGGTACTTCCGGCATCAGGCGGCGAAACAGTGGGCCCAGAGCCTTGGCCAGCCAGTCGACGATCCCGGCTTTTTCGGCGATGCGCAAGAAGCCCAGCCACAAGGTCAGGGTGCCGAACAGCAGCACCATCACTTCCACCGACAGTTTGGCCATGGCGAAAATGCTTTCCACCATTGCCGCAAAAATCCCGGCATTACCGCCAATCAGCCATTGCGCCAGTGCTGACACCATTGCCACGACAAAAAAGCCAAGCCACAGGCCATTGAGCATCAGTTAAATCCCCCGAAAGATGGGCGAATGATAGCGGGGCTGGCAGAAACGACAAACCCCGGATTTCCCGGGGTTTGTCTCAAAGCAGTCGTGCTATCAGCCGCGGGTAGCTTGCGCGGTTGGCGAAGCTGGCTTGCTGCGCCAGTGCGGCAGGGAGTTCCAGTAGCGCTCGCCCTTGGCGTCGTCGTACATGCCTTCCCAGCGAGAGATGACCAGTACGGCCAATGCGTTGCCGATCACGTTCAAGGCGGTACGCGCCATGTCCATGATGCGGTCGACACCGGCGATGAACGCCAGGCCTTCCAGCGGGATACCCACGCTGCCCAAGGTGGCCAGCAGCACCACGAAGGACACGCCCGGTACGCCAGCGATGCCTTTGGAGGTGACCATCAGGGTCAGCACCAGCATCAGTTGCTGGCCGATCGACAGGTCGATGCCGTACAGCTGGGCGATAAAGATAGCGGCGATGCTCTGGTACAGCGTCGAACCGTCGAGGTTGAACGAGTAGCCGGTCGGCACCACGAAGCTGCAAATGGCTTTTGGCGCGCCGTAGGCTTCCATCTTCTCGATCACACGCGGCAGCACGGTCTCGGAGCTGGCGGTGGAGTAAGCCAGGACCAGCTCGTCTTTGAAGATGCGTATCAGCTTAAGGATCGAGAAGCCGAACAGGCGCGCGATCAAGCCCAACACTACAAACGCGAAGAACAGGATGGCGACGTAAACCAGGATCACCAGCTTGGCCAGCGGCAGCAAGGAGGCGAAGCCGAAGTTGGCGACGGTCACCGCGATCAGGGCAAATACGCCGATGGGGGCGTACTTCATGATCATGTGGGTGACTTTGAACATGCTCTCGGACACGCCCTGGAACATGGTTACCAGCGGCTCGCGCAGTTCCGGCTTGAGGCTCGACAAGCCCAAGCCGAACAGTACCGAGAAGAAGATGATCGGCAGCATATCGCCACGGGCGACGGCGGCGAAAATGTTCGAGGGAATCAGGTTGAGGATGGTCTCGATGAACGCATGCTCATGCTGCACTTCGGCGGCAGTGGCCGTGTACTTGGAGATATCGACGGTACCCAGGGTACTCATGTCGATGCCGGCACCTGGGTGGAACAGGTTGGCGAGCAACAGGCCGACCACGATAGCGATGGTGGTGACCACTTCGAAGTAAAGGATGGTTTTGACGCCGATTCGACCGAGCTTCTTCGCGTCACCCACACCGGCGATGCCGACGATCAGCGAGGAAATCACAATCGGGATCACGATCATCTTGATCAGGCGGATAAAGATATCGCCCGCCGGCTGCAACACATTGCTGATCCACCAGGCTTTTTCAGCACTGAAATGGTTGAGCACTGCACCGATTGCGATCCCCAACACCAAACCGATGAGGATCTGCCAGGCGAGGCTTAGCTTTGCCTTCTTCATGTCATTACCCTTACTTCAAGTGGACTTAAGGCAAATGCGCCATCTGGAACGCTCGGAAGCGAAAAAGTGTGTGCATCTGCCTCCGTAGAAGGTCACCGCCGCATGGCCGAAATGGCTTACTGGCAGGCGAAAAAAGGCGCAACTATTCCCATGCAAGAGAGCGACGTCTAATGCCGTAAACGCCTACCCTATGCCGAATCGGCATGGCTTTTTTTGTAAATAACTGTCCGAACGGTCAGTTCAAATACGCCATTTAGGCAGGTGAATATGCCGTTAACCGGCCAATACCGGCTCGCTCAGAGATTTTGGACGACCTTCAGTCGCTGGCAAAAATGCCTGGGATTTGATGAGCTTGGCGTCGGATATGTCCTATGGCACGCGCAAAATTTTCTCGATAGAAGGTCACCGCGACACACCAAGTAATGTTTGCGAAGAGACAGAAAAGAAAATAGCGGCTATGGACAACATACAAGATGGGCAATGGGTGCCATAAGCCCGCCGCAAGTTCAGCAAGCTTGAGGACTTGTGAACTTGCGTCGCAGCTTTTCGCCTGACCCGGCCCTTGCGCAGGCACTCCCTGTACCCGTAGGTCACGCCGACCTCGATGGATCAGAGCAACCCGGCCCCCTGGTCATGCATCACCCTTGGCGGGCGATGCAGACAGAAAGAAGCGAAGGAGCTTCTTTCTATGGACGCCGGCCCCGTTGACGACAGAAGCGTCAGACGGAACCTAGTACCAATTCGGATCTTTCTTAAGCTGCTCCATCAGCAGCTTTTGCATGCCTTCGTTCGGCTTACCGATGAAACGGTAGTCGGCATGCCGTGTCGGGGACTTGTCTGCCGGCAGACCGGCCGGGACTTGTACCAACATGGCGTAGGCATCTTCCTTGTCGTAGCTGAAGGCAACGATCAGGCGCTTGTTCAAGCAGGTATCTGCTGTTTCGCAGAGCGGCCCGACCAAGTATTTCTCGCCATCTTCTTCCAGCGCATTCATTTGTTCGGCCGTACCCGACAGGTTCATCACCCATTCCGGCAGGCGCTCTTCTTTCTTCACCACGCTTTGCCAGGTTTCGCGGTACTGCTTGTCCGCACTGATCAACTCGTTGGCCCGGGATTGGCCGTCATTGGCGGCCATCACCAGGCCGCTACCGCCCAAGAGCAGGGCGGCAGCAATGGCTTTGATAGACAAAGTGGTCATATTCAGCCTCGGCCGCGACGACCAAAGAAGAACGAAGCGATGAACATCACCAGGAAGACCACAAACAGAATTTTTGCGATACCCGTGGCGGTGCCCGCGATACCACCGAAGCCCAGGACTGCAGCCACAATGGCGATGATCAGAAATGTGATTGCCCAACTCAACATGGTAATTCTCCTTACGCTTCTAGAGGGGTAACAGCGGTAGTGCAGTGCGCCGCTCAACACAAGCGACCTTTTGTTGCCTAGAACACCCAACGCTCTTGAGCGGGCAATTCGCCCAGGGTCGAACCCTGGTCAGCCACTCTCAATTGCGGGGCGGTTACATCGGCAGTCGCGCTGCCAACGGAACGGAAATGGGTCTGGGTCATCATCGGACGTTCAAATTGCGGGGCTTGCTGCTGACTCTGCTGCCAATGCTGCATCTGCTGGCCGGCAATCAACGTGACCATCAAGGCCAGGCTGGCGAACAGACCTTGCTGCAAGCGCAGTGGCGATACACGCAATTGGCTGAGGCTTTGGCGAGTCATGCTGCATTTCTCCCGCATTCTGAATATTCGGTCATGACACTGTTGGGAGAGGTATTGCAGGGTGCATGCCAGATCTTTTACAAAATAAAACTCAATAGAATCAGATAGTTATAAATACATTACAGCCGCTGAGCCCAGCATCCTGCACGATGCCCCTATCCAGGCCGTGCGAAATGCACGATGGTCAATGGTCGGGTCAAGGGATCGAAATCGGATATCGAGTTGCCGAAGTGGCAAGAGGGCATGAAAACGCCATCAACCAGCGCGTTTGTAGAGGGGTGTGCAGATACCTGCGCGAAGGTGCTTTTTATCAATCAGAATAAACCATGCAACTTGCCCGATTATTCCGGGACTAAACACCATCATTTATATTAAGGAGCGCGGGACAGATGGAATCAGCCAAGGAACTTCAAGGCCGTATTCTTTTAGTGGATGACGAATCCGCGATCCTTCGCACCTTCCGTTACTGCCTGGAAGATGAAGGCTATACCGTAGCCACCGCCAACAGCGCCGCCCAAGCCGACGCCCTGATGCAACGCCAGGTGTTCGACCTGTGCTTTTTGGACCTGCGCCTGGGCGAAGACA
This sequence comes from Pseudomonas sp. IB20, assembly GCF_009707325.1. Classification (NCBI taxonomy): domain Bacteria; kingdom Pseudomonadati; phylum Pseudomonadota; class Gammaproteobacteria; order Pseudomonadales; family Pseudomonadaceae; genus Pseudomonas; species Pseudomonas gelidaquae. The sequence continues at coordinate 96,452 of NZ_CP046103.1, read as the reverse complement.
ATGGCCTGGACGTACTGGCCCAGATGCGCATTCAGGCGCCGTGGATGCGCGTGGTGATTGTTACCGCGCATTCCGCCGTGGATACCGCGGTCGACGCGATCCAGGCCGGCGCCGCCGACTACCTGGTCAAGCCATGCAGCCCTGACCAATTGCGCCTGGCCACCGCCAAGCAGTTGGAAGTGCGCCAACTCTCGGCACGCCTGGAAGCGCTGGAAGGCGAAGTGCGCCAACCCAAAGACGGCCTCGATTCCCACAGCCCGGCCATGATGGTGGTGCTGGAGACCGCGCGCCAAGTCGCGGGCACCGACGCCAACATCTTGATCCTCGGCGAGTCCGGTACCGGTAAAGGTGAATTGGCCCGGGCTATTCATGGCTGGAGCAAGCGCTCGAAGAAGTCCTGCGTGACCATCAACTGCCCGTCACTCACGGCCGAGCTGATGGAAAGCGAATTGTTCGGCCATAGCCGTGGTGCGTTTACCGGTGCCAGTGAGAGCACCTTGGGCCGCGTCAACCAAGCGGACGGCGGCACGCTGTTTCTCGACGAGATCGGCGATTTTCCCCTCACCTTACAACCCAAGTTATTGCGCTTCATTCAGGACAAAGAATATGAGCGCGTAGGCGACCCGGTCACCCGGCGCGCCGATGTGCGCATCCTGGCGGCCACCAACCTGAACCTCGAAGACATGGTGCGCGACGGCCGTTTCCGCGAAGACTTGCTCTATCGCCTCAACGTCATCACCTTGCACCTGCCGCCGCTGCGTGAACGTAGCGAAGACATCCTGACCCTCGCCGACCGCTTCCTGGCGCGCTTCGTCAAAGAGTACGCGCGGCCCGCTCGCGGTTTCAGCGATGACGCCCGAGAAGCGCTGCTCAACTACCGCTGGCCAGGGAATATTCGAGAGCTACGAAACGTTGTAGAGCGAGCCAGCATTATCTGCCCACAGGAAAAGGTTGAAATCAGCCACCTCGGCATGGCCGAACAGCCGACCAACAATGCACCGCGTATTGGCGCGGCGTTGAGCCTGGATGAGCTGGAGAAAGCCCACATCGGCGCGGTACTTGCCACCAGCGACACCCTGGACCAGGCGGCCCGTACTCTCGGCATCGACGCGTCGACCCTGTACCGCAAACGCAAACAGTACAACTTGTGAGCTGTACCTTATGAAGCTAGCGATGAAACTGCGCACTCGTTTATTCCTGAGTATCTCAGCGCTGATCACCGTCGCCCTGCTGGGACTGGTCCTGGGACTGGTCAGTGTTATGCAAATGGCCAAGAGCCAGGAGTCGCTGATCCGCAGCAACTTCATCACCCTGGACCTTGGCCTCAAGCTGCGCCAGACCTTGGGCGACCAGTTGATCCTGATGTTGCAGGAGAAACCGGACCCCGAGGTGCTGAAAACCTCAAAACAGCAATACTTCGCCTTGCTGGATGAGGGCATCGCCCATGAACAGCAAGACGGCAGGCTCAGCGGGTTCAGCCAGGCACGCGTTGACTACCTGAATTTTATCAAGGCATTTGACGAGGCCCAGCAAAGCTCGCTGATCAACAATAAAAACCAAAAGCTGACCGAAACCTTTAATGCGTTGCGCAACGGCCTGATCTCCGAACACAAACAAGCCTTGGAGAATATCAACGCCAGCGAACACAAATCCCGCGACCGAGCGCTGTTGATTGCCGGTCTTCTGGGCCTGGTGGGCCTGGCGGTGTTGATCATCGGCTTCATCACCGCCCATGGCATCGCCCGGCGCTTTGGCGGGCCGATCGAAGCCTTGGCCAAAGCCGCCGACAAGATCGGGCAGGGCGATTTCGAAGTGACGCTGCCGATCTCTTCAGCAGCGGAAATGAACCTGCTGACCCGGCGCTTCGGCATCATGGCCGAAGCGTTGCGCCAGCATCAGGCGACCAATGTCGATGAATTGCTGGCTGGCCAGCAGCGCCTGCAAGCGGTGCTCGACAGCATCGACGACGGTCTGTTGATGATCGACCGCCAAGGCCGCCTGGAGCATCTCAACCCCGTCGCTCAGCGCCAGTTGGGCTGGGACGAGGCACGTTTAGGCCAGGGCCTGGGCGAGGCGCTGGGCCGCGCGGAAATGGATGAACAGTTGCAGCTAGTACTGCGCGGCGGCAACCTCGAGCGGGCGCCGGAAGATCTGGAAGTGGAGGTTGAAGGCGAACTGCGCCTGCTGACCTACAGCCTGACGCCGGTCAGCCACACCCAGGGGCATATCCTCGGGGCAGTGATGGTGTTGCATGACGTCACCGAACAGCGTGCCTTTGAGCGCGTGCGCAGCGAATTCGTGTTGCGTGCCTCCCACGAACTGCGCACGCCGGTGACCGGCATGCACATGGCCTTCGGACTGTTTCGCGAGCGGGCAAAGTTTCCGGCGGATTCCCGTGAAGCGGACTTGCTGGATACGGTCAATGAAGAAATGCAGCGCCTGATGCAGTTGATCAACGACTTGCTCAACTTTTCGCGCTACCAGAATGGCCTGCAAAAACTCACCTTGGGGCCCTGTGATGTCACCGACCTGCTGGAGCACGCACGAGCGCGTTTCACTGAGCTGGCGAGTGCTCAGAACATTGAATTGCTGGTGGAAGCCCAACCTGATTTGCCCAGGCTGTATGCAGACCAGGCTCAGCTTGAGCGTGTACTCGACAACCTGTTAGGCAACGCATTGCGCCATACCGCCGATGGCGGGCAAATTCGCCTGCAGGCACGCCGCCATGGCGAGCGCGTGATTATCAGCGTCGAAGATAACGGCGAAGGCATCGCCTACGGCCAGCAGGGGCGGATTTTCGAACCCTTCGTGCAGGTGGGCCGCAAGAAAGGCGGCGCCGGCCTGGGGCTGGCACTGTGCAAAGAGATCGTGCAACTGCACGGTGGCCGCATGGGTGTGTATTCGCGGCCGGGGCAAGGTACGCAGTTCTATATGGCGTTGCCGCTGTAGTCTGACTACTCGGGTTACCTACCGGCCGCGCCGAACAAAATGTGGGAGCGGGCTTGCTGTGGCGGGCCCGCTCCCACATTTTGAATCGGCTTACACGCTTAACTGCGGTTCAATGCGCGCACACAATGTGGGAGCGGGCTTGCTGTGGCGGGCCCGCTCCCACATTTTGAATCGGCTTACACGCTTAACTGCGGTTCAATGCGCGCAATATCGCAGCACTTTCAGCATCCGGCGTGCCATCAAACAGCGCTGGCCGGAAGTGCATCTGGAACGCCGCGATCACATGCCGTGTGGCGACATCCAACTCGCCGGTCTGCGGTGTCTGGTAGCCCAGGCGTGCCAGCTCTTCCTGGAACCAGGTGACGCTCGGCAGGTCAGCCGCGTACTGCACTTGGAATCGAGCAACGACTTGCGCGTCCGGCCAGATCCCCAAACCCTCAGCCGCTAAACGCTTCCACGGAAACAACGGGCCCGGATCGAGCTTGCGCAGCGGCGCGATGTCGCTATGGCCGATGATGTTCTTGGGATCGATGCCATTGCGCTTGCTGATGTCCTTGAGCAACACCACCAACGACTGCACCTGCGCCTCGGAATACGGGTACCAGACACGGCCCGTCGGTGTGTCGCGATAGCCTGGGTTGACGATCTCGATACCGATGGAGCTGGAGTTGAGCCAGGTACGGCCCATCCACTCGCTTTGCCCGGCGTGCCAGGCACGCTGGCTCTCGTCCACCAATTTGTAAATGGTGCCAGAGGCGTCGTCACCGATCAGGTAATGACTGCTGACCTGGCCGTGGGTTAACAGCGCCAGGGAGCGTTCAAGGTTGGTTGCGGTGTAATGGACGACCACGAACTGCACGCGGTTATCGTGGTTGACCGACGGGTGGCTGGTGTCCAGGCGCGGGCCACTGGCGCAGCCGGCGAGCAGGAGGAACATAAAGGCGATGCAAAAGGATTTCATAGCAGAAGACATTACGCTGAAGACGATAATGCAATAGTGTAACGTACCGTTTGTGGCTGAGCGGCCAAATTACAAAAATGGAACATATTTTAGGCCGCCTGCACTTGATTACGTCCCGCCGCCTTCGCACGGTAAAGCGCCTCATCGGCGCGCTTGAGCGCCAGGTCACTGCGCTCACCCGGCTGGAACTGCGCCACACCCATGGAGACCGTGATCGTTACCGGCTCGCCCTTGAAGTGGAAAGGGCACGCTTCGATCGCGGCACGCAGCACTTCGCCCACGGCGAGGGCATCCGTCAAGGCTGAGTCCGGCATCAGCAACACAAACTCTTCACCACCGAAACGCGCGATAAAGTCAGTGGGGCGCAGGCGTTTGCGCAACACATTGGCGATGATCTTCAGCACCTTGTCGCCCGCCAGGTGGCCGTAGCCGTCGTTGATGCGCTTGAAATGGTCCAGGTCCAGCATGGCCAGCGACAGGTTATTGCCGCTCTGGTGCCAGGTATTCACTTCATGATCCAGGCGCTCGCTCCAGGCCGCACGATTGGGCAGGCCGGTGAGCGGATCGATCAAAGCCTTCTGGCGCTGTACTTCCAGATGCTCGCGATAGCCTTGGGCTTCTTGCTCCATGCTCGCCACCCGCTCAGCCAGACCTTTGAGGCGCGCTGCCACTTCCTGCTCGCGCTGGTCACGCTGCTGCTGGTGCGCGTCCATCGTGCCGAGCAGGCCTTCGAGGTGGCTCTCCAGCACGTGCTTGAGGCTGTCCAGATCGGCCGCGTCCTGCACGCTGCTTTGCAGACCGTCGACCTGTTCACGAATCTGCGTGTCCAGCTCCTGAGCGGCCGAGCGGCTGTCGGCATGGCCTTCACTGGCTACCTGCAGGTGGCCCTGGAATGCCTCGAGGCGCTCGTTGAGCTGCTTGAGGTAGGCTTCGAACTCGTGTTGGCCACTGTCGGTGATCGCCAGCATCAGCACGGCCAGGTCGTCGAGGATCGGCAGCAACTCGTACCAGTTCAAGCCGTGGGCCAGGCGCTCGCGCATGGCTTCGGCCTGGGGCCGGTGACGCTCAGGCAGCGACAGGTCTTCCAGCAGGCCGAGCAAAGTGTCTTCGATATGCTTGGCGACGGAGCTGTAGGACGGCTCCGGCGAGTCAGGCAGAGCGTAGATGCCGTCCGATTGCAGTTCATCCGGATCGGGCTCGGGGCTCTCCAGCACCGGCGGCAGGGACAGACTGCCGATGGTGGTTTGCTCCGGCGTGTCGACCGCAGCCTGCGGCTCTTCGATAAATGCGGCGAGCGCGCTTTCGGGAGCAGCTTCCTCTGTCGGCGGCACAGGCGTCTCGGGTTCAGGCGCCTCGACAGACAGGACGGTAGCCTCCACTGATGCCGGAGCTTCGAACACAAATGTTTCACCAGCGGCCTCTGCAGTACGGGTGCAACACGTTCAGGCTGCGAGGGTGTCGGTGCTTGCGGCAACGGCGCGAAGGCGCGCAAAGCTTTTGTCAGTTCTTCGGATTGCGCCGGCTCTTGAGGCTCAGGCGCGGGTTTGGGCGCAGCGGGCTTTGGTGCAGCCAGCTCTGGCGTGGCTTCGACCAGCGGCGCGTCATTTGAGACTTCCTTCGCGCCAAACAGGCGTTGCAGCAGGCCTGGCCCAGGGCGCGTGGTTTCGCCGTCCGGCTCCAGGTTATTGAGGGCTTGCCCCTGCAGGCTGCTCAGCTCACTGAGTAGCAGCGGAATCTCCCGCGCCTGTCCGACTCGGCTATCCAGTTGCTTGGCGAAGGTTTTCAGCGGGCGGGCCACCTCACGCGGCAGCGGCAGCTTTTGCAGCTGCGCGACCAGGGCTGTGAGTGCAGTGCTCATCTGGTCGACGCGCGTTTCGCGGCGCTGCTCCGAATCCAGCACGGCTTTTTCCAAACGCGGCAGCAAGGCGGCGAGGGCGGCGTCCATGTCGTCGGTACGCACCACGTCGCGCATCTCCTTCATGCATTGGTCGACCGCGCGGTCGGTCCCTTCCGCCGCCAGCGTGCTGCGCACCAGCCCTCTGCGCAGCAGGTCGAGGCGGGCAGCCCAGCGGCGCTCGAGCTTGTCTTGCTGCTCGATGCTTTTGAGGTATTTCTCTTTCCAGCGCTGGGTGTCGTCGCTCATGCAAGGGGTCCGCGAGGGCCTGGGCTCAACGCGGGTAATGCATCAGCCGTGAGCGAACCCGGCAGACGAATCTCTACCGCGACCGGCAGGTGATCGGAGATGGGCTGCGCCAGCACCTGCACGCTTTCGAGCGTGAGGGTGGGGCTAAGCAGGATATGGTCAAGACAGCGTTGCGGGCGCCAGCTGGGAAACGTGGCTTCGACTTGCGGCGCCAGTAGCCCGAGGTCCCGCAACGGGGAATTCTGCAGCAGGTCGTTGGCATGGGTGTTCATGTCACCCATCAGTACCTGGTGTTTGTAGTTGCCAATCAATTCACGAATATAGGCGAGCTGCAGGTTGCGCGTACGCCCCCCGAGCGCCAGGTGCATCATCACCACGACCAAGGCTTCAGGGCCTTCGCCGAAACGCACAAGGATCGCCCCCCGGCCCTTAGGGCCTGGCAAGGGGTGATCTTCGATGGCAGTCGGCTTCAAGCGGCTGAGCACACCATTGCTGTGCTGCGCCAGGCGCCCGAGGTTGCGGTTGAGTTGCTGATACCAGTACGGGAACGCGCCGAGCTGGGCCAAGTGTTCCACTTGGTTGATATAGCCGGAGCGTATGCTGCCGCCGTCGACCTCCTGCAGGGCGACCAAGTCGAAGTCGTTCAGCAGATGGCCGATCTTTTGCAAGTTAACGGCCCGCCCGTTGTGTGGCAGCAGGTGCTGCCAACCACGGGTGATGTAGTGCCGATACTTCTCGGTACTGATGCCCACCTGAATATTGAAGCTGAGCAGGCGCAAGCGGCTGTCTGCCGGCAGGCCTGTGGTTTCCAGGTGGTGCTCGTTGACCTGCGGGTCGTGCAGGCCAACGACGCGTTCAGTACCCCAGCGGCGCATGGTAGGCCCCTTACTTGGCTGCGCGCTCTTTGGCGATCAGTTGGTCGGCAACGTTGAGGGTTTGCTCAGGACCACCGGTAGTGCCCAGGTCGAAACGGTATTTGCCGTTAACGACCATGCTCGGTACGCCTTGCACGCCGTATTTCTGCGCGAGTTCCTTGGCCTGCTTGATCTGACCTTGGATGGCGAAGGAGTTGAAGGTAGCCAGGAACTTATCCTTGTCGACGCCTTGAGTGGCGACGAAATCAGCCATTTCTTCAGGCTTGGTCAGGCGCTTACCTTGCTTCTGGATAGCTTCGAACACGGCGTTGTGGACTTTGTGCTCCACACCCATGGCTTCCAGGGTCAGGAACAGCTGACCATGGGCATCCCATGGGCCGCCGAACATGGCCGGGATGCGACGGAAATTAACGTCAGACGGGAGTTTTTCGGCCCATGGATTGATGGTCGGCTCAAAGGCGTAGCAATGCGGGCAGCCATACCAGAACAGCTCCACCACTTCGATCTTGCCTGGCTCCGAAACCGGGACCGGGTTGGCCAATTCAACGTAGGTTTTACCGGCTTCAAGCGGCACGTCGGCAGCTTGTGCGGTCATGCCGAAGAGGCTGACAGTGACGAGAGCGGCGCTGAGGATCAGATTACGCATGCTTTACTCCTGGACAAATAAAGTCGCCTCACGCGACCTTTAGTTGTGACAGGTCTACGCGGGCATGAGTTCGTTAGTGTACCGGCACCGGCCACAAAAAAGGGCGGCCTAAGCCACCCTTTTTATGCTTGCATCGATGGATTAATCGAGCGTTAACGTCGCCGGACTCATCAGTGCAGGCCCTGGATATAGCTGGACAGTGCTTCAATATCTTTATCCGACAGCTTTGCCGCAATGTCAGTCATCATTTTGTTGCTGGCATCGCCATCGATGTAGCGAACCTTCTCGCGGAATTCCTTCAATTGCTTGGCGGTGTATTGGGCGTGCTGACCACTCAGGTGAGGGAAGCCAGCCTCTGCCAGGCCACTGCCGCCTGCGATGTGGCAAGCCTTACAGGCGGGCATGCCGCCGATGGGCTGGTCTTCAGCGAGCTTGCCACCCTGAAACAACGCCTGGCCTTTGTCGACCAGCTTCGGATCGGCAGCTCCCACACTGCCCTTCTGGCTGGCAAAATACGCCGCGATGTCCGCCAGGTCCTGATCGCTGAGGTTAGTCAGCAGGCCGGTCATTTCCAACACCGTGCGCTTGCCATCCTTGATGTCGTGCATCTGCTTGGTCAGGTAACGCTCACCCTGGCCGGCCAGTTTGGGGAAGTTCGGCGCCGGGCTATTGCCATCCGGTCCATGGCAAGCACCACAAACGGCGGCTTTCGCCTGGCCCGCTGTAGCGTCGCCTGCAGCATGGGCAACACCGGTGATGCCCAAGGTCAACAGCAGACTCACGATCAGTTTGTTCATCAGCTAATCCAACTACGGCTAAGGGTTTAAGAGTTATCTACCGGGTTTACTCACCATCAACTCAATGATGGCCTGGTAATCCTCAGTACTGCAGTCCATGCACAAACCACGCGGCGGCATTGCCTTGAAACCCTGGGTCACGTGTTGCACCAGCGTGTCCATACCTTGCGCCAGTCTGGGCGCCCAAGCTACCTGGTCACCCCGTTTAGGGGCATTGGGCAGTTGGCCGGCATGGCAAGCCACGCAAACTCGGTTGTACACCGCCTCCGGATCCTGTGTAGCCTGAGCGCCGTAAAGCGGAATCAGGACACCAAAAGCGAGCAACCATCGGGTCATACATCGACCTTTTCAGGGTTTGAGAGCGTTTTGCGTTCTAATGCGCAATGAAGGTCTTTCGCTCCCGTGAACTTCATCCTTCGCTGGGACAAAGCACACACAAAATCTGCGGCATTATATACTGGCGCTACTGAAACGGAAACGACACCGCTTGCCGCACCCTTTTTCGGCACCGCCCACATCGGAAATCTCATGCAACTCAAGAACCCCATCCTCGGCCTGTGCCAACAGTCCACGTTCATGCTCAGCGCCGCCAAAGTGGACCAATGCCCCGATGACGAAGGCTTTGAAGTCGCCTTTGCTGGCCGTTCCAACGCCGGCAAATCCAGCGCGTTGAACACCCTGACCCACGCCAGCCTGGCGCGTACCTCGAAAACCCCGGGCCGCACGCAACTTCTCAATTTCTTCAAGCTAGACGATGATCGGCGTCTGGTCGACCTGCCGGGCTACGGTTATGCAAAAGTACCCATCCCGTTGAAGCTGCACTGGCAGCGTCACCTGGAGGCTTATCTGGGTGGTCGCGAGAGTTTGAAGGGTCTGATTCTGATGATGGACATCCGTCATCCAATGACCGACTTCGACCTGTTGATGCTCGATTGGGCCGTCGCCAGCGGCATGCCGATGCATATCCTGCTGACCAAGGCCGACAAGCTGACCTACGGCGCGGCCAAGAACACGCTGCTCAAAGTGCAGTCCGAAATCCGTAAGGGTTGGGGTGATGCGATCACCATCCAGCTATTCTCAGCGCCTAAGCGCATGGGCCTGGAAGAAGCCTACACCGTGCTGGCCGGTTGGATGGAATTAGCCGACAAAGGCGCGGAAATCGCGGAATAACTTTTCTGCAGGCAAAAAAAACCCCGGACTTCGTATGGGGAGGGGAAGTTCGGGGTCCAAGTTCCGGACCGCTAGGGCGGGGTCCAGATATCTGCCAACACTTAACACAACATAGGAGCATTGAAGGGCTTCACCACCCATTCAGTAACTCTGAGTAGCAGTTCACGGGTTAAGTTCCGGCAGGTCCAAAAAACTATTGGAAATAACTGGCGCCCGTTTCTGATCTAAAGCGCTCTGCCACCACGCCCGGTGACGGCAGAGCCGCGAAATCAATGCGCCTCGTCCCAGTTATCGCCAACGCCCACGTCTATTACCAAAGGCACATCCAGCTTGGCCGCCGCGCTCATGTGCTCGCGGATCTTCTCGCTGACCTCTGCAACCAGATCCTCACGCACCTCCAGCACCAGTTCATCGTGCACTTGCAGGATGACCTTGGCATCCAGGCCCGACTCAGTCAGCCAATTATCCACCAACACCATGGCTTTCTTGATGATGTCCGCTGCGGTGCCCTGCATCGGCGCGTTGATCGCCGTGCGCTCGGCCGCCGCTCGCTCCTGAGGCTTGTTGGAATTGATATCCGGCAAGTACAGCCGGCGCCCGAAGAAGGTTTCGACATAGCCTTGATCGGCCGCCTGGGCGCGCGTGCGTTCCATGTACTCGCGAACGCCGGGGTAGCGCGCGAAGTACACATCGATGTAGGCCTTGGCGGTCTTGGTATCGACGCCAATGTCCTTACCCAGCTTCTGCGCGCCCATGCCGTAAATCAGGCCAAAGTTGATCGCCTTGGCACTGCGACGCTGGTTGGAACTGACTTCAGCCAATTCAACCTTGAACACCTCGGCCGCCGTAGCGGTGTGCACGTCCAAATCGTTACGGAACGCATTCATCAAGCCCTCGTCCTTGGACAAGTGCGCCATGATCCGCAGCTCGATCTGCGAATAGTCCGCCGCCAGCAGCTTGTAGCCTTTTGGCGCGACAAACGCCTGGCGAATCCGCCGCCCTTCAGCGGTACGTACCGGGATGTTCTGCAGGTTCGGATCGCTGGACGACAAGCGCCCGGTCGCGGCCACAGCCTGATGATAAGACGTGTGAATGCGCCCGGTACGCGGGTTAATCTGCTCCGGCAGGCGGTCGGTGTAAGTGCTTTTCAGCTTGCTCATGCTGCGGTACTGCATCAGTACCTTGGGCAGCAGGAAGTCGTCTTCGGCCAACTTGGCCAGCACTTCCTCAGCCGTGGACGCCTGGCCCTTGCCGGTCTTCTTCAGTACCGGCAAGCCAAGTTTTTCATAGAGAATCGCCCCGAGCTGCTTGGGCGAACCCAGGTTGAACTCTTCACCAGCGATCTCGAACGCCTGGCGCTCCAGCTCAACCATCTTGTTACCGAGTTCGATGCTCTGGATACCCAGCAGCTCCTTATCCACCAGCGCACCCTGGCGCTCGATACGCGCCAGCACGGGCACCAGCGGTATTTCGATGTCCGTCAGCACACTGGCCAGGCTCGGTATGGCCGCCAGCTGTGCATGCAAGGCCTGATGCAGGCGCAGGGTCACGTCGGCATCTTCGGCGGCATACGGGCCAGCCTGCTCAAGCGCGATCTGGTCGAACGTCAGCTGCTTGGCGCCTTTGCCGGCGATGTCCTGGAAGCTGACGGTGTCGTAGTCCAGGTACTTCTTGGCCAGGCTGTCCATGTCATGCCGGGTCGCGGTGGAGTTCAACACGTAGGATTCAAGCATGGTGTCGAAGGCAATGCCGCGCACGGTGATGCCTTGCGCAGGGTCGCCACCGATGGCGCAGTTGGCCAGGATGTTCATGTCGAACTTGGCGTGCTGCCCGACCTTGAGCTTGGTCGAGTCTTCCAGCAGCGGCTTCAACGCCAACAGAACCGTGTCGCGATCCAACTGCTCCGGCGCGCCGATGTAGGAATGGGTCAGCGGGATGTAGGCTGCTTCATGCGGCTGCACGGCAAAGGAAACGCCTACCAACTGCGCCTGCTGGGCGTCGATCCCGGTGGTTTCGGTGTCGAAAGCAAACAGTTTTGCGGCATTCAGCTTTTTTAGCCAAGTGTCGAACGTGGCCTGGTCAAGGATGGTGGTGTAAGACGCTTCCACCGGCGCAGCCGCCTCAATCACTTCTTCAGCAGCCGGAGCAGCCTCAGTCGACGCCTTGAGCTCAACACGCTTGGCATCGCGCTGAATCTCGTCAATCCAGCTCTTGAACTCAAGCAGCGTATACAGCTCCAGCAACTTTTCGCGGTCCGGCTCGATCAGGTGCAGATCGTCCAGCCCCACATCCAGCGGCACGTCGATCTTGATCGTCGCCAGCTGATAGGACAGGAATGCCATCGCCTTATGCTCTTCGAGCTTGGCCGGCAGATTCTTGGCCCCGCGGATCGGCAGGGTCGGTACGATATCCAGCTGCTCATAAAGCTCTTTGAGGCCGCCGTTTACGCCCACCAGAAGGCCGGAAGCAGTCTTCGGCCCAATGCCCGGAACGCCTGGGATGTTGTCCGACGAATCGCCCATCAGCGCCAGGTAATCGATGATCTGCTCCGGAGCGACACCGAATTTCTCCTTCACGCCCTCAATGTCCATCGCGCTACCGGTCATGGTGTTGACCAAGGTAATGTGCCCGTCGACCAACTGCGCCATGTCTTTGTCACCGGTAGAAATCACCACCGGGCGGTCCGCCGCCGCACTGCTGCGGGCCAAAGTACCGATTACGTCATCGGCCTCCACGCCTTCGACGCACAGCAACGGGAAGCCAAGCGCGATCACACTTTGGTGCAGCGGCTCGATTTGCAGGCGCATGTCATCGGGCATACTCGGGCGGTTGGCCTTGTATTCGGCGTACATGTCATCGCGAAAGGTCCCACCCTTGGCGTCGAATACGACGGCGAACGGGCTGCCCGGATACTGCTTGCGCAGGCTTTTGAGCATGTTCAACACGCCCTTGACCGCACCGGTCGGCAGGCCTTTGGAGGTGGTCAGCGGTGGCAGCGCGTGAAAGGCGCGGTACAGATAAGAAGAACCGTCCACCAGGACGAGGGGGGCTTGGCTCATGAGCAGGATCAACCTTTTCGGCGGGTCAGGCGCTAGAATAGCCGGACCAATGACGACAAAGGGACAAGGTTATCATGCGTACAGTAAATCGCCTGTTGTTGACCGGTTTGATTGCGTTCTTGCCGCTGGCCGCCACGGCAGCTGACACCGCGCCCTCAGGAGACCCGGAAGTCACGATCCGCACCGAGGGTGACAGAACCATCCAGGAGTACCGCCAAAACGGTTTCCTGTACGCGATCAAGGTCACCGTGAAGGGCGCGCCACCGTATTTCCTGGTGCGCGCGGACGGAACCGATGCGAATTTCATTCGCTCTGACCAGCCGGATATGCTGATCCCGTCATGGAAGATTTTCGAATGGAAATGATTTCTTAACTTAAATTGGCGCCGCACACCACGGCGCCCGTACTGGCAGTTTTAACCATGTCTGTGTTCACCCCGCTGGCTCGGCCCGAGCTGGAAACCTTTCTCGCCCCTTACGGGCTCGGCCGCCTGCTTGATTTCCAGGGGATTGCCGCCGGTAGCGAAAACACCAATTTCTTTATCAGCCTGGAACAGGGCGAGTTCGTCCTGACCCTGGTTGAACGCGGCCCGGTCGCAGAAATGCCATTCTTCATCGAACTGCTCGACGTACTTCATGACGCCGACCTGCCGGTGCCTTACGCGCTGCGCACCACCGACGGTGTGGCGCTTCGCGAGCTGAAGGGCAAACCGGCGTTGCTGCAACCGCGCCTGGCCGGCAAGCACATCAAGGACGCCAACGCCCAGCATTGCGCCCAGGTTGGCGACCTGCTCGGCCATCTGCACCTGGCCACTCAAGGCGAAAAGGTGCTGGAGCGCAAGACCGATCGCGGGCTGGATTGGATGCTCACTGAGGGTGCGCAGCTTATTTCGCACCTGAACGACGCGCAGCAGCGCCTGCTACAAGATGCGCTGACCGAGATCGAAACCCACAAGGCCGAGATCCTCGCCCTGCCACGCGCCAACGTTCACGCCGACCTGTTCCGTGACAACGCGATGTTCGAAGGCACGCATCTGACAGGGTTGATCGACTTCTACAACGCCTGCTCAGGCCCAATGCTGTATGACGTGGCGATTGCCTTGAATGACTGGTGCTCGGATGCGGACGGGGTGATCGATGGGCAACGCGCCCGTGCGCTGCTGGGCGCCTACGCGGGTCTGCGCCCGTTTACAGCCAAGGAGGCCGAGTTGTGGCCGACCCTGTTGCGCGTGGCATGCGTGCGGTTCTGGCTGTCACGCCTGATCGCCGCGGAGTCGTTTGCCGGGCAGGATGTGTTGATTCATGACCCTGCGGAGTTTGAGCATCGGCTGGCGCAGCGTCAGCAGGTAACCATCCACCTGCCGTTCGCGCTCTAAAAGGCCTACTCGGTCAAAAAATGTGGGCGCTGGCTTGCCTACGATAGCGGTGTCGACTGACACGCCGCCATCGCGGGCAAGCCAGCTTCCACATTGGTTATGCGGCAATGGTTAGAGCGAGTCCAGGCACCCAGCCAGATCATTCCCCAACTTCTCTAGCACCTGCTCATAACCCTGAGCCGTCGCTGGCGTGTAACCACCCAACGCATCCAACTCCGCCAACTTCACCGGCAAACCAGCCACCAGTGTCTCAGCCAAACGCGGGCGCAACGGCGGCTCGCTGAACACACAGGTCTTACCGACTTCCTGCAACCGCGTACGCATCGCCGCTACATGCTGGGCGCCTGGCTGCACTTCGGCGGCAACGCTGAACACGCCGGTATGCTTGAGCCCGTAAGCGTCCTCGAAGTAATCGAAGGCTTCGTGGAACACGAAGTAAGGCTTGTTGCCCACGCTCGCCAAACGCGCTTTCAAGCGCGCGTCCAACGCATCCAGACGCTCATCGAACGCCTTCACATTGCGCTGATACCGCGCAGCATTGGCCGGGTCGGCAGTGCTGAGGTCAGCCGCCATGCGTGCAGCAATCACACGCGCGTTAACCGTCGACAGCCACAAGTGCGCATCCAGGCTGCCTGGGCGGTGATCGTGGTCGTGTTCGTCGGCATCGTCGGCATGCGAGTGGCTATCTTCACCGAAACGACGCAGTTTCATTCCCGCAAGGTCCTGTACCGCCACGGTGGGCAGACTACGCCCCTTGAGCACGCGCGGCAGGAAGCTCTCCATGTCCGGGCCGATCCAATACAACAGGTCCACCGACTGCACGCGCCGTACGTCGGATGGGCGCAAGGCATAGTTATGCGGTGACGCGCCGGGCGGCAGCAAAACTTCTGGAACGGCCACGCCGTCCTGCACCGCCGCGGCGATCAACTGCAACGGCTTGATACTGGTCAGCACCTTGACCTCGGCTTGCGCCGCCCCGGCGACGAACAAACTGGTGACAAATACGACAAAAACAGGAAAAAGTCGGGACACGATGACCACTCAATGACGTAGGAACGGGTAACATAATAACGTCTCTATCAAATGTCTGTCGCCGCTCATGCCTAAAACACCGCTTGCCAGCCGTCCCCACGACCACTCTCACTGCGTGCACACCGCGCTGTCGGAGGCCGATACCCTGTGCGCACAAAAGGGCCTTCGCCTGACCGCGTTGCGTCGTCGGGTGCTGGAACTGGTGTGGCAAAGCCACAAGCCGCTGGGCGCCTATGACATTCTGGGCGTGCTCAGCGAGCAGGACGGCCGCCGCGCCGCGCCGCCAACGGTGTACCGCGCGCTGGATTTCCTGCTGGAAAACGGCCTAGTGCACCGCATTGCCTCGCTCAACGCCTTCGTCGGCTGCAACCACCCGGAACACGCGCACCAAGGCCAGTTCCTGATTTGCCGCGAGTGCCACGCCGCCATTGAGCTTGAACAAAAAAGCATCAGCGACGCCATTATCAAGAGCTCGGCCGAGGTCGGCTTCAGGGTCGAAGGGCAAACGGTCGAAGTGGTCGGGCTCTGCTCGGGTTGCCAGGGGGCTTGATGAGCAACGCGTTAATCCGCCTGGAACAGGTTGGGGTCACGTTCGCCGGGCAAAACGTGCTGGATAACATCGCGCTCAGCGTGGAGCCCGGGCAGATCGTCACCCTGATCGGCCCCAACGGCGCCGGCAAGACCACCCTGGTGCGTGCCGTGCTCGGCCTGCTCAAGCCTGACACCGGCAGCGTGTGGCGCAAGCCGAAGCTGCGCGTGGGCTACATGCCGCAAAAACTGCACGTCGACCCGACATTGCCGCTGTCCGTGCTGCGTTTTTTGCGCCTGGTACCCGGTGTAGACCGCGCCCGCGCGCAGGGTGCGCTCAAGGAAGTCGGTGCCGAACAGGTGATCGACAGCCCGGTGCAAAGCATCTCCGGCGGCGAAATGCAGCGCGTGCTGCTGGCCCGCGCCTTATTGCGCGAGCCCGAGTTGCTGGTGCTTGATGAGCCCGTGCAAGGCGTCGACGTCGCCGGCCAGGCCGAGCTGTACAGCCTGATCACCCGCCTGCGCGACCGCCATGGCTGCGGCGTGCTGATGGTCTCCCACGACCTGCACTTAGTGATGAGCACCACCGACCAAGTGGTGTGCCTCAACCGTCACGTATGCTGCTCCGGCCACCCGGAGCAGGTCAGTAGCGACCCGGCGTTTGTCGAACTGTTCGGCAAAAACGCCCAGAGCCTGGCGATTTACCACCACCATCACGACCACGCTCATGATTTGCATGGCGCTGTAGTCGACGATCCCGCCACACCCCATACCCACGTCCATGGAGATAGCTGCAAGCATGGCTGATTTTCTGCTCTACGCCCTGCTGGCAGGCTTGGCTTTGGCACTGGTGGCGGGCCCATTGGGCTCGTTCGTGGTCTGGCGGCGCATGGCTTACTTCGGCGACACGTTGTCGCACGCCGCGCTGTTGGGCGTGGCCATGGGCTTTTTGCTGGATGTGAGCCCCACCATCGCAGTCACCGTCGGCTGCCTGCTGCTGGCGGTACTGCTGGTGACCCTGCAACAGCGCCAGCCGCTGGCCTCCGACACGCTGCTGGGCATCCTGGCGCCGAGCACCCTGTCCCTGGGCCTGGTGGTACTGAGCTTCATGCATGAGGTGCGCATCGACCTGATGGCTTACCTGTTCGGTGACTTGCTGGCGATCAGCCCCACCGACCTGGCCTGGATCCTCGGCGGCAGCGCCGCGGTGCTGCTCTTGCTGGTGGCCCTGTGGCGCCCATTGCTGGCGATCACCGTGCATGAAGAGCTGGCCACGGTGGAAGGTTTGCCCGTGCCGGCCCTGCGCATGACCCTGATGTTATTGATCGCGGTGGTGATTGCTGTCGCGATGAAGATTGTCGGCGTATTGTTGATTACTTCGCTGCTGATCATTCCCGCAGCCGCCGCCCAGCGCCACGCCCGGTCACCGGAGCAAATGGCGATCGGCGCCAGCCTGTTGGGCATGCTAGCAGTGTGCGGGGGCCTGGCGCTGTCGTGGTTCAAGGACACGCCAGCCGGTCCGTCGATTGTCGTCACGGCGGCCGCCCTCTTTCTGCTGAGTTTTGTCCTGCCCCGTCGAGGGGTGTAGACTTGCTCGCTTTTTGCGCAAATAGAGAGTCGCAGGAATGAAGCTGTTCAACGCCCGTTATCTGCTCCTTGCCGCATTTTCCCTGCTGCTGGGCGCCTGTCAAAGCACACCGCCCGCTGCCCCCGAGGTACTGGACGCACGCGCTGCGGCCATCGCGCAGCTGGAGCAAAACCTGGCCAGCAGTGAGCTAGCCACTGCCGAGGATGAGCTGGCCGCTTTGCAGACCCAGTCGCCCAACGATCCGGCTCTGGAAGCTTACCAGCGCCAATTGGCCGAAGCCTACCTGCAGCGCAGCCAGATCGTGCTGCAAAAAGGTGACGTCAACGCCGCCGCCACTGCCCTGAGCCGTGCCCGCGCACTGATGCCCAAGGCCCCGGCGCTGACCGGCGGCGTAAACAGCGCCATCAGCCACGCCCGCAAAGCCGAGTTGGATAAAGCCGAAGCCGCCTTAAAAGCTGCCGAAGCCAAACCACAAGCCAAGGTCATCGACCCGGCCGCTGAAAGCACCACGGTTGCGCTGAACCTCACCGATATCGAAGAACTTCGCCATCAATTGGATGCGATCGCCACCGATGTGGTGAATTACCAATGCGACGTGACCATCCAGGCGCCGCGCACCCAGGATTACCCATGGCTGGCCACGTTGCTGAGCAAACGGGTGAAGCGAATTGATTCGGGATATGACCTGAAAATTCACCGGCAGGTTGTGAAACACATCCCGGCGCAGATTGTGCTGACGCCGCGCAAGGCGGAATAAAGCATCGCGGGCAAGCCCGCTCCCACATTTGAACTGTGAATACATCCAAGTGTGGGAGCGGGCTTGCCCGCGATAGCGGTCTAACGGTCAACCAATAACTTAAGCCGGAATCGCCTTAGCCTTAGGCTCACGATCCCAAACCCGATGCTGTGCAATCGCGGCGAAAAACGCCTTAAATGCTTTGGCATCCGACCCAACGATCAACCCCGCATCCACTTCCAGCTTCAGCAGATCCAACAACGGTTTGGCATCACTGGCAACCGTAATCGCCTTCAAATGCTTGTACGCCTCCAACAGGAAGTGCAACGCCACGCCATCGCCACTCAATGCCTGCACCGACTTGGCGCCACCCGGTACAAACACCGCGTCAAACGCAATCGACGGCATGCCTTCCATTGACGCATCCACCTTCAGGCTCTTGCCATCGGCGGTGGTCACCGGTGCCGACGTCGGCCCCAGCAGTTTGGCGTGTGCGCCCTCAGCCTCCAGCGCCTTCTTCAGCGCGGCAATCGCTGCACCCTCTACACCGTTAGCCGCCAGGATCGCGACTTTGCGCGTCTTGATATCGCCCGAGAGCAGGTTCACCTGGCTCAATGCCGGCGACTCTTTCAGCGAGGACTTACGCGGCGCCACAGTGCCTTTGGTCGGCGCCGGTAAGCCGAGATTCTGCGCAACGCGCTTGGCCAGTTCCAGGTCGATATTGGCCAAAATCTCATTGACCTGACGGGCACGGATAAACTCGCGCTCCACCTTGCCCAACTCGAAGCTGTAGGCCGCAATGATGTGCTCTTTCTCGTGGTGGCTCATGCTGTGGAAAAACAACGTGGCTTGCGAGAAGTGGTCGCCAAACGACTCACTGCGCTCACGCACCTTGTTGGCGTCGACGCGCTCGTAATAGGTCTCGAAACCGCCATCCTGCGCAGCCGGTGGGGTTTCTTTCGGCCAGCCGCCATCAATCGAGTTCGGCTCATAGGCCGCACGGCCTTTGTCGATCACGGTGCGATGCTGGGCGTCGCGCTGGCCGTTATGGAACGGCGTCACCGGCCGGTTAATCGGCAGCTCATGAAAGTTCGGGCCACCGAGACGGCTGATCTGTGTGTCCGTGTAGGAAAACAGACGGCCTTGCAGCAGCGGGTCGTTAGTGAAGTCGATACCCGGCACGATGTGGCCTGGGCAGAAGGCGACCTGTTCGACTTCGGCGAAGAAGTTGTCCGGGTTACGGTTCAGCACCATCTTGCCCAGCGGCGTAATCGGCACCAGCTCTTCGGGGATGATCTTGGTCGGGTCGAGCAGGTCGAAGTCGAACTTGTGTTCGTCCTCTTCCGCAACGATTTGTACGCCCAACTCCCACTCAGGGTAGTCGCCGCCCTCAATCGCTTCCCACAAGTCGCGACGGTGGTGATCGGTGTCTTTACCGGCAAGCTTTTGCGCTTCGTCCCACACCAGCGAGCAGGTGCCGACTTTGGGATGCCAGTGGAACTTCACGAAGCTCGACTTTCCTTCGGTATTGATCAAGCGGAACGTGTGAATACCAAAGCCCTGCATGGTGCGCAGGCTTTTGGGGATGGCACGGTCGGACATGGCCCACAGCACCATGTGCGCCGATTCCGGCTGCAGCGAGACAAAATCCCAGAACGTGTCATGGGCCGAGCCGCCGGTAGGAATCTCGTTGTGGGGCTCAGGTTTTACTGCGTGCACGAAGTCGGGAAACTTGATCGCGTCCTGAATGAAAAACACCGGCATGTTGTTGCCCACCAGGTCGAAGTTGCCTTCGTCGGTGAAGAACTTCACGGCAAAGCCGCGCACGTCACGCACCGTATCGCCCGAACCACGCGGGCCCTGTACGGTGGAGAAGCGCACGAACACCGGGGTTTTATGCTCAGGGTTACGCAGGAAACCGGCCTTGCTCAGCGCCGAATGGTTCTCATAGGTCTGGAAGTAACCATGGGCGCCCGTACCGCGGGCATGCACGATGCGCTCCGGGATGCGCTCGTGGTCAAAGTGCGTGATCTTTTCACGCATGATGAAGTCTTCCAGCAGCGACGGGCCACGGGCGCCAACTTTGAGGGTGTTCTGGTTATCGGAAATCTTTACGCCTTGGTTGGTGCGCAGCGCCTGGCCGGTCGCGTCGGAACGGAATTCCTCCAAGGCCTGCAGCTTGGCGTTGGTGTTGCCACGGTCCAGGGTGTCGGTGCCCGCAAGCTCACTCTTCGGCGGGGTAGCTGGCTTCTTGGTACTCATCAGTCAAAACTCCTTATTCAAAGTGGCCAGAGCGGTCCCCGGCTCGTTTGAGCAAACACCCAGGCACGGCACCTGGGAAATTGAGTTGCTTAAGTAGTGACTGACACGGTTTTGCACCGTTCCTTTTTTATGACCTTTGATCGCGTTATTGCCAAATCGCTGGTTGAATGCGAAATAAATGCTAAGAAACACTATACGGACAGGCTAAAATGCGCGCCCGGCTAACAGCTGATCCCTTTTCCATGCGCCCCACAAGGTTCGCTACGTGATCGAGTTTCATAACGTCCATAAAACCTACCGCGTCGCCGGTAAGGAAATCCCCGCCCTGCACCCCACCAGCCTGCGCGTCGAAAACGGCCAGGTGTTCGGCCTCATTGGCCACTCCGGTGCGGGTAAAAGCACCCTGCTGCGCCTGATCAACCGCCTGGAGCAACCCAGCGGTGGGCAGATCCACGTTGACGGTGAAGAAGTCACCGCGCTGGACGCCAACGGCCTGCGCCGCTTCCGCCAGCAAGTCGGGATGATCTTCCAGCACTTCAACCTGCTCGCCTCCAAGACCGTTGCCGACAACGTGGCGCTGCCGCTGACCCTGGCCGGTGAGCTGTCGCGCAAAGAAATCGACCTGCGCGTGGCTGAGTTGCTCGCCCGCGTCGGCCTGTCGGACCACGCCAAGAAGTACCCGGCGCAGTTGTCCGGTGGCCAGAAACAACGCGTCGGCATCGCCCGCGCCCTGGCGACCAAGCCAAAAATCTTGCTGTGCGACGAAGCCACCAGCGCCCTCGACCCGCAGACCACCGCCTCGGTGCTGAAACTGCTGGCCGAGATCAACCGCGAGCTGAAGCTGACCATCGTGCTGATCACCCATGAAATGGACGTGATCCGTCGCGTGTGCGATCAGGTGGCCGTGATGGATGACGGCGTGATCGTCGAGCAAGGCTCGGTGACCGATGTGTTCCTGCACCCCAAGCACCCGACCACCAAGCGCTTTGTGCAAGAAGCCGAGCAGGTCGACGAAGGCGAGCAGCATGACGTGTTCGCCCATGTGCCGGGGCGCATCGTACGCCTGACGTTCCAGGGCGAATCGACTTACGCGCCGCTGCTGGGCACCGTCGCCCGCGAAACGGGGGTGGACTACAGCATCCTTGCCGGTCGCATCGACCACATCAAAGACACCCCCTACGGGCAACTGACCCTGGCCATCACCGGTGGTGACATGGAAGCGGCGTTCGCCCGCTTCACTGCGGCCGATGTGCACATGGAGGTCCTGCGTTAATGGACGTGTTACTGCATTACTTCGACAAAGTTGACTGGGCTGATATCTGGGTTGCCACGGGCGACACCATGCTGATGCTCAGCACTTCGCTGTTTTTCACCGTACTGGTGGGCCTGCCGCTGGGCATTCTGCTGTTCCTGTTCAGCCCACGTCAGTTGCTCGAGCAGAAAGCCACTTATGGCGTGCTGGCCTTCATCGTCAACGCTATACGCTCTCTGCCGTTTATCATTCTGCTGATTGTGATGATCCCTACTACGATCTTTATCACGGGCACTTCGCTTGGCGTGGCCGGCGCGATTCCCCCGTTGGTGGTAGGCGCTTCGACGTTCTTCGCGCGGCTGGTCGAAACCGCCTTGCGCGAGGTGGATCGCGGCATCATCGAAGCGACCCAGGCCATGGGCGCCACCACGCGGCAGATCATCGTCAAGGCACTGCTGCCCGAGGCAAAGCCCGGCATCATTGCTGCAATCACCGTCACCGCAATTGCCCTGGTGGGCTACACCGCCATGGCGGGCGTAGTGGGTGCCGGTGGGTTGGGTGACCTGGCAATCCGTTATGGCTACCAGCGTTTCCAGGACGATGTCATGGTCGTCACCGTCGTCATGTTGATTGTGCTGGTACAAATTCTGCAAACCATCGGCGACAAGCTGGTGACACACTATTCTCGAAAATAACGGCCATTGCCCGGCCCCCGCCGGCACATGCCCGAACAAGGAGCTTGTTGGATGAAAAAACTACTGGTTGCTTTCGCCGCCGTTGCCGCGTTTTCCGCCCACGCTGCCGAGACTATTACAGTCGCCGCATCGCCTGTGCCTCACGCGCAAATCCTCGAATTCGTGAAACCTGCACTCGCTAAAGAAGGCGTGGATTTGCAGGTCAAAGTTTTCACCGACTACGTGCAGCCAAACGTCCAGGTGGCTGAAAAGCGCCTGGACGCTAACTTCTTCCAGCACCAGCCGTACCTGAATGAGTTCAACAAAACCAAAGGCACTCACCTGGTGAGCGTCGCCGCTGTGCATCTGGAGCCACTGGGCGCCTACTCCAGCAAGTACAAAAAGCTGGAAGACCTGCCTGACGGCGCTAACGTCGTGATCCCGAACGACGCCACCAACGGCGGCCGCGCATTGCTGCTGCTGGCCAAGCACAACCTGATCACCCTGAAGGACCCGACAGACATCCTGTCGACCATCAAGGACATCTCCGGTAACCCGAAAAAGCTGAAATTCCGCGAACTGGAAGCCGCCACCCTGCCGCGCGTGCTGACCCAGGTCGACCTGGCGCTGATCAACACCAACTACGCGCTGGAAGCCAAACTAGACCCGTCCAAGGACGCCCTGGTGATCGAAGGCAACGACTCGCCTTACGTCAACATCCTGGTGACCCGCGACGACAACAAAGACTCGGACGCCGTGAAGAAGCTGGTAGCAGCCCTGCACTCGCCGGAAGTCAAAGCGTTCATTCTTGAGAAGTACAAAGGCGCGATTCTGCCGGCGTTCTGATCTGACCCGATCTCCAAAACACTGAAGATCAAAAATGTGGGAGCTGGCTTGCCCGCGATAGCAGAGTGTCAGTCACCGAAGATGGTGACTGGCCCACCGCTATCGCAGGCAAGCCAGCTCCCACATTTGTTTTGTGTTGCTCCGATCGTTCCCACGCTTGCAACCCAGGGCGCTCTGCGTCCGCTCTTCAGGTCGTGACGCGGAGCGTCACCAGAGGCATTCCCACGCGGAGCGTGGGAACGATCAGCGCCTACGTGCTTACTTACGCTGCAACTGTTTTGTGTTGCTCCGATCGTTCCCACGCTTGCAACCCAGGGCGCTCTGCGTCCGCTCTTCAGGTCGTGACGCGGAGCGTCACCAGAGGCATTCCCACGCGGAGCGTGGGAACGATCAGCGCCTACGTGCTTACTTACGCTGCAACAACCCTGGCAACTGCGCCACCAGCTTTTGATTGTTCAACGGCGCACGAATAAACCCGCGCTGCGTACCATCCGGCCCGATCAGCGCCAGGTTGCCGCTGTGGTCGACGGTGTAGTTGGGCTTGCTGGTATCCGCCGGAATGAACGGAATGCTCACCGCATTCGAAACCTTCTGCACATCGTCCACATTCGCGCCGGTCAGGCCTTCGAACTGCGGGTCGAAGTAGCCCAGGTACTGCTTGAGCTGAGCCGGGGTATCGCGGTTTGGGTCAACGCTGACCAGGATCACCTGCAACTTATCCACAGCCTCTTTGGGCAGTTCGCTCTTGATCTGACGCAGTTGAGCGAGGGTGGTCGGGCAGATGTCGGGGCAGAAGGTGTAGCCGAAGAACAGCAGGCTCCATTTGCCTTTCAACTCATTGACCACCACCGGCTGGCCGTTCTGGTTTGTCATGGTCACTGGCGGCAACTGGCGGCTTTGCGGCAGCAGGATGATGCCGGCGTCGATCAGCGCGGTGGGGTCACCCTGGCCCTTGCCGCTGAGCACTTTGTTAACGGTCAGGCCCATGATCAACGCGACGATGGCCACCAGGATAAAGACGGTTTTTTGAGTTCGAGTCATAGGTTCAACAGTAAGTAGTGGTCTACGAGCAGCGCGATAAACAGCAGGAACAGGTACCAGATAGAGTACTTGAACGTGTTGATCGCCGCGTGCGGCTTGCTGCCACGGTACAGCACCCAGGCCCATTGCAGAAAGCGCCCGCCCAATACTAACGCGCACGCCAGGTACAGCAGGCCGCTCATGTGGATCACATACGGCAACAGGCTTACCGCCAACAGGGCGAAGGTGTAGAGCAGGATATGCACCTTGGTGTAATGCTCGCCGTGGGTGACCGGCAGCATGGGGATGTCGGCCTTGGCGTATTCCTCCTTGCGGTGAATGGCCAGGGCCCAGAAGTGTGGCGGGGTCCAGGCGAAGATGATCAACACCAGCAGCAGCGGCTCGGCGCTGACATGCCCGGTAACCGCAACCCAACCCAGCAGCGGCGGCGCGGCGCCAGCGAGGCCGCCGATGACAATATTTTGCGGCGTCGCGCGCTTGAGAAACCCGGTGTAGATCACCGCATAACCGAGCAGCGAGGCCAGCGTCAGCCACGCCGCCAAGGGGTTGGTAAACGCCAGCAGCAGGGCCAAACCTGCAACAGCCAGAAACAAAGCAAAGGCCAGGGCGGCCACTGGCGACACGCGCCCTTCTGCCATTGGCCGTTTATGCGTGCGCGCCATGACTGCATCAATGCGCCGATCCACCACATGGTTGACCGCCGCCGCGCCACCGGCACACAGGGCAATGCCCAAGTTGCCGAAAATCAGCACCGCCCACGGCACACCGGCGCGGGTCGCGAGGAACATGCCCACCAGCGATGTGATGAGCATCAGCACCACCACTTTCGGCTTGGTCAGCTCCAAATAGTCCCGCCAGATCGCCTGATCGTGACGCGCGCCGATCAAGGTCGCCATGGCATCTCTCCTTTAAGGGTGATGAGGCCCGAAACGTGTTTGCGTGGAATGAAGCGCCAGCCGAACGGCAACTGATGGCGCACCCGGACCAGGCTGGTGCGCGCGTGGTAATTGACCAGCACCAGCGTCAGCAACAACGCCGCACCGCCGGCGTTATGGCCGACTGCAACCGGCAGCGGCAGGTGAAAGTAGACGTTGCTCAAACCCAGACAGAGTTGTGCCGCCAGCGCGATCAGCAGCAAGCCCGCGAGCCGGGTCATGCCCACAACGCGCAACTGCCAGGCCAAGCCCAACAGCACCAGCGTGACCAGCACCGCGCCGATCCGGTGGGTCAGGTGAATGGCCGTGCGCGCTTCACTGTCGAGCTGCCCGCCGAGGTAATTGGGGCCGATGTGTTGGGTGAGGTGGAAGCCATTAGCAAAGTCCGCCGCAGGCCACCACTCGCCATGGCACGTGGGCAAATCGATACAGGCCACCGCTGCATAGTTGGAACTGACCCAGCCGCCCAGCGCGATCTGGCCGATCACCAACACCAACCCGGCGGTTGCCCAATATTGCAGGCGTTTGGGCACGATCAACGCAGGCAGCACGCCGGACAGCCGAAGGGTCAGCAGAAACAACAAGCTCAAGGTGGCAAAACCACCGAGCAGATGGCCCGTGACCACTTGCGGCCACAGCTTCAACGTCACCGTCCACATGCCGAACGCTGCCTGGGCAAACACTACCGCCAACAGGAACAACGGCAACTTCACCGGCTGGCCCGGATCACGCCGATGGCTCCACGAACGCGCCGCCAGCAGCACGATCAGCACACCCAAGGTGCCGGCAAAATAGCGATGGGTCATCTCCGCCCAACCCTTGTCAGCCTCCACTGGCGCATCGGGGAAATGCAGCTCGGCATGCGCCAGCTGGGCTTCGCTTTGCGGCACGCTGATAAAGCCGTAGCAGCCCGGCCAGTCTGGGCAACCGAGGCCCGCGTGGGTCAGGCGGGTATAGGCACCGAGCAGCACGACGATCAGCGCCAGCAAGGTGGCAAACAACGCGAGGCGAAATCCAGGTTTGGCCATGACGATGCCCTTATCCGATGTTCGACAGTTTCAGCAGCAGGCGCAGGTCGTTGAGCAAGTCCTTGCCCTTGACCTTGGCGTCGTAGCGCAACACCAGGTTGCCGTGCGGGTCGACGATCCACAGTTGCGCATCGCCAGGTGCGGCGGCGTCTTTACTGAAGGTCGACAGGTCCAGCGGGTAGCGTTGCAGTTGCGGGTATTCGGCTTTGAGCTTGGCCTCGTAATCGCTGCTCACCGGCTGCGCACTGGCCAAGGCATGGCTGGCGCGGGACGCATCGCGGCCCAGGCTGATTTGCAACTGGCGCGCCAGGTACACCAGTTGCTGGCAGTCGGCGGCGCAGGCAGCGGGCGCGGTGACCAGCAACTGCCAGCGATCCTCATCGGCCTGCACGCCGATGTCGGCGCGGGTCTGGCCATTGCCGATCAGTTCGCCATGGTAGCTGCGGTTGTCCGGCACCCAGAACTGCAGTTTGTACATAAAGGTGGCCAGCGCCATCGGGCCGATCACCATCATCAAAATCAAAATCAGCTGCCAGCGGCCTTTGCGCCGGTCGGGCGCCTCAGATGCGCTGGGTGGATTCATGGCCGCTCCCATGGGACTTCTCCTTTTTGTTGTGCCAGCCGAGGTAGAGGTAAAGCGCCAGCAACGCCAGCGCCATGGCGAACCACTGCACGGCGTAGCCGACGTGTTTTTCCGGGCCCATGGCGACCACCGGCCAGGTGGTGTCGTACGTACCGGGGCCGGGTTCCGCGCGTAGCTCGTAGGCAAAGCCGCTACGGCCCAATTCAGCCCAGAGGGCGGTGGGGTGAAGCGCGGTAAGCAGGCGCGGCCATTGCGTGGTCGCGGGGTCGGCGTGCAACTGGAAGGTTTCGCCGGGGGCGACATACACCCAGGCGTCAAGATTCAACGGTTGCTCGGGTGTGCTGAAGACCGGTGGCGTGCGTCGGTCCGGCCACGGCAACCAGCCGCGATTGAGCAACAGCCACAGGCCGCTGGCCTGGTCGTGAAAGGGTTGCAACAACTCGACACCAGCCTTGCCATCGCGCATGCGGTTGTCGAGCAACACGCTGTGCTCGGCGTCGAACTGGCCACGCAGGCGTACGCGGCGAAAGGCCGGGTCTGCCCTGCCATTGAGTTGCACACTGTCGATGGGCTCGGCCACGCGCCGCTCGGCATAGCTGTCCACCAGCAGCTGTTTTTCATGGCCGCGCGCCAATTGCCAGAACCCCAGGCCCACCATCAACGGCAGCAGCACCAGCACCACCAACGTGGGTGCGAGCCCTGGGCGAAAGTCTTTTATGGCGCTGGCTATACTGGTTTTCATTGCCCGCCCATCCAAATGGAACCTGACCATGCTCAAAGCAGCTATTGCCCTGATGCTGATCGCGACTGTCGTAAGCCTGTTCAGTGGCTTGTTTTTTCTGGTCAAGGACGAGGGCAACTCCAACCGCCTCGTCACCGCCTTGACCGTGCGTGTCGTACTGGCCGCGATCACCGTAGGCTTGATCGCCTGGGGCTTCTTCAGCGGCCAGTTGGTGTCTCATGCGCCGTGGTAAGGCGCCTCACAGCACATAAACGAAGAAAAACAGGCCGATCCACACCACATCCACAAAGTGCCAATACCAACTGGCCGCTTCGAAGCCAAACTGGTGCTCGGCATTGAAGTGCCCGCGCAGGATGCGCATCAGCATCACAAACAGAATGATGGTGCCGATGGTCACGTGGGCGCCGTGAAAGCCGGTGAGCATGAAGAAGGTCGCGCCGTAAACGCCCGAGCCGAGGGTCAGGCCCAGTTCTTTGTAGGCGTGGATATATTCCTCAGCCTGGAACCCGAGAAACGCCAGCCCCAGCAGCACTGTGATCGCCAGCCAGATTTTCAGCGCGCCGCGATGGCCTTTGCGCAAGGCATGGTGGGCGATGGTGATGGTCACACTGGAACTCACCAGCAGGATGGTATTGACCAGCGGCAGGCCCCACGGGCTGATAGTGCCCTCCGGCGCTGGGTACAGTTTGGGGTCCGGGTTGTTGAGCAGCGGCCAGGCGAACTCGAAGTTCGGCCACAGCATATGCGCGACGCCTTTGGAGCCTTCACCCGCCAACCACGGCGCCGACAGGTGCCGCACATAAAACAACGCGCCGAAGAAGGCGATAAAGAACATCACCTCGGAAAAGATGAACCAGGTCATGCCCCAGCGAAACGAGCGGTCCATCTGCGGGCTGTACAAACCGGCACGGCTTTCCTTGATCACCGCGCCAAACCAGCCGAACAGCATGTAGGCCAATAGCAGGCCACCGACGAAAAAGATCCACGGGCCGTGGGATTCCGGGCGCGCCGCCTTCAGGTCGTTGAACCACACGGCCAGGCCGTACACGGTGATCAACATGCCAAACGTAGCAATTATTGGCCATTTGCTTTGTGCTGGTACGTAGTACGTATCATGAGACGACATGTATTCGCTCTCCTGATTGAGGGGGCAAACAGTAGCTAGCCGCCGGTGTGGACAGCCACCGGCGGTTGGCGCGCAGTGATATCAAACAGGGTGTACGCCAGGGTCAAATGCTTCACATCCTTGGGCATGTCACGGTCGACAATGAAACGCACCGGCATTTCGATGCGCTGACCTGGCTGCAGCACTTGCTGGGTGAAGCAAAAGCACTCGGTCTTGTGGAAATACATCGCCGCTTCGGCCGGGGAAATGCTCGGCACCGCCTGTGCCGTCATGGCCTTGTCGGTGGGGTTGTAGGCGACGAACAGCATCTCGGTGACTGCGCCGGGGTTGACCACTACCTCGTCAGCCTTGGAATGAAACTCCCAGACCATGTCGATGGCATTGGTCGACAGGAACTGCACGCGCACCTGGCGCGTAGGGTCGACCATCTGCTCGCCCTCGTACTGCCCGGCGGTTTTGCCGTTGATGCCGAACGCCTTGCACATCACGTCGTAGATCGGCACCAAGGCGAAACCGAAGGCGAACATCGCCACCACCAGGATCAGCAGGCGGGTGACCAGGCGCTTGATGGGCACGGACTCAAGCATGGCAGCCACCCCGCTTTTGACTTTCTGTGGGCGCTGGCTTGCCTGCGATGAGGGTTTGGCAGTTAGTTGCAGTCACACCGCTATCGCAGGCAAGCCAGCTCCCACAGGAGAGCGAGGTAGCCTGGGCCAGAGTGTTCACTTGACCTCCGGCGGCGTGGTGAACGTGTGGTACGGCGCAGGCGAGGGAATGCTCCATTCCAAACCTTCGGCGCCATCCCACGGTTTGGCCGGGGCTGGCGGGCCGCCGCGGATGCATTTGATGACGATGAACAGGAAGAAGATTTGCGTGGCGCCAAACATGAATGCGCCAATCGAGGAAACCATGTTGAAGTCGGCGAACTGCAGGTTGTAGTCCGGCACCCGGCGCGGCATGCCGGCCAGCCCCACAAAGTGCATCGGGAAGAACGCCATGTTCATGCCCACGAAGGACAGCCAAAAGTGCAGCTTGCCCAGGGTTTCGTCGTACATGTGGCCGGTCCATTTCGGCAGCCAGTAGTAGGCCGAGGCGAAGATGCCAAAGATCGCCCCGGGCACCAGTACGTAATGGAAGTGCGCCACCACAAAGTAGGTGTCGTGGTACTGGAAGTCCGCCGGAGCAATCGCCAGCATCAGCCCCGAGAAGCCACCGATGGTGAACAGGATCACGAAGGCCACGGCGAACAGCATCGGCGTCTCGAAGGTGAGCGAGCCTTGCCACATGGTGCTCACCCAGTTGAACACCTTCACGCCCGTCGGCACGGCGATCAGCAGCGTGGCGTACATGAAGAACAGCTCGCCCACCAAGGGAATGCCGACCACGAACATATGGTGCGCCCACACGATGAACGACAGGAACGCGATACTCGCTGTGGCGTAGACCATCGAGGTGTAGCCGAACAGTGGCTTGCGCGAAAAGGTCGGGATGATCGAGCTGACGGCGCCGAAGGCCGGCAGGATCATGATGTACACCTCGGGGTGGCCGAAGAACCAGAACACGTGCTGGAACAGCACCGGGTCACCGCCGCCGGCCGCACTGAAGAAGCTGGTGCCGAAGTGGATGTCCATCAGCATCATGGTCACGCACCCGGCCAGCACTGGCATCACCGCGATCAGCAGGAACGCGGTGATCAGCCAGGTCCAGACGAACAGCGGCATTTTCATCAGGGTCATGCCCGGCGCGCGCAGGTTGAGAATGGTCGCGACCACGTTGATCGCGCCCATGATCGAACTGATGCCCATCAGGTGGATGGCAAAGATAAAGAACGTCACGCTTTCCGGCGCGTAGGTGGTAGAGAGCGGGGCGTAGAAGGTCCAGCCGAAATTCGGCCCGCCGCCCGGGGTGAACAAGGTGGAGACCAGCAGCAGGAACGCCGCCGGCAGCAGCCAGAAGCTGAAGTTGTTCATGCGCGGCAGGGCCATGTCCGGCGCGCCGATCATCAGCGGGATCATCCAGTTGGCCAGGCCGACAAAGGCCGGCATCACCGCACCGAACACCATGATCAGGCCGTGCATAGTGGTCATCTGATTGAAGAACGCCGGCTGCACGATCTGCAGGCCGGGCTGGAACAGCTCGGCGCGGATCACCATGGCGAACGAGCCGCCGAGCAGGAACATAGTGAAGGCGAACCACAGGTACATCGTGCCGATGTCTTTGTGGTTGGTGGTCAGCACCCAGCGCATCAGGCCTTTGGCGGGGCCGTGGGCATGGTCGGTGTGACCATGGTCATCGATCACAGTGCTCATGGCCGTTCTCCTGCAGGCAAGTGGGCGAGGCGTTTCGTGGCATACGCAGTAAGGGCTGTCATTTGCTTTGCGCCTGCTTGATGGCCAGCACGTCTTTAGGCGTGACCATGTCGCCTTTGTTGTTGCCCCAGGCGTTGCGCTCGTAAGTCACTACGGCGGCGATATCCACTTCCGACAGCTGTTTGCCGAAGGCGGCCATCGCGGTGCCGGGCTTGCCGAAGTACACGCGGTGCAGGTGGTCTTCCTTGGGTCCGATGGCAATCGGCGAGCCTTTGAGCGCCGGGAACATCGGCGGCAAGCCTTGGCCTTCTGCCTGGTGACAGGCCACGCAGGAGGTGTGGTAGACCTTGTCGCCACGCGCCACCAGCTCTTCGAGGGTCCACTCTTTGGAGGTCAGCTCCTTAAGCTTGGCCGCTTCTGCCTTGCGCTCGCCGAGCCAGGTGTCGTAGTCGGCCTTGGATTTGACCTCGACCACAATCGGCATGAAGCCGTGGTCCTTGCCGCACAATTCGGCGCACTGGCCACGGTAGATGCCGGGTTTCTCGACCCGAGTCCACGCCTCGTTGACGAAGCCGGGGATGGCGTCGCGCTTGACTGCAAAGGCCGGCACCCACCAGGAATGGATCACGTCGGCGGCAGTCACCAGGAAACGCACCTTGGCGCCCACCGGCAGCACCAGCGGCTGGTCGACTTCGAGCAAGTAGTGCTCGCCCTTGGTGGCCTGGTTGTGGATCTGCTCGGCGGGTGTGGCCAGGTTGCTGAAGAACTCCACGTCCTGGCCCAGGTATTTGTAATGCCACTTCCACTGGTAGCCGGTGACCTGGATATCGATATCCGACTCACTGCTGTCGTAGATATTGATCAGGGTCTTGGTCGCCGGAATCGCCATCGCCACCAGGATCAGCAAGGGCACCACGGTCCAGAGGATTTCCACGGTCGTGCTCTCGTGAAACTTGGCGGCCACCTGGCCCGTGGACCGACGGTGCAGGATCATCGACCAGAACATCGCGCCAAACACGACAATGCCGATCACCACACAAATCCAGAAAATGGTCATGTGGAGGTCAAACACGGCGTGACTGACTTCAGTAGCCCCTGGCGTCATATTCGTTGTCCAGGCGGCGTGCGCCTGGCCGAATACTGACCACAACAGTAGGCCCATCCAAACGTGTGGATGTCGCGTCATTGCGGGTTCCCCTTTATGTTTCTTGTTATCCCGCCGGTTTGCACCTGCGGCGAAGGGAGCGGCTTCCATACTGCTTACAACCGCCAAGCCTTGCCTGCGTCATGCAGTTGGGCGTCATCAGCTAATTGCGTACAAAACCGAGTATAGACAGCCGCACCAACCCCGCAATGTGTAAGGCCAAATGAGCAAAAACAGACGGGCGGACCTAATAACTACGGGGCCGCAAACGTTTATCCGACGAACGATGGCAATTCGATATAACGCATGCGCATAACCATGAAATAATTATGACAAACGCGTCTTAGGCTCTCGTATAAACGAGCTACCTTGTCCTTTCCCTTTTCCTACGCCTGTTTCACTGGAGTTTTCATGAACACCGCCGCATTGCGCGAGCAGATTTCCCGTGCCCATCAACACGAAGCCAGCACTGGCCAGCTTGCCCAGCAACTGGAAAAACAATTGCCGCACCTGCATTCGGCCATTTCCCTGACTGACGGTGATCGCAACATTGTCATGACCCGTTTTGTTACTGCCTACATCGAACTCGTCCCGGACTTGCTCGAAGCCGCCAATGACGTGGCCCGCGAAGCCGGCATCGAAAGCCAGATCAAACCGGTGCTGAAAATCGCCGAGCATTTCTTCCTGCAGCCGCCCGCGATCCTGGCCGGCCATGAAGGCCTCGACAGCCTGCTGGACGAGGCTTACCTGGCTCACCGCTTGGTGGAAGAGGTCAACGATCTGTACATCAAGCATTTCGGCCAGCCGCTTATTCCGGCGGACACCACTGTGGCTAACGTGATTGCCCATCAGCTGATTGGTGAAACATTCGCCAATAAGCTGGATGAAGCCGTGCACCTGGCAGTGGATGAGATGCTCAACGAGGAGAGCTTTGCGCTGGAGTCGGTCGAGGCGTATCGCGAACAGCTGAAAAGCCCGGAAACGGAAGCGGCGTGGAAGCGCTGGCCGTGCCTGTCGCGGCAGTTGGGGGTTGAGTTGGCGTTGGATCAACCGGCTTAAACTTCCGATCGGACGCGAGCCAAATGTGGGAGCCGGGCTTGCCCGCGATTGCAGTGGGTCAGTCAGCTAATGTGTTGACTGACACTCCCTCATCGCGGGCAAGCCCGGCTCCCACATTGTTTTGTGGTGCTCAGACAGGGGCCGAACCAATCCCCACCGTCGTGCGCACCCGGCCTTCCAGCCGGCGCTTCAACCCGCGCGCCTCGATCATCAGCTTCGAGCCCTTGGCCGCATTGGCCCGGCCCCATTCCTCCAGCAACTCCAGGCAGGAATGGTCGATGTAACTCAGGTTGCTCAGCGGCACATGCAACGTAGTCCCCGCAGGTACCGAGGACAGCACTTGGGTCAGCGCCGGCACTTTCAGAAAGGTCGCCGCACCGGTCAGACGCAACTCCATCTCACCGTCCTGGGGCAGGTCGATCAGGCTGATTTTCAGTCGCGACGCCTTGAAGGCGAGTTTGACCAACGTCAGCCCGAAGCCCACCAACACGCCGGTCGGCAGGTCGGTAAAGATGATCGCCAACGCCGTTGCGGCATAGGTGAACATCGGCATCCGCCCATAGCGGCCCAGCGCTCGGAATGCTTTCACGTCCACCAGCTTGATCCCGGTGTACACCAGCACACCCGCCAGGCTCGCCACCGGAATGCTTTGCAGCACACTCGACAGCAGCAGCACGAACCCGAGCAGCCACACACCGTGGAACATCGCCGACAAGCGCGTGGTCGCACCGGCCTGCACGTTAGCCGAGCTGCGTACGATCACGCCGGTCATCGGCAGGGCGCCGACCAAACCACAGAGCATGTTGCCCACACCTTGAGCAGACAATTCTTTGTCGAAATCGGAACGCTGACCGCTGTGCATGCGGTCAACCGCTGCGGCAGACAGCAGCGTCTCGGCACTGGCGATGAACGCCACAGCGAACGCGGCGATCAACAGCTGTGGGTCGGCCAGGTTCAGCAGGTCGCTGGGGCGCAGCCAGTCAATGGCATCGGCGAGGTTTTCCGGGACTTCCACGCGCTTGACCTGCAACGCCAGCACCAGGCTGGTGACGGTTGCCAAGCCCACGCCCAACAAGGCGCCGGGCACGAAACGCAGTTTTTGCGGGCGGAATTTATCCCACAGGTACATCACCAGCATCGTCGACAGGCCGAGCAACCCGGCTTGCCAGCCAAGGCCGCCGCCGAGGGTCGGGATCGCCTCGATCACTGCTGCCGGGAAGCCCGCCAGGTTATCCAGCCCTGAAGGCTTGGGTGCGCCGTCGAGCATCACGTGGACCTGGGACAGCACGATCAACACGCCGATCCCCGCCAGCATGCCGTACACCACCGCCGGCGCCGTGACACGGAACCAGCAGCCCAGGCGCAAACGCCCGGCCACCAGTTGCAGGAACCCCGCCAGCAGCAGGATCGGCCCGAGCATCATCATGCCGTGCTGGCGCACCAGCTCGAACACCAACACCGCCAAGCCCGCTGCGGGGCCGCTGACTTGCAGCGGCGAACCCGCCAGCCAGCCCACCACCAAACCACCGATAATCCCAGTGAGCAGCCCTTTGGCCGGCGGCATACCGGAAGCAATCGCAATGCCCATGCACAAGGGCAGGGCAACCAGAAACACAACCACGGAGGCGAGCAGCTCCCGCGGCAATACAACTTTTAATTGAGCAGCACGCATGATGACTCTCCCGAGGCATTCGCCGGGCGCGGCAATGCCTGGCTGCATCCATGACAGCCACCGCATTACCCGGCAGGAAAGTGTTTAGAAGCGCGCTTTAGGCGTCGCGCAAGGGATTGGCCCGTCGCCGCTCAGCGGTCGGAACGCCGCTTGATCCGCATCGTAAGCGCGGATTTCACTGGTCTCGATGTTGTAGATCCAACCATGGATAAACAACTGACCATTGGCCATGCGCGAAGCCACGGAAGGGTGGGTGCGCAAATGCTGCAACTGGGCGATGACGTTTTCTTCGGTCAGCACCTTCATGCTTTCGCCTTCATTGGCGCAGTCGCAGTTGTCCTCGACCATGGACTTGGCGACCTCGGCGTGTCGCAGCCAGGCCCGTACCGTCGGCATCTTTTCCAGGCTCTGGGGGTTGAGCACCGCCCGCATGGCGCCGCAATCGGAATGCCCACACACGATGATGTGCTGCACGCCCAGGGCAAGTACCGCGTACTCGATGGCCGTGGAAACACCGCCGTTCATCTGGCCGTAGGGCGGCACCACGTTACCCACGTTACGGGTCACGAACAGGTCGCCGGGGGAGCTTTGGGTGATCAGCTCCGGCACGATCCGCGAGTCGGCGCAGGTGATGAACATCGCCCGTGGGCTCTGGGCCGTGGCGAGTTTCTTGAAGAGTTCTTCCTGCTGGGGGAAGACGTCGTGATGGAAATGCAAAAAGCCGTCAACAATGTGCTTTAGCGCTGCATCGGCGGTTTCCGCCACCTGAGAGGCTGAAGCCGACGCAGCCGACGGCTGTTTATCCTTATCACTCATGATTCATCCTCTTGATTAATGCAGGGAGAGTGTTCAGATCAATTCGACGCTGAGCCAGTGGAATAGTTGTGAACGCCAAAGACCCAGCTTTCGACCCGTCAGTCACTCACTGGACAAGGTAGCCGTCTAAACTTAACTCAAACTGAATGAACCGCTCTAAATCGCGGGTTTAGGTGATGTCAATACGCGACTATTCCTACAAAATCGAACGGCATTGCCTCTTCAGTTTACAACAATGCCATCTGCCTGCCCGGTGGACAGAACGCGCTGCAATCCAGATTAAACCCTTCCCGCCGGTTCAGCCCCAGGCGCTTGATGGCTTTGCTGAAACGCTGCGCCAACAGATCGGCAAATGGCCCCTCGCCACGCATGCGCACACCAAAGCGGCTGTCGTAAACCTCCCCCCCGCGCACCTGGCGCACCAGGCTCATCACATGGGCCGCACGCTGCGGGTAATGCGCCGCCAGCCACTCCTCGAACAGCGGCGCCACCTCCAGCGGCAGGCGCAGCATCATATAGGCTGCACTTTGCGCACCGGCGGCGTGGGCTTCGGTCAGCAGGCTTTCCAGCTCGCTGTCGTTGATCATGGGGATCATCGGCGAGCACAGCACGCCCACCGGGATGCCGGCCTCACGCATCACCCGAATCGCCCGCAATCGCGCCTTGGGCGCCGCCGTGCGCGGTTCCAAGATGCGCTTGAGCTCGTCGTCCAGGCTGGTAAGGCTGATCATCACCGCCACCAGCCGTTGCCGGGCCAGCTCGGTCAGCAGGTCGAGATCGCGCAAAATCAGCGAGCCCTTGGTGATGATGGTCACCGGATGGCGGTAGCGCAGCAGCACTTCGAGGGTTTGCCGGGTGATCTTGTATTCGCGCTCGATGGGCTGGTACGGGTCGGTATTGGAGCCCAGGTTGATCGGCGCACACACATAGCCCGGCTTCGACAGCTGTTGTTCCAGCACATCGGCGGCATTGGTCTTGGCGATCAGTTTTGTTTCGAAATCCAGCCCCGGCGACATATCCCAATAGGCATGGCTGGGCCGCGCGTAGCAGTAGATGCACCCGTGCTCGCAGCCGCGATAGGGGTTGATCGAGCGATCAAACGGCAAGTCCGGCGAGTTATTGCGGGTGATGATGCTCTTGGCAGTTTCGATACGCACTTCGGTGCCCTGGGTCGGCGGCACTTCCTGGAACCAGCCGTCGTCTTCGGCCACGCTGACGGTAGGCGCAAAACGGTTATGCAGGTTGGTAGCCGTGCCCCGGCCACGGGGCGGCAGAGGTGTAGACATGAAAACGCCTCGATACTGTTTTTATGTACAGTATAGAGGCGTCATCGTTATGACCAGTGCCGTTTGGCGGCGAGCACAGGATTAGTGCTTTTGCGTCACTTGCCCCAGGTCATCGCCCGAAGTAGTGCGCATATCACTCTTGCGCAGGTCCGTCACGTCGCTGGCTTTTACCGGCGCGCCCTTATTGCCCCAGCTGCCACGGACGAAACTGACCACATCCGCCACTTCCTGGTCCGACAACCGCCACGCGAATGCCGGCATGGTGAACGTCGAGGGTGCCGTGTGGGTGGCCGGCAAGGTGCCGCCGTTCAACACAATGTTGATCAGCGACGTAGCATCTGCCGTCTGCAACACCGGGTTACCCGCCAGTGCCGGGAACACCCGCGTATAGCCATGGCCGTCGGTACGGTGGCAGGCCGCGCAGTTGTCGATGTACACCGACGCGCCCGGCTTGCTGTCGTCACCTTTCCACAGCGCCTCGGCCACCTGTTTGTCGTACTGGTGCGGCTGATCTTTAGGGTCCACCGCCGGCAGGCTTTTGAGGTAACGGGCGATAGCGGTCAGGTCGTCCTGGGACATGTACTGCATGCTGTGCACCACCACATCGCTCATGCCGCCAAACACCGCGCTGCGATCACTGCGGCCGGTCTTGAGGAATTGCACCAACTGCTCCTCGCTCCAACTGCCGAGGCCGTCCTTGTGGTCGCCACGCAGGCTTTTCGCGATCCAGCCTTCCAACGGCGCGCTGCCGGACAGGAAGGCGTTGCCGTCAGTGGCACTCAGGGCTTTTTCCTGCATGGTCAGCGCGCGCGGCGTGTGGCAGGCGCCACAGTGGCCGAGGCCTTCAACCAAATACGCACCACGACTAACCACCGGATCGGCAGCCGCTTGTGCCGGATGCTCTTGCACTGTCGGCGCAAACATCCACCGCCAGGCCGCCAACGGCCAGCGCATGCTCAGGGGCCAAGGAATATCGCTGTCCTTGTTCGCTTGGGCGACCGGCTCAACACCCTTCATGAAGTACGCATACAGCGCCTGCATGTCGCTGTCGCTGACACGCGCGTAAGACGGGTAGGGCATCGCCGGGTAAAGCGTACTACCGTTCTTGGCGACGCCATGGCGCACGGCCTTGTCGAAGTCTTCGAAGCTGTAGTCGCCCAGGCCGGTCTTGTCCGGGGTGATGTTGGTGGAGTAGATCACGCCGATCGGGGTTTCCATCGGCAGGCCGCCAGCGAAGGGCTTGCCACCCTTGGCGGTGTGGCAGGCCACGCAGTCACCGGCGCGGGCCAAGTATTCGCCCTGTTTGACCAGGTCGGTTTCGGCGGCGCTCACCGAGCAGCTGCTGAAGAGCGCCAAGGAGGCGATAACGAGTGCTTTCATGGTCATC
Organism: Pseudomonas sp. IB20; assembly: GCF_009707325.1. Lineage (NCBI taxonomy): Bacteria > Pseudomonadati > Pseudomonadota > Gammaproteobacteria > Pseudomonadales > Pseudomonadaceae > Pseudomonas > Pseudomonas gelidaquae. The sequence continues at coordinate 58,431 of NZ_CP046103.1, read as the reverse complement.
GCTCCTTATGCCTGAACCAGTGGGCCGGGGTTTTTAAGGTACTGCTCACGGATCGCCCGCGCCGACCAATAGGTCAACGCCGCTACCAGGCCGGTAGGGTTGTAGCCCAAGCCTTGTGGGAAAGCCGACGCGCCTGGGACAAACACGTTGTGTACGTCCCAAGATTGCAGGTAACGGTTCAAGGCACTGGTTTTCGGGTCGGTGCCCATGATCGCGCCACCGTTGAGGTGGGTGGTCTGGTAAGCCGCGGTGTTGAAGTGCTCACCGACCTTTTTGCCCAACACAGCAATGGCCTTGGGGTTCATCGCTTCGGCGACTTTGCCCATTTTCTCCATCATGAAACGGTTCATCTTGATGTCGTTTTCCTGCCAGTCGAACGTCATCCGCAGCAAGGGCAGGCCGTAGGCATCGCGGTACACCGGGTCCAGATCCAGGTAGTTGGCCCGGTAGGATTGATGCGCGCCGTGGGAGTCCATCGACACTTGGTGGGTGTAGTAATCGGCGGTGGCGCGTTTCCATGCACTGCCCCACGCCGGGGTGCCCGGCGGGTTGGACGTACCGGCAATCGGCCGGCTGCCGGCCTGGTTGACCCACATCGGCGAACCGCCAACAAAGCCGTGCGGCCCGTGGTCGAAGTTGTCCGCGTTGAAGTCGTCGATGGCCACGCCATTGCCGCCCGCACCGATGAAGTTGTTGGTGTGGGTGTCCTTGTCGAAGAAGGCTTTGATGGTACCCATGTTCTGGTAGGCGAAGTTCCTGCCCACCACGCCCTCATTGGTGATCGGGTCGTAGGGCTTGCCGATACCCGAGAGCAACATGAGGCGCACATTGTTGAACTGGAAGGAACCGATGATCACCAGATCCGCCGGCTGCTCGCATTCGCGACCCTGGCCGTCGATATAGGTCACGCCGGTGGCTTTGCTCTTGGTGCTGTCGAGGTTGACCTTGAGTACGTGGGAATTGGCCCGCAGCTCAAAATTCGGCACTTGGCGCAACGCCGGCAGGATGTTTACGTTCGGCGAGGCCTTGGAGTACATGTAACACACGTAACCGCTGCAAAAACCGCAGAAGTTGCACGGGCCCATCTGCGCGCCGTAGGGGTTGGTGTATGGCCCCGAGGTATTGGCCGACGGCAGGTTGTAGGGCTTGTAACCAACGTCGGCAGCCGCCTTCTGAAACAGCTGTGCGGAGACGGTGTTTTTCTGCGATTCCAACGGGAACGGGTTGGAGCGATCCGGCGCATACGGGTTGCCGCCACGGCCTTCGCCCACCAACTGACCTTTAACCGTCCAGGCCTGGCCGGAGGTGCCGAAGACTTTTTCCGCGTAGTCGAAAAACGGCTCCAGTTCTTCGTAACTCACGCCGAAGTCCTGGATGGTCATGTCTTTGGGAATGAAGTTCTTGCCGTAGCGCTCCTCGTAATGGCTGCGCATGCGCAGCTCAATAGGGTCTACGCGAAAATGCACGCCCGACCAGTGCAGGCCCGCGCCACCCACGCCATTGCCCGGCAGGAACGCACCCAACTGCCGGTTGGGCAAGGCGACGTCGTTCACGCTATGGCGAATGGTCACCGTCTCCTTGGAAATGTCCTGGAAGAGTTTTTTACGCACGCTGTAGGTCAGTTCGTCGATGACCTGCGGATAGTTGCCGTCCGGGTAAGTGTCCTGCATCGGGCCGCGCTCCAGCGCTACCACGTTGAGGCCAGCTTCCGTCAGCTCCTTGGCCATGATCGCGCCGGTCCAGCCGAAACCCACGATCACCGCATCGACTTTCTTCATGATGGTCGCCACGTTTATGCCCTCTCGCCGCGAATGGAAACAGCCGGAAAGGGGTATTGCTCGTTGCGTTCCACCCAATCCATAAAGTCGGCGCGGGCGCCGGGGAAGCCGATCATGGTCCAGCCAACCATGCCTTTGTTGCCGCCGTGGATCGGGTCACAGAAGAACCCTTCCTTGGTGTTTTGCAGCAGCAAGTTGAAAAACATCTTCGCCGGCACCGCCTCGAAATGTGCAGTCATTTCGCTGCCGCCCGCCTCCATGCGCCGCAACATGTCGTCCTGGGTAGCGCTGTCTTGCGCAGCAAAAGGCTTCCCGTTGAACGCCTTCGACCAAGCATCCGTCGCAGCAATGCCCAAGCGATAGATGTCCTTGGGCACCAATTTGCTCTGCCAGCCCATCTCCGACGGTGCATCGGCGTTGAACGGGCCTTGCATGAACCACAGCGCGCCGGCGGCATACGGCGTGTTCATCTGGCGGTCGATGTATTCCGGCGCGCCGGCTTCCAGAGCACCAGGGCCTTGGGCGTCAGCGGGAATCAAGCGTGCGACGGCGGCGTTGATAAACGCCCACTCTTCGGCGCTGAAGTAGCTCGGCTCGTAGGCCTTGTCGCTCGCGGGCGGTTTAGCCTCGGCGGCCTGGGCCGATTCCGGTGTGGCCATCAGCATCGAGCCACCAAAGCCGGTGCTGGCAACCGTGACCACCGGGATCAAGGTCAAGGATTTGCGCAAAAAGTCACGCCGGGGGTTGTCTTGATCTTGATCAGACATGGGTGCACCTCATCATGTGGTCACGGGTTCATCAGCCGCTTCTGGGAGCAGCGTGAAGGCTTGCCGAGGAAATGGGATCCAAAGGGATAGAACACACTGGCAAACAATAGTTACAAATGATAGCAGGCTAAGAATTAGAAGAACCGATTCAGCGATAAAAACACCGGATCAGGCCGAATATTCACGATCCTTTGACGAGCACCTCACGCGGCGTTGACTCCCGGCAAGCGAATCTGTGACCCATCAGCCAACTCCCTATTCGGTCACCCAACGCATGTTCGAGATTCGATTGCTGCCTGCCCTCGGCATGGCGTTCCTGGCCTTGTTCGCCACCGCTCACGCCCAAGCCGACGGCGCCTCTTCGCTGCGCTCACCGGAATGGGCCCAGCCGGTGGGCGACCAATTCAACCTGCACCAGATGACGCCCACGCTGTATCGCAGCGCACTGCCCGACAGCAGTGCGGTGCCTGTGCTGGAGAATCTCAAGATCGGTACGGTGATCAACTTCCTGCCGGAATCTGATGCGGCGTGGTTGAAAACATCTGATATCAAACAGGTACAGCTGACTTATCGCACCAACCATGTCGACGATTCCGACGTGCTGGCAGCACTAAGAGCTATTCAGGAAGCGCAAGCGAACGGTCCGGTGTTGATGCACTGCAAACACGGCTCTGACCGCACCGGCCTGATGGCGGCGATGTACCGCGTGGTGATCCAGGGTTGGAGTAAAGAAGACGCGCTGAACGAGATGACCTTAGGCGGTTTCGGCACCAGTAATGGCTTCAAGGACGGCGTTCGCTACATGATGAAGGCCGATGTCGACAAGTTGCGTAAAGCGCTGGCGAATGGCGATTGCAGCACCAGCGCGTTTGCGCTGTGCTCGATGAACAGTTGGCTCAACACGACCAGCAGTAGCCGTGTTGAACCAAAGAAAGAGACTGAGCTGGTACTGACGCCCTAACAGGGCCTCAGTCTTTTTTCAGCTTGGGATTGGGGAAAAACTGCACCGGCTGCACCTTCGGGTTCGGCGCTTTCAACGCCGATGTATTAACCCGGGTGCCCAATTCCTTGGGCACCGACAGACCTTGGTCATTCAACGTGTCGGTATAACCGCAGGCCACACACTCACGGTGTGGCACGCTGTCTTCGGTCCACATCTTTAACTTGTCCGGCTCGCTGCACGCCGGGCAAACCGCCCCGGCGATAAATTGCTTTTTGGTGATCACAGGCCCTTCGCTCATGCTGCCGCGTCCTCACTCAGGCCGCTGTGGCGCAAGAGTGCGTCAATCGACGGCGCACGTCCGCGGAAGTCGACGAACAGCACCATCGGCGCCTGGGAACCACCGCGGGCCAGGATCGCCTCGCGGAATGCGCGGCCAGTCTCGGCATTCAGCACGCCGTCTTCTTCAAACTTGGAAAAGGCATCCGCCGACAACACTTCAGCCCACTTGTAGCTGTAGTAACCCGCCGCGTAACCGCCAGCAAAGATGTGCGCAAAGCTGTTAGGGAAGCGGTTGTACGCCGGTGGGCGCATCACCGAGACTTCATCACGCACGCCTTCAAGCACCTGCGCCACGCTGCGGCCATCGCCGTGGGTGGCGTGCAGTTCGAAGTCAAACAGCGAGAATTCCAGCTGGCGCACCATCATCAGGCCGGACTGGAAGTTTTTCGCCGCGAGCATTTTTTCCAGCAGGTCCTGCGGCAGCGGCTCACCGGTCTCATAGTGGCCGGAGATCAGCGCCAGGCCTTCCGGCTCCCAGCACCAGTTCTCCATGAACTGGCTCGGCAACTCCACCGCATCCCAAGCCACGCCGTTGATGCCAGAAACGCCGGCATGCTCGACGCGGGTCAGCAGGTGATGCAGGCCGTGGCCGAATTCGTGGAACAGGGTGGTCACTTCATCGTGGGTCAGTAGGGCAGGTTTGCCGCTGTCGGCCGGGGTGAAGTTGCACACCAGGTTAGCCACTGGGCTTTGCAGCACGCCGTCGACCGTGCGACGACGGTCGCGAGCGCCGTCCATCCAGGCACCGCCACGCTTGTTGGCGCGGGCGTACAGGTCAAAGAAGAAGCGGCCGACGTGCTGGCCGTTTTCCTTGATTTCAAACAGGCGAACGTCCGGGTGCCAAGTGTCGAAGCCTTTTTGCTCGGCGATCTCAATGCCATACAGGCGTTGCACGATGGCAAACAGGCCGCCCAGCACTTTGTCGATTGGGAAGTAGGCGCGCAGCGCTTCCTGAGACACGCTGTAACGTTGCTCACGGAGCTTCTCGCCGTAGAAACCGCTGTCCCAGCTTTGCAGATCAGCACAGCCTTGCTCGGCAGCGTAAGCCTTGAGCTGTTGCAGGTCTTGGGCAGCAAACGGCTTGCTGCGCGTGGCCAGGTCGCGCAGGAAGCTCAGCACCTGGTCGCTGGACTCGGCCATCTTGGTGGCCAGGCTCAGTTCGGAGAACGAGGCGTAGCCCAGCAGTTTGGCCAGCTCCTGACGCAGGTCGAGGATTTGTTCCATTACCGGGCCGTTATCATTCTTACCGGCATTCGGGCCTTGGTCCGACGCACGGGTGCAGTAGGCCGCGTAGACTTCTTCACGCAGGGCACGGTCGTGGGCGTAGGTCATCACCGCGTAGTAGCTGGGGAATTCCAGGGTAATCAGCCAGCCGTCGAGGCTTTTGGCCTGGGCGGCGGCGGCCATTTGTGCCTTGGCCGAGTCGGTCAGGCCGGCGAGGGTGGCTTCGTCGGTGACGTGTTTGGTCCAGGCTTGGGTGGCATCCAACAGTTGGTTGGAAAATTTGCTGCCCAGCTCGGAGAGCTTGCTCTGCACTTCGGCGTAACGCTTTTGCTGCTCAGGCGGCAAATCGATACCCGACAGGCGGAAGTCGCGCAGGGAATGTTCCAGGATGGTTTTTTGCGCCACGTCGAAACCAGCCGCTTGCGGGCTGTTGGCCAGGGCTTCAAAGGCCTGGAACAGTGCGCGGTTCTGGCCCATCTCAGTGGAGTAGGCGCTCAATGCCGGCAGGCACGACTCGTAGGCTTCACGCAGTTCGGCGCTGTTGCACACGGCATTCAAGTGGCTGACCGGGCTCCAGGCGGCGCCCAGGCGGTCATTCAGTTCGTCCATGGCCAGCACCAGGCCGGCCCATGTCGGATTTTTGCCCTGGCTTTGCAGGATGCCTTCGATGGCAACACGGTTGTCGGCGAGGATCTGTTCGATGGCCGGCTGCACGTGCTCGGCACGGATCGCCGAGAACGGCGGCAGGTCGTAGGACTGCAGAAGAGGGTTGTTCGCGCTCACGGTTGGCACCTTGGCTGAAGAAACATGTAAGAACAAAGATGGGGCCATCTTAATTACAATCAACGCCCACCGCAGCTATCAGCACATAAGAGAGAGGCTATCGTGACCCTTCGCACTTATCAGAACCACACGCCAACCCTGGGCGCCGGGGCTTTTGTCGATATTTCGGCGGTGGTGATCGGCGATGTCGAAATCGGCGCCGACAGCTCGGTTTGGCCGCTGACGGTGATTCGCGGCGACATGCACCGCATCCGCATCGGGGCACGCACCAGCGTGCAGGACGGCTGCGTGCTGCACATTACCCACGCAGGTCCCTTTAATCCTGACGGTTTCCCGCTGCTGATCGGCGATGACGTGACCATCGCCCACAAAGTCATGCTGCATGGCTGCACGGTGGGGAACCGCATCCTGATCGGCATGGGCAGCATTGTGATGGACGGCGCCGTGGTCGAAGACGACGTGATCATCGGCGCCGGCAGCCTGGTGCCACCGGGCAAAAAACTCGACAGCGGCTTTTTGTACGTGGGCAGCCCGGTTAAACAAATCCGTGCGCTGACTGACAAGGAGCGTGCCTTTTTCACCTACAGCGCGGCGAACTACGTGAAGCTCAAAGACCTGCACCTGGCTGAAGGATTCGACCAATGACCCAGCGTTACCAAACCGTCCTGTTTGACCTGGATGGCACCCTGACCGACCCGCGTGAGGGCATCACCCGCTCGATCCAGTACGCGCTTGGCAAGCTCGGTATCGACGAACCGGACCTGACCAAACTGGAACACTTCATCGGCCCACCGTTGCTGCAAGCCTTCATGCAGTTCTACAGCTTCGACGAGGCCAAGGCGTGGGACGCGGTGAATTTCTATCGCGAGCGCTTCAAGGTCACCGGGCTGTACGAAAACCGCGTGTTCGACGGCGTGATGCCGCTGCTTGAAGCGCTGAATGGCCAGGGTCGCCAGCTGTATGTGGCCACGTCCAAGCCGTGGGTGTTTGCCCGCGAGATTGCGCGGCATTTCGATTTTGCCAAGCACTTCAAGGTGATTTACGGCAGCGAGCTCGATGGCACACGCACCAATAAGGTTGAGTTGATTGCGCACTTGATGAGCGAGGAAGGCCTAGACCCGGCGACCACCTTGATGATTGGCGATCGCAAGCATGACCTGATCGGCGCGCGCAGCAATGGGCTGGATTCGGCGGCGGTGGGGTATGGGTTTGGCAGTTTTGAAGAGCTGAGTGCTGAGGCGCCGACTTGGCATTTTGAGACGTTGGAGGAGATGCATCAGGCGTTTTTGCAGCGCGCTTGAGACCGCTATCGCAGCGATGCGGCGACCCGACAAACCAGCTCCCACATTGGATCGGCGTACACAGATCAAGTGTGGGGGCTGGCTTGCCTGCGATGAAGCCCTAACGGCCCCCACCCTCCAACTGCCTCAACGCCGCCTTACGCTGCTCCACCGGCAACCCACCCAACTTCTCAACCGCCGTATAGAACTTCACCCAATCCCCACTTTCCTGCGCAAACAACGCCGCAAACGCCGGCACCCATTGGTCATACAGCCCAAACGGCAACAACCGCGCATTGTTCATCGGCTGGTTGATCCACACGTCGTAACGTTTATCCCCAGCCCATTGGCTGTCACGCAGGTGCTGATATTCAGTGCGCAAGCGCTCGAACTCGGCGGCTTTGGCTAAGCGCATCACCTCAGCCGACAACGGTTGCGCGTAGAGTTTTTCCAAGCGCTTACGGGTATCGAGCACCAACCGGATAAATTGGTCACGTTGCTGCAACGCCGCATTGTTCAAAGGCGCCAAGCCACGCGCCGCGCGCCATTGGCGGGTGCCTTCCTGCTCAACAAAGTTGGCATACGATTCGTTGAACTCGGTGTCGTCCTGCACATAAAAACGCTGGTGCGCCAGCTCATGGAAGATCAGCGTGGCCAGGCGTTCATCGCCCCAGTTCATCATCGAATTCATGATCGGGTCGTTGAACCAACCTAAGGTCGAATAGGCCTCGACACCGCCAATCGACACATCCATGCCTTTTTGCTGCAACAACGCCGCCTCACCGCGGGCTGCGCCCTGATTGTAATAACCGCGATAAGCGACGCAACCGGCGATTGGGAAGCAATGGGTCTGGGGAGACAGGGAAAATTCCGTAGTAGCGAACACGTTCCAGACGACATAGGGCCGGCCAATGTCGGCGTACAGCCGGTAACTCTGGTTGTCGGGCAAATACAGGTGCTCGCTGGCAAAGGCACGCGCCTTCTGCGCTTGCACCAAGTGATCGCGCAATACCTGTGGGCGGGAAGGGTCGGCGATAACCTCGGCAACCGGCTCGCGCGCCCGCAACAATTGCCACTGGCCGCCGGCCAACTGGCTGTAATAACTGACACTGGAACAGCCGCTGAGCAGCACAACCATTAACCCTGGAAGAAAACCCCTCAACATGCTCCGACTGCTCCTGGGTGATTGGCTCGCCAGACTATCCTGCCTGCACGGAATGTTTCCATGCTCAGCATGTTTATACTCATCACGAGTCTGCTGCCATCGGCGCCGGGCTCAACTCCTTCTTACCGTTGAGTACCTGCCATGCGTCAGCTCTTGCTACTCGTCACCGCCCTGTTTCTAAGCGCTTGTGCTTTGACGCCGATACCGCCGGCCGACCCGCACCAGGCCTGGGTCGATTTCAGCACCCCGACACCGGGGGCCAAACTGGTGATGGCGCAACGTCTGGATGGGAAAAACCTCAACGATGGGCGCTTCTTCCAGGTCCCGCCGGGCAGTCACGAGCTGATGGTGCGCTTTGATTTCGAAGTACCGACCGGCGGCAGTTTGGGCGGGTTGTCGCAGACCCAGGACCGGACCTGCTTCATGACCTTGCAGTACGACAACTTCCAGGCGGGCCAGCGCTACGTACTGGAAGGTCGCTCGCTGGCCTTCACGCCCAACATCCGGCTCTACAACGCCGCGCGGCAGTTGTTGGCGGAGGAACGCAGCGTGAACTGCATCTGATCAGTCGTTGTTCTTCTGGTAGACGATGGCTTTAGTACCGTTCTCACAGCTGCCGACGACCATGGCGCTGTCGTGCTTGTCGGCTTCTTCCTTGCTGACCACTTCCAAGGTGTAGGACGGAACGGCGTTAGCCTGGATCTTGACCTCGATCTCTTTCCTGAGCTCTTCACAATCTTTTGGCGCGGCCACAGCCGACGTGGCCAAAACACCGCAGATGATTGCCAAGGCAAAACGTTTCATGTGTGTAGCTCCCTGAATGCACTGCGCACGGGTGTGCGCCTAGGCTGCATAGCCTATAGGACCACACTTGGGAAACACGAGTTCTGATTTAACGCAGAACTAAATATGGGAGCGGGCTTGTGTGGGAGCTGGCTTGCCTGCGATGGCAGCGCCTCGGTGCAACTGCAAAGCCGAGGTGTACCTATCGCGGGCAAGCCCGGCTCCCACACAAACCCGCTCCCACAGCGATCTACGGTGTTACGCAGTCCGCATTAGCTGACGAGCGTGGCATCCAGGCTGATTTTCGCATTCAGCACCTTGGACACCGGGCACCCTTCCTTGGCCTTTTTGCTCAGTTCATCGAACTGCGCCTGGCTCGCGCCTGGGATCTTGGCTTTCAGAACCAAGTGCACGGCCGTAATCGCAAAACCACCGTCGACTTGGTCCAGCGTCACTTCGGCCTGGGTGTCGATGCTGTCAGCCTTGAGGCCGGCGTCGCCCAAAATCATAGAAAACGCCATGGAGAAGCAGCCGGCGTGCGCCGCACCAATCAACTCCTCAGGGTTTGTGCCCTTGCCGCCCTCGAAACGGGCCTTGAAGCCGTAGGGCGCTTCGCGCAGAACGCCGGTTTCCGTGGAAATGGAACCCAGGCCAGTCTTCAGCTCACCTTCCCAATGCGCGGATGCCTTTTTAACGATACTCATAGCTTTCTCCTCGAACGGTGGTTTTGCTTCAGTAAGGGTTCTGAGGATAGACGGCCCGCCAAAGTTCATCTTGTCGGAGAAACCTAGCGATATAGTAGGAAATATTCCTAACCGCTATTGAATCTCGGGTATATGCCCTCATTGCATAGAACATGCACATGAAGCGGCAGGTTTTGGTTCGTCTATAAGCCTGCGCACCTATTGGAGAAGCAGGCTTATGAAATCGCTGTCCGACGTGAAGTTCTCGACCCTGGACCTGGTGCCCGTGCGCGCCAATGGCAGCCCGGCGCAGTCGCTGCGCAACTCGCTGGACCTGGCCCAGCACGTGGAAAAATTTGGCTACAACCGTTTCTGGGTGGCCGAACACCACAACATGGACGGTATCGCCAGCTCGGCCACCTCGGTGTTGCTGGGCTATCTGGCGGGCGGCACTTCGACCATTCGCGTCGGCTCCGGCGGCGTGATGCTGCCCAACCACGCACCGTTGGTGATCGCCGAACAGTTCGGCACCCTGGAAAGCCTGTACCCCGGCCGTATCGACCTGGGCCTGGGCCGCGCGCCCGGTTCCGACCAGATGACCGCCCGCGCCCTGCGCCGTGAGCGTTCGGGCAGCGCCGATGACTTCCCCGAAGATGTGGCCGAGCTGATGGCGTACCTAGGCCCGCGCACGCCCGACCAACGGGTGATCGCCGTACCGGGCACCGGCACCAACGTGCCGGTGTGGTTGCTGGGTTCCAGCCTGTTCAGCGCACAGCTTGCCGGGGAGCGCGGTTTGCCCTACGCCTTCGCCTCGCATTTCGCACCGCGCTTGATGCATGAGGCGGTTCGCGTGTACCGCAATCACTTCAAGCCTTCGGCTGTACTGGACAAACCCTACGTGATGCTCGGCATCCCGCTGGTAGCCGCCGACACCGACGAGCAGGCCGACTACCTGGCAACCTCCGTGTACCAGCGCATCCTCGCACTGATGCGCGGGCAAAGCCTGGTGCAGCGCCCACCAGTGAAAACCATGGACGGCCTATGGCTGCCCCATGAAAAAGACGCGGTCGGCAGCTTTCTCGGCCTGGCGATGGTCGGCAGCCCGGCGAAGATCCGCGCCAAACTGGAAGTACTGATCGAGCAGACCGGCGCCGATGAGCTGATCTTTACCTGCGACCTCTACGAGCATGCCGACCGGATTCATTCCTACGAGCTGTTGGCGCAGTTGATGAAGGGCTGATAACCCACAGGCGAAAAAAAACCGACGCACTCGCGTCGGTTTTTTATGTCTGGAACACAGGGTTAACCGCGCTTGTAGGCGATTTCCTTGGTGCCACCTTCGCAACTGCCGACAACTGTGTGGTCGGTGGGTGCCGCACCTTTGTCTACCACTTCCAGCGAATAACCCGAGGCACCTTTGGCGTCGATTTTCGCCGCGATTTCGCTTTTCAGCTCATCACAAGGCTTGCCCGCAGCTATTGCTGTCCCCGCAATGCTCAACAAACCTACCGCTAACAGAAGCTTCTTCATCCGATACTTTCCTTGCGCTGATCCAAAAGAGCGTGCCGACGCATCGCATCGGCACCCCAAGGTTGTAGCGCAGGTTATGGCAATCGGCCAGTCCTCAAAGTTCAACCAGCGTGATCAACTACTGGCAATTCGGAACCCCACCTTAAGCGTGACTTGGAAGTGTGCGGCCTTGCCGTCCTTGATGTGGCCACGGGTTTCAGTCACCTCGAACCACTCCAAGTGCTTGATGCTCTTGTGCGCTTCAGCGATGGCGTTGTTGATCGCGTCTTCGATGCTGGTCGTCGACGAACCCACCAGTTCGACTTTCTTGTACGTGTGATGATCAGACATAGCGTTTTCTCCTGAGGTCTCTAGTGAGCGTAGCAGTCAATGTTCGTACTGCTTCTGGCGGCCGTTCCTACACGAAAGTTCAGAATTACTGCACTTTCTGAAAACGCTGGAGTCGGTATCTACACATGCCACTCAATCACTTCAGGAGATGTCCACATGGCCAACACTTCGTTACGCAAAGCGTCGCTGGAAAGCATGGAAGCCGAGATTTCGAGCCTGCTCAAATCCCTTGAGAGCCTCAAGGACGATGCGTCCGACGAGTCGCGCAAAACGCTGAAGGCCCTGAAAAGCAATGCCGAGAATGCCCTCAAGCACTCCCGCCATCTGATCAGCGATGCCTACGAAGAAAGCAAAGTCAAAATCCGCGAAACCGGTGTTGCAACCCGGGACTACGCACAAGAGCACCCATGGACTACCGCCGGCGTCGCCGTTGGTGCACTGGGCCTGCTGGCGGCTTACCTGCTGTGCAAACGCGGTGACTGATTGACCGACCGGCTATAGCGGCTGGCGCAACAGCTCAGCTTTGAGCCACTGCGCCAGCTGCCCCGCGCGCCCGTCTGCGGCGCGCTTGGGTAGCCACAACGCCAGGTGCGCCGGGGTTTCGCTGAAACCCCACGGCGCCACCAGGCGGCCCGCGCGCAGGTCCTCTGCTACCAGCGGTTCTGGCGCAATCGCCACGCCTAAACCGGCTACGGCCGCCTCCAACAAATAATACAAATGCTCAAACCCCTGGCCGTGTTTCAACGCGCCGGGCGCGATGCCGTGTTGCTGCGCCCAACTGGGCCAGGCTTGCGGGCGGGATGTGGTGTGCAACAAGGCTTCGCTGCACAGAGCCTGTGCCGGGGCTTGGCGCAGGCGTTCATAACCGACGAAGCGCGGGCTCATCACCGGCCCGATGCGTTCGCTGGCAAGCGTGTACACCTGCATATCCGCCGGCCACGGCGGCTCGGCGAACACCAATAGGGCGTCAAGGCCGGGGCGCCGGGGGTCGAGATCGCCGTCACCCGCCGACAGGTGCAGGCGCAAGTCCGGCAGGTCGGCGTTCAAGCGACCCAGGCGCGGAATCAGCCAACGCGCCAACAAACTGCCCGAGCAGCCCAGCACGAACGGCGCGTCGGCGCTGGCCTGGGTCAGTTCGGCGCACACATCCCTTAAACGTTCGAAGGCTTCCGCACTGGCATCCCGCAGCCGAACCCCGGCATCTGTGAGTTTAAGGCCGCGACCGTCCTTGGCGAACAGGCTGACACCCAAATGCTCTTCGAGCACCTTCAACTGGCGGCTGACGGCGCCGTGGGTCACATGCAGTTGCTCGGCAGCCTGGCTGACGCTGTTGAGCCGGGCTGTGGCTTCAAACGCGCGCAAGGCATTGAGAGGGGGAAGGTCTCGGCTCATCTGTGAGTTTTCCTGACAGGTTACGGCGATCTTATCGGTTTTCAGCGTAGCGCGTCAGGGGTAGAGTGGCCGTCATTGCCTCTCCTCACATTCTTTATCGGAGCGCCCCATGACTCAGTCCCAGACCGATCTACGCAACGGCCCTGACGCCAACGGCCTGTTTGGCGCGTTCGGCGGCCGCTACGTCGCTGAAACCCTGATGCCGTTGATCCTCGAACTGGCCCGCGAATACGAAGCGGCCAAGATTGATCCGGCTTTCAACAAAGAACTGGCCTACTTCCAGCGCGACTACGTCGGACGCCCAAGCCCGCTGTATTTCGCTGAGCGCCTGACTGAGTTCTGCGGCGGCGCCAAGATCTACCTCAAGCGCGAAGAGCTAAACCACACCGGCGCGCACAAGATCAACAACTGCATCGGCCAGATCCTGCTGGCGCGGCGCATGGGCAAAAAACGCATCATCGCCGAGACCGGCGCCGGCATGCACGGCGTGGCCACTGCCACCGTGGCTGCGCGCTTCGGCCTCGACTGCGTGATCTACATGGGCACCACCGACATCGAGCGCCAACAGGCCAACGTGTTCCGCATGAAGCTGCTGGGCGCCAAAGTGATCCCGGTAGTGTCCGGCACCGGCACGCTCAAAGACGCGATGAACGAAGCCCTGCGCGACTGGGTGACCAACGTTGATGACACCTTCTACCTGATCGGCACCGTGGCTGGCCCGCACCCATACCCTGCAATGGTGCGCGACTTCCAGGCAGTGATCGGCAAGGAAACCCGTGACCAGATGCAAGCCCAGGAAGGTCGCCTGCCGGACAGCCTGGTGGCGTGTATCGGCGGTGGCTCGAACGCCATGGGCCTGTTCCACCCGTTCCTGAATGACACCAGCGTCGAAATCATCGGCGTTGAAGCGGCAGGCTATGGCATCGAAACCGGCAAGCATGCCGCCAGCCTCAACGGCGGCGTACCGGGCGTACTGCACGGTAACCGTACCTTCCTGCTGCAGGACGACGACGGCCAGATCATCGACGCCCACTCGATTTCCGCCGGCCTCGACTACCCCGGCATCGGCCCGGAACACGCCTGGTTGCATGACATCGGCCGCGCCCAGTACACGTCGGTGACTGACGACGAAGCCTTGGAAGCATTCCACAAATGCTGCCGCCTGGAAGGGATTATTCCTGCTCTGGAAACTGCCCACGCCCTTGCCGAAGTATTCAAACGCGCACCGAACCTGCCGAAAGATCACCTGATGGTGGTGAACTTGTCTGGCCGTGGCGACAAAGACATGCAGACCGTGATGCACCACATGGAAAACTCTCCACAAGAGCCAGCCAAGCAGGAGAAACACTGATGAGCCGCCTGCAAACCCGCTTTGCGCAGCTGAAAGAACAAAACCGCGCCGCCCTGGTGACCTTCGTCACCGCCGGCGACCCGGGTTATGACACCTCGCTGGCGATCCTCAAGGGCTTGCCCGCAGCCGGCGCCGATGTGATCGAGTTGGGCATGCCCTTCACCGACCCGATGGCCGACGGCCCAGCCATCCAACTGGCCAACATTCGCGCGCTGGAAGCCAAGCAGAACCTGGCCAAAACCCTGCAAATGGTTCGCGAGTTCCGCCAAGACAACAACGACACGCCACTGGTGTTGATGGGCTACTTCAACCCGATCCACAAATACGGCGTGCCGCAGTTCATCACTGACGCCAAAGAAGCCGGCGTGGACGGCCTGATCGTGGTCGACATGCCGCCTGAACATAACGGCGAGCTGTGCGACCCGGCCCAGGCGGCGGGCATCGACTTCATCCGCCTGACCACGCCGACCACCGATGACGTGCGCCTGCCGACCGTGCTGAACGGCAGCTCCGGCTTTGTGTACTACGTGTCGGTGGCCGGTGTGACCGGTGCTGGCGCCGCCACCTTGGAACACGTCGAAGAAGCCGTGACTCGCCTGCGTCGGCATACCGACCTGCCGATCAGCATTGGTTTTGGTATTCGCACGCCAGAACAGGCAGCCGCCATCGCGCGCTTGGCCGATGGTGTGGTGGTGGGTTCGGCACTGATCGACCACATCGCCAATGCCAAAAATGATCAGCAGGCAATTGATGGCGTGTTGAGCTTGTGCGCGGCGTTGTCGGAAGGTGTCCGTAACGCCCGTAAGTAAACGCTGTGTAGCGGTAGGTAAAGTTCCGGATACAGAGGAATCATACTGTCGAATCAGTACCTAAACTGGCAAGACCAAGGGATTTCGAACCTCGTTCGAAATCCCTTTTTTGTTCGTGAAGTACTGAGGAAACACCCCATGAAAATGCCTAAAAGCTTGATCGCTGGCCTCGGCGTGCTGATGCTCGGTGCGAGTGCCTTGGTGCAGGCCGCGCCCCCTGACCAACGCGGTGATGGCGATGGCCCTGGCCGTGGCGGCCCGCAAGGCCAACACGAGCAACGTGGCGACGACCATCGCGGCCCGCAGAACAATCGCCGCGGCCCGCCTCAGGACTTCGGCCCGGTGCGGCAGATCATCCACGACAACCACGGCCAGTTCTCCCGTGGTGCACCGCCACCACCGAATCTACGCCTGGTGCGCGGCCAGCCACTGCCACGTGGTTACTATGGCGAACGCCTGGACAACCGCGCCCTGGCGCGCCTGCCGGTTTACCAAGGTTACGAATGGCGCCGCTCCGGGCCAGACGTGGTGTTGATCGCGGTGGGCACGGGCATCGTCTACGAGATTTTGGACGGCGTGCTCAACTAACGCCCGTGCTTTTGTGGCAGCCGGGCTTGTTGTGGCGAGCGGGCTGGCCAGTTGGCCACAGGTTATTCATTCAGTTCGATGCGTTCGACTTTGCCTACGAGCAACACGTAGGACAGCGCCCCCAGCAACGCCAGCACCGCAATGTAGGTAATCGCCGGCGCGAACGAATCACCACTGGCCAAAAAGCCAATCACAATCGGCGTGGTTATTGCTGACAGGTTGCCGATAAAGTTGAACACCCCACCGGTCAGCCCCAGCAGGCGCGCCGGTGCCAGGGTGGCCACCAGTGACCAGGTGATCGACGCCAGGCCATTGCCGAAAAATGCCACTGCAAGGAACGCAATCACCCACGCCGTTGAGTCCACATAGTTGGCACCAATGATCGCCGTGGAAATCAGCAACCCGGCAATGATCGGCAGCTTGCGCGCAAAGCCTACCGATGCGCCCCGGCGAATCAGCCAGTCAGAAAAAATCCCCGAACACAGCACGCCCACAAACGCCGCCAGGAAGGGCAGCGACGCCAGCAGGCCGGACTTGATGAAGTCCATCCCGCGATATTTCACCAGGTAGGTCGGAAACCACGTCAGGAAAAACCACAGCGTGGAGTTCAGGCAGAACTGCCCCAGGTAGATGCCCCACAGCTTGCGCTTGCTCAGCACGATGCCCAGGTCGACCCAACTGAACGGCGCCTTGGTGGCTTGCGCCTGCATATCCACCAAACCACCGCCTTCACGGATCAGCTCGATTTCAGCGGCGTTGGCACCTTTGAAATCCTTCGGCTCGCGGTACACCGCGTACCACACCAGTGCCCACAGAATGCCGACGCCACCGGTGGCGACAAACACCATGTGCCAGCCAAACGCGTGCTGCAGCCACGCCAACACCGGCGTGAGAAACGCCAGCCCGACAAACTGCCCCGACGTATAAACGCCAATCGCCGTGGCGCGCTCGCGCTCAGGAAACCAAGTGGTGACCACACGGCTGTTGATCGGGTAGGCCGGTGCTTCCAAGGCGCCGACCGCCATGCGCAGCACAAACAGCGCGATGAAGCTGGCGGCAAACCCGAGCATCACGGTGGCAATCGACCACAACAGCAGGGCGACGGTGTAGAGAATGCGCGGTGGCACCCGATCCACCAACCAGCCGCCGGGGATCTGCATGGCGGCGTAGGTCCAGCCGAAGGCGGAGAAGATCAGCCCGACGTGCACCGGGTCGATGCCCAGCTCGCTGGTCAATGCCGGGGCGGCAATCGACAGGTTGCTGCGGTCGAGGTAGTTGATCACCACGGTGATAAACAGCAGCACCATGATGAAGAAACGCTTTCTGCTGGGCGTGACTAAAGAAGCCTGCCCGGTGAAGGACTCAGGTTGCATGGGGGTGCCTCTTCTTATGTTTATTGAGGACGGGGGCGGTCAGTGTGGGAGCTGGCTTGCCTGCGATGGCGGTGTGCCTGTGCCAGAGATACAAGCTGGCCCACCGCTATCGCAGGCAAGCCAGCTCCCACATTGACTGTGTTTCTTCAGGAGGGGCTTACCACTCGGCAAAGCTGCCATCGGCATGGCGCCAGATCGGGTTGCGCCAGCGGTGGCCGATGGCCGCACGCTCGATCACATATTCCTCGTTGATCTCAATACCCAAGCCTGGCCCGTTGGGGATCTTCACGAAGCCCTTGTCATAGTCGAACACGCCAGGGTCGCGCACGTAGTCGAGCAGGTCGTTGCTCTCGTTGTAGTGAATGCCCAGGCTTTGCTCCTGGATAAACGCGTTGTAACAAACCGCGTCCAGTTGCAGGCACGCCGCCAGGGCAATCGGGCCGAGCGGGCAGTGCAGGGCCAGGGCCACGTCGTAGGCTTCGGCCATGTTGGCGATCTTGCGGGTTTCGGTGATGCCTCCGGCGTGGGAGGCGTCCGGCTGGATGATGTCGACGTAACCTTCGCTGAGCACGCGCTTGAAGTCCCAGCGCGAGAACAGCCGCTCGCCCAAGGCAATCGGCGTGCTGGTCAGCGGCGCCAGTTCTTTGAGCGCTTCGTAGTTTTCGCTGAGCACCGGCTCTTCGATAAACATCAGTTTGTACGGGTCGAGCTCTTTCATCAGCACCTTGGCCATGGGCTTGTGCACGCGGCCATGGAAGTCGACGCCGATGCCGACGTTAGGGCCCACCGCATCGCGTACGGCGGCGACGTTGGCCAGGGCCAGGTCGACTTTTTCGAAGCTGTCGACGAACTGCAGTTCTTCGGTGCCGTTCATTTTCACCGCGGTAAAACCACGCGCCACCGCCTCTTTGGCAGCACGCGCAGTGTCGGCCGGCCGATCGCCGCCGATCCACGAATACACGCGGATCTTGTCGCGCACTTGGCCGCCGAGCAGGTCGCTGACCGAGACGCCCAGCGCCTTGCCCTTGATGTCCCACAGCGCCTGGTCGATACCGGCGAGGGCACTCATGTGCACCGCGCCGCCACGGTAGAAGCCGCCGCGGTAGAGCACTGTCCAGATGTCTTCGATATTGCGTGGGTCTTTGCCGATCAGGTAGTCGGAAAGTTCTTCGACGGCAGCGGCCACGGTGTGGGCGCGGCCCTCGACTACGGGCTCACCCCAGCCGGTCACGCCTTGGTCGGTTTCGACCTTAAGGAAGCACCAGCGCGGCGGGACGATGAAGGTCGTCAGTTTAGTGATTTTCATCTTCTTATCTCTCTTGTCGATGCAGCGCCGAAGGCGCAAAGCTTGAAATCAATTCAGGGCATCAGTTCAACGCGTTCCAGGCAGCGACATACGCCTGGGCACTGCTCGCCACTTGATCCACGGACATGCCCGGCTTGAACAACCCGGAACCCAAGCCGAAGCCCTTGGCGCCCGCGTCGAAATACACCTGCATGTTGTCCGGGGTCACACCGCCCACCGGCAGCAACAACGTGCCCGTCGGCAGTACCGCCAGCCACGCCTTGATTACACCCGGGCCCATTTGCTCAGCCGGGAACAGC
Organism: Pseudomonas sp. IB20; assembly: GCF_009707325.1. Taxonomy (NCBI): domain Bacteria; kingdom Pseudomonadati; phylum Pseudomonadota; class Gammaproteobacteria; order Pseudomonadales; family Pseudomonadaceae; genus Pseudomonas; species Pseudomonas gelidaquae. The sequence continues at coordinate 39,708 of NZ_CP046103.1, read as the reverse complement.
TTCAACACGTCGGCGCCTTCGGCCAGTGCGGCGAAGGCTTCGGTGGGCGTGGCCACACCCGGCGACAGGTACAAGCCCGCCGCTTTCGCTGCGCGCAGCACCTTGGCATCGCTGTGGGGCATGACGATCACTTTGCCGCCGGCGGCTTTGACCTGCTCGACCTGCGCAGGCGTCAACACCGTGCCTGCGCCGATCAGGCAATCGGCGGGCAGGCTGTCGCGCAGGGTGCGGATGCTGGTGTAAGGGTCCGGCGAATTGAGCGGCACTTCGATCACGCGAAAGCCGGCCTGATAGAGCACCTGGCCAATCGCCTCGGCTTCGTCTGGCCGTACGCCGCGCAGGATTGCGATCAAACCGTTGTGTGCGAGTGCTTGCTTGAGCATGTCAGGCCTCCAAGACAGGTTGAGTAAGCCCGGCGGCCACTGCCAATTGCCACAGGCCGTGTTCGCTGGCCTCTTGCGCCAGGCTGACGTGGGCGAAGCCGCAGAGGGCGAGGGCACGTTGGTAGCGGGCGCAGAGCGGGGCGTTACCGACCAGAACGATGGGTTTATGTTTGGCGTGCTCGGGCAAACCGGCGAGTTCATGGCCAATCAGCAGGCCGGACAGGTAATCCGCTTGCTGGTCGGGGGCCAGTTCGGCGGTCAGCCCCAGGGTGCGGGCGCTGAACACGGTTGAGAGCACGCCGCGCTGCCCGTCTTTGGAGAGCGCCACGTTTACGCCGCGATCAAAAGCCTCGGCCTGGAAGTGTTCGGAGGGCTTTTGCGTACGCCCCAGAATGCTGTGCTTGCTCAGCACCGCGAACAGCTCGCCGGTCATGAAGGTGTCAAAGTGTGTGATGCAGCCATCCGCCACCTCGACCCATTTGGAATGGCTGCCGGGCAGGCCGATCAATACCTGCGCAGCGAGACCTTGCAGCACGCCCAGTACCTGGGTTTCTTCACCGCGCATCACGTTGGGCAAGCCGACCTGTTCGATCACGCCGGGCACGATATGCACCTCCACACCGCGCAGGCTGCGTACGGAGTGCAGGGCCTGGCTGAGGCTGGCGACATCAACCGGCGTATTGCGATAGGCCGCTTCGCTCCAGCCTTGGGCGCTGCCGACCATGCCACAGGCGATCACCGGTAGGCCGGGCTCGGCATCCAGCCAGTCGCCGCAAGCTGCATCGAACGCCAACTCGAAGCCATCGCTGCAACGCACGCCAGCAATCTCCCGGGGTTCGCTGGGCAGGTGCATGATGCCGAACCCCAGCGCGCGCTGTTCGAGCACCCTGCCGGCTGGGCCGAGTTTATAAGCACGAAGGGAGCTGGTCCCCCAGTCGAGCGCGATCAATTGCGCCTGCATCGCTTCACCTGAAATGAGTGGGTGCTGAAAAAAGCAGATGGGCGAATATAAACCTATGCCTGGCAATATCTCAATATATAAATATCAGTCCCACATATAGGGTTTAAACATAAAAAATCCCATCGCCTTTGCATAAGGGGATGGGATTTTTATCAGCAGTGGTTAAAAAACAGACAAATCCAGCTCGCGCATCGCCCCCATCCAGATCGCGTAATCGGTGTGATCCTTCAAGTCATCGCCGGTCTCGGGGTGCAGGAACACCACCAGCCCGTCGCGATGCAGGGCCAGCCACGGCAACACCACGCCGATGTATTCCGGCTCGAACGCCAGCTGGCAGCTCCAGTCCGGGTGCGGGCCCACCGGGCGCTCATGCACGCGGCCCATGCGCAGCGGAAACAGCTTGGCCGCGTCTTCGCAGAGCCTGCGCGCCTGGTCGATGGTGCTGGCGTCGAAGTAGATATGGGCGTGGTAGCCCTTGATACGTTGCATGGCGAAATCCGGATCCGATATGCGCCGATCCTAGACCGCAATCGACGGCAGGGCCAGCCCAGTCAGCGACTGCACGTTGCTGGCTTGCTCGGCCACCAGCCAGTCGACAAAGCGCTCGACCAATTGCCCCCTGCGTTTGCGCTGCGGCTGCACCACGTAGTAACCGAAGCGCGAGATCACCGTGTCGCTGATCGGCCGGCACAGCCACTCCTGTTCCAGCAAGTTATCCACCAGGTGGCGCCAGCCGATGGCCACGCCCTGGCCAGCAATGGCGGCCTGGATCAGCAGGGTGTAGTTGTCGAAGCGCAACTGGCCGGGTGTGGGTGCGGTGGTAATGCCCAGCTCGCGAAATATGCCGTTCCAATCGAACCACTGGCTGTTGTTTTCCTGGCGCAGGTGCAGCAAGGGGTAGTCCTGCAACGTCTGCACGGTCAGCGGCGTGGTGCGGTCCTTGAGCAGTTGCGGGCTGCACACCGGAAACGCTTCCTCGTTGAACAGCCACAGGCTGTCGCCTTGCTTGAAGCGGCCGTCGCCAAACAGCACCGCCACATCGATATCGCTGCGCAAGGTCGCGTGGTTGCGCTGGCTGGTGACCAGGCTGACGTCCACTTGCGGGTTGGCGGCGTGGAAGCGGTGCAGACGCGGCATCAGCCAGTAGGCGGCGAAGGCGAAGTCGGTGGCCACTTGCAGCACTTCATGCTGGTCCTGCTGGGTGATCACGCTCAGGCCGTGGTTGATGGCCTGCAAGCCGCCCTGGACGTGCTCGAATAACAGCGCGCCCGCGTCGGTCAGCTCGATGCCCCGGTAGATCCGATCAAACAAACGCAGCCCAAGCTGTTCTTCCAAGCGCTTGATCTGCTGGCTGATGGCCGGTTGGGTAGTGCCCATGTCCATCGCGGCAGCGGTAAAGCTGCGGTGGCGCGCCGCGGCCTCGAAAGCGCGCAGCAGGTCGAGGGATAAATCGCCGAGGGCTTCATACATAAGCTGTGCTTATCCTAGACATTGCTTTTCATGGGCTTTACCCCATTTTCCATGGGCCGCATGCTGATTCGCATAAACACCGCCTATGGAATGCCGAAGACTCATGAAGCGCAAGAACATTCTTTTCATCATGGCCGATCAAATGGCCGCGCCGATGCTTCCGTTCTACGGACCTTCTCCGATCAAGTTGCCCAACCTGAGCCGCCTCGCCGAGCAGGGCGTGGTGTTCGACGCCGCCTATTGCAACAGCCCGTTGTGCGCGCCGTCGCGCTTCACCCTGGTCAGCGGCCAGTTGCCGAGCAAGATCGGCGCCTACGACAACGCGGCGGATTTTCCCGCTGATGTACCGACTTATGCCCACTACCTGCGCCGCCTCGGCTACCGCACCGCGCTGTCGGGCAAGATGCATTTCTGCGGGCCAGACCAATTGCACGGCTTTGAGGAGCGCCTGACCAGCGACATCTACCCCGCCGACTATGGCTGGGCGGTGAACTGGGATGAGCCGGACGTGCGCCCCACCTGGTACCACAACATGGCCTCGGTGCTGCAAGCCGGGCCGTGCGTGCGCACCAACCAGCTGGATTTCGATGAAGAGGTGGTGTTCAAGGCCCAGCAATACCTGTTCGACCATATTCGTGAAGACGGCGACCAGCCGTTCTGCCTGACCGTGTCGATGACTCACCCACACGACCCGTACACCATTCCCAAGCCGTTCTGGGACCTGTACGACGACAGCGACATCCCAATGCCTACGACACCAGCCCAGGCCGACCTCGACCCGCATTCCCAGCGCCTGCTGAAGGTTTACGACCTGTGGGACAAACCGCTGCCACTGAACAAGATCCGCGATGCGCGCCGCGCGTATTTCGGCGCGTGCAGCTACATCGACAGCAATGTCGGCAAGCTCCTGCAAACCCTGGAAGACACCGGCCTTGCCGACGACACCATCATCATCTTCTCGGGCGACCACGGCGACATGCTCGGCGAGCGCGGCCTCTGGTACAAAATGCACTGGTTTGAAATGGCCGCCCGCGTGCCGCTGCTGGTCAGTGCGCCGGGGCAGTTTGCCACTGGCCGCGTGAGCAAAGCCGTGTCCACCGCCGACCTGTTGCCGACCCTGGTGGAACTGGCCGGCGGCGAGTTGGACCCGCGTTTGCCGCTGGACGGCCGCTCACTGGTCCCGCACTTGCAGGGGCTGGGCGGGCACGACGAAGTGTTCGGCGAATACATGGCCGAAGGCACCATCAGCCCACTGATGATGATTCGCCGTGGCGCGTACAAATTTATCTACAGCGAAGACGACCCTTGTCTACTGTTCGATCTACACAACGACCCGCACGAGCGGGAGAACCTCAGCCAGTCAGCGGAACACCGAGCACTGTTCGAGGCGTTTTTGAGTGAGGCGCGGGCCAAATGGGACATCCCGGCGATCCACCAGCAGGTGCTCGCCAGCCAACGCCGTCGTCGCCTGGTGTTTGAGGCGCTGACCCAAGGCAAGCTGAAGAGCTGGGATCACCAGCCACTGGTGGACGCCAGTCAGCAATACATGCGCAACCATATCGACCTCGACGACCTGGAGCGCAAGGCACGTTATCCACAACCCTGCCAACACTAATAAAACAGAGGGAAGGCCATGCAAAAGTTGACTGCAGTGTTGGGTATGTTGGTGCTGACTAGCGCCAATGTGTACGCGGACACCCGCTGTGACACGGTGAAGATGGCCGACCCCGGCTGGAGCGATATCGCCGCCACCAATGCCATCACCGGTTTTCTGTTGAACGGCATGGGCTACAAGGCCAAGGTCGACACCCTGGCGGTGCCGATCACGTTTGGCGGGCTCAAGGACGGCCAGGTGGATGTGTTCCTGGGCAACTGGATGCCGGCGCAGCAGGGCTTCTATGACAAGTTCGTGGCTAACGGTGACGTGGTGCAACTGGCGAAAAACCTCGACGGCACCGAGTTCACTCTCGCCGTGCCGGACTACGTGTGGGACGCCGGTGTGCATGACTTTGCCGACTTGAATAAATTCGCGGGCAAATTCGATAAGAAGATCTACGGCATCGGCTCCGGCGCACCGGCGAATATCTCGCTGCAGGAGATCATCAAGAAGAACGACTTCGACCTCGGCCAATGGAAGCTGATCGAGTCGAGTGAACAGGCGATGCTGGCCGAAGTGTCGCGGGCGGTTAAGAAACAGAAATTCGTGACCTTCCTAGGCTGGACGCCGCACCCGATGAACGTGCAGTTGAAAATGCATTACCTCAAGGGCGGCGAGAAGTACTTCGGCGACACCGGCAGCGTGTATACCTTGACCCGCAAGGGTTATGCACAGGCCTGCCCGAATGTCGGGAAACTGCTGACCAACCTGAGCTTCACCCAGGACATGGAGAACAGCATCATGGCCGAGGTGGTCAACAAAAAGGTCAGCAATGCCGATGCGGCGAAGGCGTGGATCAAGGCGAATCCGGCGGTGCTGGACAAGTGGCTCGATGGCGTAAAAACCGTGGATGGCCAGGATGCGTTGGCGGCGGTAAAAGCCAAGCTCTAACCCCCGAAATGATCATTCCCACGCTCCGCGTGGGAATGCATCCTGTGACGCTCCGCGTCACGACCTTAAGAGCGAACGCGGAGCGTCCCTGGACCGGCATTCCCACGCAGAGCGTGGGAACGATCATTAGCAGCCTGATACCCTGGCTCAAACCTTTCAACCCGAGTCTGCGATGCCCCGGCCCAACCGCCATACACTCTTCCCCTTCCTCGCCTGGCTGCCACGCCAAACCCGCGCCAGCGTCGGCCGGGACGCGATGGTCGGCCTCAGCGGCGCCGTGCTCGCGCTGCCGCAGTCGATTGCCTACGCGCTGATCGCCGGTCTCCCACCTGAATACGGCTTGTACGCCGCCATCATTCCGGTATTGATCGCCTGCCTCTGGGGTTCCTCCTGGCACCTGATCTGCGGCCCGACGGCGGCGATTTCCATCGTGCTCTACGCCAGCGTCAGCCCCTTGGCCGTGCCTGGGTCTCAGGACTACATCACGTTGATCCTGTTGCTGACCTTTCTCGCCGGGGTTTTCCAGTGGCTGCTGGGGATGCTGCGCTTCGGCGCACTGGTGAATTTCGTCTCCCATTCGGTGGTACTTGGGTTCACCTTGGGCGCCGCCGTGGTGATTGCCTTGGGGCAGCTACCCAACCTGCTTGGGCTGGATTTGCCGAGCCAGGCCACGGCAATCAAAAGTTTGCTGGCGCTTATCGATCACGGCGGCGAGTGGGACCATGCCTCCCTCGTCCTAGGCTTGAGCACCTTACTGGTGGGCGCGTTGCTCAAGTACTGGGTCCCACGCTGGCCGACGCTATTGATCGCCCTGGCGTTGAGCAGCTTGGTGGCGTGGCTGTGGCCGGCGATGTTCGGGCATGTGGCGCGGGTCAGTTCGTTTGTGGGCAAGCTGCCGCCGTTCAGCCCATTGCCGCTGGACCTGGACATGCTCCTGCGCCTGCTGCCCAGTGCCGTGGCGGTGGGCATGCTGGGGCTGGTGACCAGCCTGTCGATTGCGCGCTCGTTGTCGGCGCGTTCGCAGCAATTGCTCGACGCCAACCAGGAAGTCCGTGCGCAGGGTTTATCCAATATCGTCGGCGGATTTTTCTCCGGCTACCTGTCAGCCGGTTCCTTTACCCGCTCCGGCCTGAGCTACGAAGCGGGCGCATGCTCACCCTTAGCAGGCGTGTTTTCCGCCTTGTGGGTGGCGTTGTTCGCGCTGTTCGGCGCGGTGTTGATCGCGCACATTCCAATCCCCAGCATGGCGGCGAGCATCCTGCTGATTTGCTGGGGCTTGGTGGATCATCGTGGCATTCGCGCGTTGTTCCGCGTGAGCCGCGCCGAGTTTGTGGTGATGAGCCTGACGTGCGTCGCCACCTTGCTGCTGGAGCTGCAAACAGCGATTTACGCCGGGGTGCTGGCCTCGCTGTTTTTCTACCTCAAGCGCACCTCGCAGCCGCGCGTGCAGCAGTGGCGTGATGGCGACGAGGATGTGTTGCGGGTGGGGGGTTCGATCTTTTTTGGCGCCAGCCATTACCTGCAAGTGCGCCTGCAAAGCTTGCAGGGCGAGCGGGTGGTGATCGAGGCGCAGCAGATCAACTTTATCGACTATTCCGGGGTGGAGATGCTGCATCAGGAGGCGCGGCGGCTTAAGGGGTTGGGGCGTAGCCTGACGTTGCGCAGGGCCCGGCCGCAGGTGGTGGAAGAGTTAAAAAAACTTGAAGGGCCCGACAACTGCCCCCTCCATTTCGAAGACTGAACGCAGTTAAAACTGTGGGAGCTGGCTTGCCTGCGATGCAGACGACTCGGTCAGTCAGTTAGACCGAGGCGATCCAATCGCAGGCAAGCCAGCTCCCACATTTTGACCGTGCCCACATTGGCTTTGTGTCAGGCCAACTGGCGGCGCAACTCAGCCAACACCGGCGCCGAATCCGGGCGCACACCGCGCCACAGGAAGAACGCTTCCGCCGCCTGCTCCACGAGCATGCCCAAACCATCCATCGCCACGGCTGCGCCTTGCTCTGTAGCCCATCGGCAGAACGCGGTGGGCGCCTTGGCGTACATCATGTCGTAGCAGAACGTCTTACCCGGTTCGATCAGGCTGCCGGCAATCGGCGGTACATCGCCTGACAGGCTGGCGGACGTGGCATTGATGATCAGGTCCACCGGCTCACGCAGCCAGTCGAAACCGCTGGCCGACACCGGGCCCAGGTCGTCGAACAGCTCGGCGAGCAACTCGGCCTTTTCTACCGTGCGGTTGGCGATGATCAGCGACGCCGGCCGCTCGGCGAGCAACGGCTCCAGCGCCCCGCGTACCGCGCCACCGGCGCCCAGCAGCAGGATGCGTTTGCCTTGCAGGCTCAACCCGGCATTCACCATCAGGTCGCGCACGAGGCCGGCGCCGTCGGTGTTGTCACCCAGCAACGTGCCGTCGGCCAGCTTGCTCAGGGTATTCACCGCCCCGGCGCGCAGGGCGCGTTCGGTCAGGCTGTTGGCCAAACGGTAAGCGTCTTCCTTGAACGGCACGGTGACGTTGGCGCCACGGCCTTGCTGAAAAAACTCACGGGCACAGCCTGTGAAATCTTCCAGCGGCGCGAGCAAGGTGCTGTAGTCCAGTTGCTCACCCGTCTGCTCGGCAAACATGCGGTGAATCAGCGGCGACTTGCTGTGGCCGATGGGGTTGCCGAACACGACATAACGGTCCATCAGACAGCCGCCGTGGGCGTGGCGAGGCCAAGCCAGTCGCGGTCTTGCAGGAAGTAATCGGTGAGGCGCGCCTCTTCGCTGCCGGCCTCAGCCTTCCAGTCGTAACTCCAGCGTACTTGCGGCGGCAGCGACATCAGGATCGACTCAGTGCGCCCGCCCGATTGCAGGCCGAACAGGGTGCCACGGTCGTAGACGAGGTTGAACTCGACATAGCGCCCACGGCGGAACTCTTGGAATTGACGCTGCTGTTCGGTGTAAGCCATGGCCTTGCGGCGCTGCACGATCGGCAGGTAGGCGTCGATGTACGCATCGCCGATGGCGCGGATGAAGGCGAAGCAGGTGTCGAAGTCCCACTCGTTCAAGTCATCGAAGAACAGGCCGCCGATGCCGCGCGGTTCGTTACGGTGCTTGATATGGAAGTAGGTGTCGCACCACGCCTTGTAGCGCGAGTACACGTGCGGCCCGAACGGCGCGCAGGCCTGCTCGGCCACGCGGTGCCAGTGGATGCAGTCTTCTTCATTGGCGTAGTAGGGCGTGAGGTCGAAGCCGCCACCGAACCACCACACCGGTTCTTCGCCGTCTTTTTCGGCGATGAAAAAGCGCACATTGGCGTGAGACGTCGGCACATGCGGGTTGTGCGGGTGGATCACCAGCGACACGCCCAGGGCTTCGAAGCCGCGACCGGCCAGCTCAGGGCGATGGGCACTGGCGGACGGTGGGAGGCCGCTACCGAATACGTGGGAAAAGTTAACGCCGCCTTTTTCGATGACCGTGCCGTTTTCGATCACACGGGTGCGACCGCCGCCGCCGGCAGGCCGGGTCCAGGCGTCTTCGATAAAGCGAGTGTCCGTCTCGAAGGTTTCCAGGGCGCTGCAAATGCGGTCTTGCAGGTCTAGCAGGTAGGCTTTAACAGCCTCGGTGCGGGTAGTCATGGCATCACCTTGAATCGGGCAAAGCTACGCGAGGCCATTGGGCGTCGGCGGCAAATGGGCGCACAGGATACCACCGCACCCGGCTTCGCCGCAGTTGACGAAGGTCAAGCTTAGGAGTGGGATAGAGGGCTACGCGATTCGACCTCAGGAGAAGTGCAGATGGCCAAACGTATCCAGTTCCGTGCCCATGGCGGCCCCGAAGTACTTGAGTATGTGGACTACACGCCGGCAGAGCCTGGCCCGCAGCAGGTTCGTGTGCGCAACGAGGCCATTGGCCTGAACTTCATCGACACTTATTTCCGCAGTGGCCTTTATGCACCGCCCGCGCTGCCATCGGGCTTGGGCGCCGAAGGTGCCGGCGTGGTCGACGCGGTGGGCAGCGAGGTCACGCAATTCAAAGTCGGCGACCGTGTGGCCTACGGCAGCGGCCCGCTGGGTGCCTACAGCGAGCTGCATGTGTTGCCCGCCGCCAATCTGGTGCACTTGCCGGACGATATCAGTTTCGAGCAAGCCGCCGGCGCGATGCTCAAGGGCCTGACCGTGCAGTACCTGCTGCGCCAGACCTATGAATTGAAGGGCGGCGAAACCATCCTGTTCCACGCCGCGGCTGGTGGCGTCGGTTCGCTGGCCTGCCAATGGGCCAAGGACTTGGGCGTGAAGCTCATCGGCACGGTGAGTTCGCCGGAAAAAGCCGCGCTGGCCAAATCCCTCGGCGCCTGGGAAACCATCGACTACAGCAAGGAAAACGTCGTACAACGTGTACTGGAATTGACCGACGGCAAAAAGGTGCCGGTGGTGTACGACGGCGTCGGCAAGGACACTTGGCTGACCTCGCTGGACAGCGTAGCGCCACGTGGGCTGGTGGTGAGCTTCGGGAATGCATCGGGCGCGGTGGATGGGGTGAACCTGGGAATTCTGGCGGCCAAGGGCTCGCTGTATGTCACCCGGCCGACCTTGGCGACCTATGCCAGCAATCCGAAGGATCTGCAGGCGATGGCCGATGACCTGTTCTCGATGATCAAGAGCGGCAAGGTGCGCATTGATATCAACCAGCGGTTTTCGCTGGCGGATGCGGCAAAGGCGCAGACTGAGTTGTCGGGGCGGCGGACGACTGGGTCGACCATCCTCCTGCCATAAAGGCTTAAGACAGTTGTTGATCTGAAGGGCCCCATCGCGGGCAAGCCCGCTCCCACATTTTGACTGTGTTCCTTCAGTTGGAATGCAGTCGAATGTGGGAGCCGGGCTTGCCCGCGATGGCCGCGCCTCGGTCTCAAGAAGGCCGCACCACCTCACCCGTCGCCAAATCGCGAATCAGGCTCGGGTTCTTGCGCCCACCCAAGGCGCCACCCAACACCCGATCGACCTGGCCACGGAAATACTGCTCCACGCGAAGCCGTGTGCGCGCCGCCGGGCGGCCTTGCGGGTTGGCAGACGTGGAAATCAGCGGCCCCACCAGCGAGCACAGATCCCGCACCAGCGGATGATCACTCACCCGCAGCGCCACCGTGTCATGCACACCGGTGACCCATTCAGGCAACAAGTCCTGATGCGGCACCAGCCAGGTATTTGGCCCAGGCCAGGTGCTGGCCATGCGCTCGATCCAGGTGTCCGGGAAGTCTTCAAAGAGAAAATCGAACTGGCGGATATTGTCCGCCACCAGGATCAGCCCCTTGTCCACCGACCGATTCTTGATCGCCAGCAGCCGGTCCACCGCTGCTTCATTCCACGGGTCGCAGCCAAGGCCCCAGACCGCTTCGGTCGGGTAGGCGATCACCGCGCCTGCGCGAATTTCTCGTGCGGTTTCCAGCACACGCCACCTGTTGACCATTGCTCACTCTCCGGACTAAAGCTCTGCGCAGTTTACCGATCTTCGTTACAAAACCTAGCAGCGCGCAAGCCAGCGCCCGCTTTCGCAGATCACCTGGCCTTCGAGCTCAAGCTCGGTGAGGGCCGCCAGCACTTGGGACAAAGGTCGCCCACTGGCAATGGCTAAGGCTTCACTGGTGTGAGGCGCAGCGTGCAGCAGCGCCACCAGCGGATGAGTGACCGGCATCGGTGCCGGACGGGACAGCGCCTGCCAGCCGCGTAACCCGTCCAAAATATGCTCGATGGATTCCACCAGTGTCGCGCCATCGCGGATCAACTGGTGACAGCCCTTGGCGCCGGGATGATGGATGGAACCCGGGATCGCATACACCTCACGCCCTTGCTCAGCCGCCAACCGCGCGGTGATCAGCGAACCGCTGGCCATGCTGGCTTCCACCACCAGCACGCCCAGTGACAGGCCACTGATGATCCGGTTGCGCCGGGGGAAGTTCGCGGCCTGGGGCGCAGCATCCAGCGGAAACTCGGAAACCACCGCGCTGCCTTGGGCAATCATCGCGGCGGCGAGCTTTCGGTGGCGCTGTGGATAAAATTTTTCAAGCCCGGTGCCGAGCACACCGATTGTCTGGCCGCCAACGTCCAGGGCTGCCTGATGCGCCGCGCCATCTATGCCCAACGCGAGGCCACTGGTGATGACAAAACCGGCACTCGCCAGGCTGCGGGAAAAGGCGGCGGCAGTGTCCATGCCGGGGCGCGAAGCACGGCGGCTGCCGACCATGGCCAACTGCGGTTTTTCCAGGATTTTCGGGTCGCCGGCGACGAATAACAACGGTGGCGCGTCGTCTATCTGGGCGAGTAAGGCAGGGTACTCAGGCTGGTCCCACATCAGCAAATGCTGGGCCGGGTGCTCCAACCACGCCAAAGCGTGAGCGGCACCGTCACGAATTACAGGGCTACACCGGGCATCGGCGCTGATGGCCGGCAACCCGAGGGAACGCCAAGCACTGGCCGGGGCGCTGATGGCCTTTGAAGCAGACCCAAACGCCTCGATCAATACACCAAAACGCTTGGGGCCCAGTTCTGGCAGCCTGTGCAAGCGTAGTCGGGCTTCCAGTTCTGACGGGGAAATTTCACTGCTGTTTATCGGATACATTTGATCATCCTTGACCGGAACAAGCTGTGGATAACTCTGTTGGTAACTTATTTAGCAGCCTATTTATTGTGTTTGTTGGGCAGTCTCGAATCTGTCCCTCACGGCCAGGGCGCGTGAGGCACTTAGCACCAGGCCATAACTGAGCTTTTCATAGGTGCGGAACACCACCAGGGTGCCGGCGCGCTCGTCGGGGAGTTGGGTTGAAGCGCCGGTAAGGGTGTCGCGTACACTGGCGCCCGCTTTGATCACGGCCAGCAATTGGCCTTCAACCAACCCATCGCGGCGGCCCTTGTTCAAGGTCACGGCGTCCAGCACACCTATCTGGGTGACGCCTTTGGGAACGTCGATGATGTGCCCTTGGACAAACCGCGCAGGTTTCAGGGTGGCCGGCTCGGCGGGCGGTTCGGCGCGCAGGAGTCGATCGCCAGGACGTACTTCCTGGGTGACCCGTTGCACCGCCAGGGTGGTGAGGTCGCCCGCCATCACAAAGCGTGCGGTGCCGATGTCGTCGGCGTTGATGCCCAGCAGTTCCTGGGTGTCGGGGTCGGTGTAGGCCTTGCCACGGCGAAAGATCCCATACTGTGGCTGGGTCGGGTCCAGGACGCCTCGTGCATACACACGCTCGCCGTTGGCGCCCAGCACTCGACCCGCGTCGGCCGCGACAATGTAAGGCGCGTTGTCCAGGTCCTGGGCCGTATCGAGAATGCGGTTGTGCAGTAAGAAGTGCTGGATAGCCTGTTGCGTCGCCTGTTCCAGGCGCTGGCCGGGCTGTGGAATCATGGCCATGGTGAGCGGCGCCCACAACAGCAAGACGAGTAGCGATTTCCTCATGGGGTGAATCTCCTTTATTATGTACGTTCGCGTGAAATGCCATAGCCTTCGCGGCTTTCGAACCTTTCACACCGGCTGCCTGGGTCCATCCCACCGCCGATTTGCCTCTACCTCACATGTGCAGCAATTACGCTTATGGCTATTTTGAACATCCTCGAATTTCCCGACTCGCGCCTGCGCACGATCGCCAAACCGGTGGCCGTAGTGGACGACAAGGTTCGTCAGTTGGTCGATGACATGTTTGAAACAATGTATGAAGCCCCGGGCATCGGCCTCGCCGCGACCCAGGTCAACGTGCATCAGCGCGTCGTGGTCATGGACCTGTCGGAAGATCGCAGCGAACCGCGGGTGTTTATCAACCCTGAGTTCGAACCGCTGACCGATGAGATGGGCGAATACCAGGAAGGCTGCCTGTCGGTGCCGGAGTTCTACGAGAACGTTGAACGCCCGGTGCGCGTGAAGATCAAGGCGCTGGACCGTGACGGCAAGCCCTACGAGCTGATCGCTGAAGGCCTGCTGGCGGTGTGCATCCAGCACGAATGCGACCACCTCAACGGCAAGCTGTTTGTTGATTACCTGTCCACGCTTAAACGCGACCGGATCAAGAAGAAGCTGGAAAAAAAGCATCGCCAGCAAGCTTGATGCCCTTCTTCCAAAGGCTTGCTGCGGCAAGCCTTTTTCTTTTGTGACTGTTTTTAACCGAGACCTCCCATGACCGAGCCACTGCGCATTGTTTTTGCCGGCACTCCTGAATTTGCTGCCGAACACCTTAAGGCGCTGCTTGCCAGCCCTTATGACATCGTCGCGGTGTACACCCAGCCGGATCGCCCGGCCGGTCGCGGGCAAAAACTGATGCCGAGCCCGGTCAAGCAGTTGGCGCTGGAGCACAACATTCCCGTGCTGCAACCGCCGACCCTGCGTAACGCCGAGGCTCAGGCGGAGATGGCGGCGCTGACACCGGACCTGCTGGTGGTGGTGGCCTATGGCTTGATCCTGCCCCAGGCCGTGCTGGATATCCCACGCCTGGGCTGCATCAACAGCCACGCTTCGCTGCTGCCACGCTGGCGCGGTGCGGCGCCGATCCAGCGCGCCGTGCAAGCCGGTGACAGCGAAAGCGGTGTGACCGTGATGCGCATGGAGGCGGGCCTGGACACCGGCCCGATGCTGCTGAAAGTCACCACCCCGATCACCGCCCAAGACACCGGCGGCAGCTTGCACGACCGTCTCGCCGAGCTGGGCCCGCCGGCCGTAATCCAAGCCATCGCGGGCCTGGCTGCCGGTACCCTGGAAGGCGAAGTGCAGGACGACAGCCTCGCCACCTACGCCCACAAACTCAACAAAGACGAAGCGCGCATCGACTGGAGCCGCCCGGCCGTAGAGCTGGAGCGCCTGGTGCGCGCCTTCAACCCGTGGCCGATCTGCCACAGCACCCTCGACGGCGAAGCGTTGAAAGTGCTGGCCGCCACCTTGGCTGAAGGCAAGGGCGCCCCCGGTGAAATCATCGGCGCCAGCAAAGAAGGCCTGTTGGTCGCCTGCGGTGAACAGGCGCTGTACCTGACGCGTCTGCAATTGCCCGGCGGTAAAGCGCTTAATTTCAGCGATTTGTTCAACAGCCGTCGTGAGAAATTTGCCCTGGGCACGGTTCTCGGGGCGGTCGCTCAATGAACCCGCGTCTGGCCGCCGCCAAGGCTCTCGCCGCCGTGCTCAACGGCAAGGCTTCGTTGAACAGCTCATTGCCCACGCAGATGGATAAGGTTGAAGACCGCGATCGCGGTTTCACTCAGGACCTGGCCTTTGGCACTGCCCGCTGGCAGCCACGCTTGTCGGCGCTGGCGGCCAAGCTGCTGCAAAAGCCGTTCAAAGCGGCGGATGCCGATGTGGAAGCACTGCTGCTGGTCGGTCTTTATCAGTTGCTCTACACCCGCGTGCCGGCCCACGCCGCCATCGGTGAAACCGTCGGTTGCGCCGACAAGCTCAAAAAGCCTTGGGCCAAGGCCCTGCTCAACGCCGTGCTGCGCCGCGCCCAGCGCGAGAGCGAAGCGCTGCTGGCCGAGCTGGAACATGACCCGGTGGTGCGCACCGCTCACCCGCGCTGGCTGCAAAAATCCCTGAAAGCCTTCTGGCCTGAGCAATGGGAAGCCATTTGCGCGGCCAACAATGCGCATCCGCCGATGATCCTGCGGGTCAACCGTCGTCATCACAGCCGTGACGCTTATCTGCAATTGCTCACCGCCGCCGGCATCAACGCCACGCCGTGCGTGTACAGCCCCGACGGCATCGTGCTGGAAGCGGCCACCGACGTGCGCGCCTTGCCGGGCTTTGCCGAAGGCTGGATCAGCGTGCAGGACGAAGCCGCGCAATTGGCCGCCGACCTGCTCGACCTGGCGCCCGGCCAGCGCGTGCTTGATGCCTGCTGCGCACCGGGCGGTAAGACCTGTCACATTCTGGAAGTCGAAAAAGACCTCGCCGGTGTGGTTGCTGTCGACCTTGAAGCCAAGCGCCTGGTGCGCGTGCGCGAAAACCTCGCGCGCCTGGGGCTGAGCGCCGACCTGATCGCCGCCGATGGCCGCGACACCGCCACCTGGTGGGACGGCAAACCCTTCCAGCGCATCCTGCTCGATGCACCCTGTTCCGCCACCGGCGTCATCCGCCGCCACCCGGACATCAAGCTGACCCGCCAACCCGACGACATCGCCGCCCTGGCCGTGCTGCAAGGCGAACTGCTCGACGCCCTGTGGCCAACCCTGGAAGTGGGCGGCATCCTGCTCTACGCCACGTGCTCCACCTTGCCCACCGAGAACACCGAGGTGATCGAAGCCTTCCTCGCGCGCACCAGCGGCGCGCGCGAACTGGACCTCGCCACGGCAGCCGGCATCAAGCAGCCCCACGGCCGCCAGTTGCTCGCACAGGAAGGCGGACACGATGGCTTCTACTACGCCAAACTGATCAAGATTGCCGCCGCGCGCGGCTAATGGTTTTAAGGGAGTGACCGGATGAAAATCATCATCCTTGGAGCAGGGCAGGTTGGCGGCACGCTGGCCGAACATTTGGCCAGCGAAGCCAACGACATCACCGTGGTCGACACTGATGCCGAGCGCCTGCGTAACCTCGGCGACCGCCTGGACATCCGCACCGTGCAAGGCCGCGCGTCATTCCCGACGGTGCTGCGCCAGGCCGGTGCCGACGATGCCGACATGCTGGTGGCGGTGACCAACAGCGACGAGACCAACATGGTCGCCTGCCAGGTCGCTCACACCCTGTTTCACACGCCGACCAAGATCGCCCGCGTCCGTGAGGCGGCCTACCTGACCCGTGCAGGGCTTTTCGACAACGACGCGATTCCCGTGGACGTGCTGATCAGCCCTGAGCAAGTAGTGACCCACTACATCAAGCGCCTGATCGAAATTCCGGGTGCCTTGCAGGTGATCGACTTCGCCGAAGGCAAGGCGCAATTGGTCGCTGTAAAAGCCTATTACGGCGGCCCGCTGGTGGGCCAGCAATTGCGCCAGCTGCGCGAACACATGCCGAATGTGGAAACCCGCGTAGCGGCGATTTTCCGTCGCGACCGGCCGATCCTGCCTCAGGGCGATACGGTGATCGAAGCAGACGACGAAGTGTTTTTCATCGCCGCCAAAGCGAATATTCGCGCGGTGATGAGCGAAATGCGCCGTTTGGATGAGACTTACAAACGCATCGTCATCGCCGGCGGTGGGCAAATCGGCGAGCGTTTGGCCGAGGCCATCGAGAGCCGCTACCAAGTGAAGATCATCGAGATGAGCCCGGCACGTTGCCGGCATTTGTCCGACACCCTGGACAGCACCGTCGTACTGCAAGGCAGCGCCTCGGACCGCGACCTGTTGATGGAAGAGAACATCGCCGACGCCGATATCTTCCTGGCCCTGACCAACGATGACGAGGCCAACATCATGTCCTCGCTGTTAGCCAAGCGGCTGGGGGCGAAGAAGGTGATGACCATCATCAACAACCCGGCCTATGTCGACCTGATCCAGGGCGGTGATATCGACATCGCCATCAGCCCGCAGTTGGCGACCATCGGCACCTTACTCACCCACGTGCGCCGTGGCGATATCGTCAGCGTGCACTCCCTGCGCCGGGGCGCGGCGGAAGCCATCGAGGCGATTGCCCATGGCGATTCGAAATCGAGCAAGGTGATTGGCAAGGCCATCCGCGACATCGGCCTGCCGCCGGGCACCACCATTGGTGCGATTATTCGTGACGAAGAGGTGATCATCGCCCATGACGACACCGTGATCGCCACGGGTGACCATGTGATCCTGTTTCTGGTGGATAAGAAACATATCCGCGATGTGGAGAAGCTGTTCCACGTGGGGTTGAGCTTCTTCTGATCAAAACATTCAGGTGAGCCTGCCGCCGTCATCGCGGGCAAGCCCGCTCCCACAGGCGATCGCGTTCCTACTGTGGGAGTGGGCTTGCCCGCGATAACGATATTGAAAGCCCTACCTAGCTAAAGGACACACAGCCATGCTCGAATCCCTGGAAAAAATGCTCGCCAAGGGTGTGGATAATTCGTTGCTACGCTTTGGCTTGGGCAAGGGTTATCTGGACGTGAAGGACAACGCCAAGGCGGCAGAGCATTTGCAAAAGTGTGTCGAGTTTGACCCGAAGTATTCGGCGGCGTGGAAGTTGTTGGGCAAGGCGCAGCAAGGGTTGGGCGATAGCGCCGCAGCACGTAACGCTTGGGAGAAGGGCATCGAAGCGGCCCAGGCCCATGGCGACAAGCAGGCCGAAAAAGAGATGACGGTGTTCCTGAAGAAACTCGACCGCCAGGCTTAATCGGAACCAAATGTGGGAGCGGGCTTGCTCGCGAAGGCATAGTGTCAGCCACCTAATGTGTGTCTGATACACCGCATTCGCGAGCAAGCCCGCTCCCACATTGGTTTTGCATCGACCGTAAGTCAGTCGTATATCAGTACCACCGCGCCTCACCCGGTGGGCGTTTCTTGAAGCGCTTCATGCTCCACATGTACTGGCTCGGATAAGCCCCGACATACCGCTCCACCACTTTGCTCATCGCCGCGCAGGACGTGGCTGTGTCGGTGCTGTACATGTCTTCCGGCGCCGCTTCGAGGATCACTTTGTAGCCCGAACCGTCCGGCAGCCGCAGCGCATGCAGGAACACGCCCACGGCCTTATGGCCCGCGAGCATGTTCGGCACAAACTTGCTGGTCAGTGCCTGGGTGGCGAAAAACGGCACGAAGATACCGGCCGATTCCGCCGGCTCCGGGTCGGCAGGAATACCCACCTGGCCACCTTTGCGCACTTCCTTGATCACACTCAGAATGCCTTCCTTGGTCGACGCGGCTACACGGTTGCCCAGTTGCACACGCTGTTTGCGCAGCAAGTCGTCCACGGCCTTGAGCTTGGGCGGGCGGTAGAAAATGATCGGTTTGCACTGGTTGCAATAGAAGTGGTTCAACACTTCCCAGTTGCCCAGGTGGCTGGTGATGCCGACCACGCCTTTGCCCGAGGCCAGGGCCTCATGCAGCACTTCCAGGCCTTCGACTTCACGCACCAGGTCGATGGAGCGCTGGGCCGGCCAGATCCAGGCGCAGGCGCTTTCGGTCAGGGACTTGCCGATGTCCATCAGGCTCTGGCCAACCAGGCGCTCACGCGCGGCCGGGTCCATGTCCGGGAAGCACTTGGAGAGGTTGATCCGCACCGTCTCGCGGGAGCGGTTGGGGGTTTTCCACATGATCCAGCCAATCGCCGTGCCGACGGCTTGAACAGCGCGCCAAGGCAACAGGGCAAACAACCGAAGAGCGCCTACCAGCAAGGCGCCTTTAAACTTTTCCACAGGTCACTCCTGATCGTGTGTGGTGCGCAAAGCCGCCATTCTAACCGGCGTTGGCCAAGTCCGCGTAACGGTCGCAGTCCTGGGTGTGATCCATGACCATCCCCGAGGCCTGCATGAACGCGTAGCAAATGGTCGGCCCGACGAACGTGAAACCGGCTTTTTTCAAGGCACGGCTCATGGCTTCGGCCTCTGGCGTGATAGCCGGGACCTGGCTGCGATCCGTAAAGTGATTGACCTTGGGCACGCCGCCGACAAACGACCAGAGCAAGCCCACCGGGTCTTCCAGCGCCAGCCAGGCCGCGGCATTGCGGCGGGTAGCATTGAGCTTCAGACGATTGCGTACGATACCCGGGTCGAGCATCAGTGCTTCAATTTCAGCATCGGTCAGCTTGGCTAAACGCGGTGCATCAAAGCCGAACAAGACCTTTCGATAATGTTCGCGTTTGCGTAAAACAGTGATCCAGGACAGGCCCGCCTGGAACCCTTCGAGCAAAAGCAACTCGAACAGACCCTGCGCATCGCGCAGCGGCGTTCCCCACTCCTGATCGTGATAAGCCATGTACAGCGGATCTTCAGAACACCAAAAGCAGCGTGGCATAAGGCTCCAGGGAGTGGTGGCAGGGCCGAATCGGGTATACTCCCGCTCTTTAAATCGCAGCCCAAGTAACAGGTGAATTTCGTGAGCCAGCCTACGCCAGCCGTGCGTACCTTCCAAGACTTGATCCTCGCCCTCCAGCAATACTGGGCCGAGCAAGGTTGTGTGGTACTTCAGCCCTACGATATGGAAGTAGGCGCCGGCACTTTCCACACCGCAACATTCCTGCGGGCCATCGGCCCGGAAACCTGGAACGCCGCTTATGTGCAGCCCAGTCGTCGCCCGACTGACGGCCGCTACGGCGAAAACCCGAACCGTCTGCAGCACTACTACCAGTTCCAGGTGGTACTGAAGCCGAACCCGGACAACTTCCAGGAGCTGTACCTGGGCTCGCTGAAACATGTCGGCCTTGACCCTCTGGTGCACGACATCCGTTTCGTCGAAGACAACTGGGAGTCGCCAACGCTGGGCGCCTGGGGCCTGGGCTGGGAAGTCTGGCTCAACGGCATGGAAGTGACGCAGTTCACTTACTTCCAGCAAGCGGGCGGCATCGAGTGCTACCCGGTGACCGGCGAGATCACTTACGGCCTCGAGCGCCTGGCCATGTACCTGCAAGGCGTGGATTCGGTCTACGACCTGGTATGGGCTGACGGCCCGTTCGGCAAAGTGACGTATGGCGATGTGTTCCACCAGAACGAAGTGGAGCAATCGACTTACAACTTCGAACACGCCAACGTCGAGAAGCTGTTCGAACTGTTCGACTTCTATGAAAGCGAAGCCAAGCGCCTGATCGAACTCGACCAGCCGCTGCCGTTGCCAAGCTATGAAATGGTGTTGAAGGCGTCCCATACCTTCAACCTGCTGGATGCTCGCCGTGCCATCTCGGTTACCGCGCGCCAGCAATACATCCTGCGTGTACGCACCCTGGCACGTTCCGTCGCCCAAGCCTACCTGCTGGCTCGCGCCAAGCTGGGCTTCCCGATGGCAACCCCGGATTTGCGTGATGAAGTGTTGGCTAAGCTGGAGGCTGCACAATGAGTGCTCAAGATTTCCTGGTTGAACTGGGCACTGAAGAGCTGCCACCCAAGGCACTCAACACCCTGGCCGACGCGTTCCTGGCCGGTATCGAAAAAGGCCTGCACAGCGCCGGCTTGAAATTCGCGGCGAAGAAAGTCTATGCCGCGCCACGTCGCCTGGCGGTGTTGCTGACCGCGCTGGAAACCCAGCAGCCGGACCGCAGCATCAACCTCGACGGCCCGCCGCGCCAAGCCGCTTTCGATGCGCAAGGCAACCCGACTCAAGCAGCCTTGGGTTTTGCCAAGAAGTGCGGCGTCGAGCTGAGCGAGATCGACCAGAGCGGCCCGAAACTGCGTTTCAGCCAGGTCATCACCGGTAAGCCGACGGCGAGCCTGTTGCCGACCATCGTTGAAGATTCCCTGAACGACCTGCCGATCCCTAAGCGCATGCGCTGGGGTGCGCGTAAGGAAGAGTTCGTACGCCCAACCCAATGGCTGGTGATGCTGCTGGGTGACCAAGTGATCGACTGCACGATCCTTGCCCAGACGGCTGGCCGTGATTCCCGTGGCCACCGTTTCCATCACCCAGAAGCGGTGCGTATCACCTCGCCCGCCAACTATGCCGCCGACCTGCGCGCCGCTTACGTGCTGGCCGATGCCAACGAGCGTCGTGAGCTGATCAGCAAGCGCACCGAAGAGCTGGCTCGCCAGCAGGAAGGCACTGCCATCGTGCCGCCAAGCCTGCTTGACGAAGTGACCGCACTGGTTGAATGGCCGGTGCCGCTGGTGTGCTCGTTCGAAGAGCGTTTCCTCGATGTGCCGCAAGAAGCCCTGATCACCACCATGCAGGACAACCAGAAGTATTTCTGCCTGCTGGACGTGGACGGCAAGTTGCTGCCGCGCTTTATCACCGTGGCCAACATCGAAAGCAAGGACCCGCAGCAGATCATCGCCGGTAACGAGAAAGTCGTGCGCCCGCGCCTGACCGACGCCGAGTTCTTCTTCAAGCAAGACAAGAAGCAGAAGCTGGAAGACTTCAACCTGCGCCTGCAAAACGTGGTGTTCCAGGAAAAACTCGGCAGCGTCTACGACAAAGCCGTACGTGTTTCCAAGCTGGCCGCCTACATCGCGCCGCGCATTGGTGGTGATGCCGCCTGGTCTGCGCGTGCAGGCCTGCTGTCCAAGTGCGACCTGGCCACCGAGATGGTTGGCGAGTTCCCGGAGATGCAAGGTGTTGCCGGTTACTACTACGCCCTCAACGACGGCGAGCCGGACGATGTGGCCCTGGCGCTGAACGAGCAGTACATGCCGCGCGGTGCCGGTGCTGAACTGCCGACCACCCTGACCGGTGCGGCCGTGGCCATCGCCGACAAGCTGGACACCCTCGTGGGTATCTTCGGCATCGGCATGCTGCCTACCGGCAGTAAAGACCCGTATGCCCTGCGCCGTGCCGCCCTGGGCGTGCTGCGCATCCTGATCGACAAGAAACTCGACCTCGACCTGACCCAGGCCGTGGTGTTTGCGGTCGGCCAGTTTGGTGGCAAGGTCAAGCAAGCCGGTTTGGCCGAGCAAGTGCTGGAATTCGTGTTCGACCGCCTGCGTGCGCGTTACGAAGACGAAGGCGTGGACGTTTCGGTGTACCTGTCGGTACGCGCCCTACAGCCGGGTTCGGCGCTGGACTTCGATCAGCGTGTGCAGGCCGTACAGGCCTTCCGCAAGCTGCCGGAAGCCGATGCACTGGCCGCCGTGAACAAGCGCGTGTCGAACCTGCTGAGCAAGGCCGACAACCTCGGCAATGCTGAGGTTGACCCGGGCCTGTTCGCCGATGCCAAGGAGTTCTCGCTGAACTCGGCCATCGCCAAGGCAGAAAACGCGGTGAAGCCGCTGCTCGCCGAGCGCAACTACGCCGAAGCACTGGCGCGCCTGGCCACCTTGCGTGAGCCGGTGGATGCGTTCTTCGAAGCGGTGATGATCAATGCCGAAGATGCCGACGTGCGGAAAAACCGCTACGCCATGTTGGCGCGTCTGCGTGGCTTGTTCATCAACATCGCTGACATTTCCGTACTGGGCTGATCATGTTGAAACTGCTGATTCTCGATCGGGACGGAGTAATCAATTACGACTCCGACGCTTACATCAAGTCGGTGGCGGAGTGGATTCCACTGCCCGGCTCAATCGAGGCCATCGCGCAGTTAAGCAAAGCCGGCTGGACGGTGGCCATCGCCACCAACCAGTCCGGCATCGCCCGTGGCTATTACGACATCGCCACCCTGGACGCCATGCACGCGCGCTTGCGCACGTTGGTGGCCGAGCAGGGCGGTGAGGTGGGGTTGGTGGTGTACTGCCCCCACGGGCCGGACGAGGGCTGCGATTGCCGCAAACCCAAGCCTGGCATGTTGAAAACCATTGCAGAACATTACAAGGTGCCCTTGGCTGGGATATGGTTCGTCGGCGACAGCCTCGGTGACCTGGAGGCGGCCAAGTCCGTCGACTCTCAGCCAGTTTTGGTTAAGACCGGGAAAGGCGAAAAGACCCAGGCGAAAAACCTGCCGGTAGGCACTTTGATTTTTGACGATCTGGCGGCGGTTGCCGCAGAACTTATCAACAACTAGCCGCCCTCGACTTCCTGACCAAGGATTGTTCGGGAGTGCGCTTTTAACAGGCGGGCCGTGTCCCGCAACGGTAAATGCCGCCATGTCGATCTTGCAGGCCATCAGAACCTTTTTCTTTTACCTGCTGCTGGGCACCAGTTCGCTTCTCTGGTGCACCCTGAGCTTTTTTATTGCGCCGTTCCTGCCGTTCAAGGCGCGCTATCGCTTTATCAACGTCTATTGGTGCCGCTGTGCGTTGTGGTTGTCCAAGGTGTTTTTGGGCATTCGCTACGAGATTAAAGGCGCTGAAAACGTCCCGGACCAGCCCTGCGTGATTCTGTCGAACCACCAGAGCACCTGGGAAACCTTTTTCCTCTCGGCGTACTTCTCGCCGCTGAGCCAAGTGCTCAAGCGTGAACTGCTGTACGTGCCGTTCTTCGGCTGGGCCATGGCGATGTTGCGACCGATCGCCATCGACCGTGACAACCCCAAGGCGGCGCTTAAGCACGTAGCCAAGAAAGGCGATGAGCTGCTCAAGGATGGCGTTTGGGTGCTGATCTTCCCGGAAGGCACGCGAGTGCCTTACGGCACCGTGGGTAAATTTTCGCGGGGCGGCACCGCCTTGGCGGTCAACGCCAACCTGCCGGTGTTGCCAATTGCGCATAACGCCGGCAAGTTCTGGCCGAAGACTGGCTGGGCTAAACGCGAAGGCACTATCACCGTAGTGATTGGCGAGCCGATGTACGTAGAAGGCGAAGGGCCGCGCGCCATTGCGGCCTTGAATGACCGCGCCGCAGCGTGGAACGAAGCACAGCAACGGGCCATGGGTTCATTGCCTCCGGAGCCTGTTGTTGTCGAGACGCCGGCGATTTGAGCTTCTGTGGATAACCTGTGTACGGTTTGTTGGAAAATCGGCCTTTTTTATTCATAACAAGCTGATTTACTTACATATTTCTTAAGCTCATAAAATCGCTAAAAACGTGCATAAGTTTTTTCAGCATTAAAAAACCGGTCCTTGTGACCGGTTTTTTATGCACAGCCAAAAAGTACGTTTTTTCAGTCATCGAGCAGGGGCAGTTGCAGGGTGAAGGTCGAGCCTTTACCCAACTCGCTTTCACACAGGATGCGGCCGCCATGACGCTCAATCACCGCTTTGACCATGGTCAGGCCCAACCCTAAACCTTCACTGCCTTGGGCCGAGTCAAAACGTCGGTACTGGCTGAACAGCTCCGGCAAATCCTCAGGCGCGATGCCTGGCCCTTGATCGCTGATACGGCATTCCAACCACCCTTGCGCGCTGCCATGGCTCAACGTGACGGTGGTGCCTGACGGCGAGTATTTGATGGCGTTTTCAAGCACGTTGAACAGCGCTCGGGTCAGCAGTGATTGATCGGCTGAGACCATGCCCTCATCCGCTTCATCCAGGTCGTGGAGCAAGTGAATGCCCTTGAGCTGGGCGATCACCGCCACCTGGTCAAAAGCATCCATGACCAACATGGCAAACAACGTAGTCTGGAAGTGGTAGCCATCGGCTTCGGCTTTGGCCAATTGCACGAAGGATTCAGTGAGGCTCAAGGCGCGCTTCACCTGTTGTTCGATCTGGGCAAATATCGGTGACTCACTGTTGTGCACATCCAGCAACGCCAGGATGGCCGAGTGTGGCGCACGCAGGTCATGGGAAAGGAAGCGCAGCATCGTCTCGCGGTGTTGCTGGGCTTCGCGCTCTTTGCTTAAGTCCGTGAGGCTCAGCAGCCAGCCGAGGGCGACGTCACCCTCGGCCGGCAGCAAGGGCGCCAGCTCCATGCGCAGGCTGCGCTGATGGATGTCACGAAACTCGATGAGCTCCAACGCTGAAAGGGCAGGGCGTACACCGTTGTGCAGAGGCGGATAGCCCAGGTCAGCGAGTTGTTCCAGCAAGTTTCTACTCACCAGATCATTACCGAACACATCACGCGCAATACGGTTGGCCAGCAGAATGCTGCCCTGTGGATCGGTAATCAATGTCGCCACCGGCAGGCATTCCAAGCCATCTGCCATAAAGCGTCGCGTGTCGCGCGTACGGCTTACCGCCTGTTCAAGCGCAAAGATGCGCCCCTGCAACACGTCGCCTTTGCTGGCCGGCGCACGGCGGCGCTCTGGCAGCACTTTGGGTTCGTTATCCAGCCGTGCCAGTTCCCAGCCGAAGTACGCAAGGATCACGCTCAGGCGGCGCCAATTCCAGATCAAATAACTCAGCAGCAGGCCGATCAGACAGGCTGCGGGCGACCACCAATACCCCAGGATCAATAGGGCCCATGAGCCGAGCAACGCGGTACCCATGCACGCGAAGGTCATCCACAGCGCATAACGCGGCCGGTACAGCAGCAGGCCTAGTAGCAGCGCCACCAAGGCAGTTGCCAGCAGCGCCGCGAGCCAACCGGGGAGATCGACAATGCTACGCCCCTGCAGCAAACCATTGAGGATATTGGCCTGCAGCTCCACCCCGGCAGTGAACCCGACGGTGGAGGAGAGCGGCGTGACAAACCTATCACCCATGCCATAGGCGGTCGCGCCGACCAGTATCAGCCGACCACGTAATACTTCGGGCGGCACCTCGCCGCGTAATACGCTGACGTAGGACACACTGGGAAAATGACTCTGCGCGGTGAACGGCACACGAATCGCGTGCTCACGATGCCAATGCTCACTGCTCGGTTCCTCGGGCAGCCCCGGCATGGGAGCTGTTTGCCCACTCAACGTATAAGCCAGCCACGCTAATTGCGGAAGCGTCTTACCTGGCGGCCCCTCACGCATGTATAGGCTGCGGACGACGCCATCGTTATCCGCTTCGACATTGATATGCCCCACGCCTTTGGCGCACTTGAGCAGCGGCAATAAGTGCTCACCTAGTGAGTCAGCGCTCGCAGCGCCATCGTTCACCAGCGGCAATAACACATTGCCGGCGTTGCACACGGCGTCGGCCAGTCGTTGGTCATCCGCTGCATCGCCGGGTTCACTGAAGATGACATCGAACAATATACCCTCTGGCCGAGCGGCACTCAGCCGCTCGATCAGGTCTGCATGCAGGCTACGCGGCCATGGCCAATGGCCGAGTTGTTTCAGGCTCTGGTCATCAATGGTCACCAGCAAGATGCGTGGGTCGACCGGCAACGGGGTCAGGCGCCGAAGGCTGTCATACAGCGGGTTGTTCAGGTTTGCATCTACGCTGATAATGAATAATTGAACGTGCCATATGCCCTGGCGTCTCCCTGTTCGATGTGTACGGCGTACTGAACCCAGTGAAGCTCATTTCGGTCTCATTGTTAGACTTTCCTGAGTGCTTGGTGCAGAACCTTTTCCTTACGGGCAGGAGCCGGTATCTTTCCTCCAAGGTATCGAGGTCTTTCAATGGATTAAAGGCTCTTTGATATCAGCGTATCGAGAGATTCAAGGGTCGATGAATCTGACCACATAGATTCAAGGGTCGATGAATCTGACCACAATTATTCAGATTCAATGACTGGCATTTGCGCCGTATTTTTTAAGTAGAAAGGACCCACCCATGCGTGTCGCAATATTGGATGACGAGCCCGCGGAATTGCGTCGGGTTGAGCAGACACTGCGACAAATCCCCAGCACCGCAGAACAACCCTGGTCATTGCATTGCTTCGAACGCGGTGAAGACCTGCTGCGGCAACTGCGCCGGGAAACCTTCGACCTGCTGATACTCGACTGGCAACTGCCGGACATCAGCGGTATTGCATTGCTGCGCTGGACCCGTGAACACATGGAGTCACCGCCCGCCGTCATCATGCTCACCAGCCGGGATGCCGAGAGCGATATCGTCACGGCGCTGAACAGCGGGGCGGATGATTACGTCAGCAAGCCCTTTCGACCGAATGAACTCAAGGCCCGGGTCAGTGCCGTTCTGCGTCGCCATGGCCTGCAGAAGTCCACTACCCATGAAGTACAGAGCTTCAACGACCTGACCTTCGACGATGCTGAATTGACCGTCACCCGCGCGGGCAAACCTATCAACCTCACCGAGCGTGAATACCGCTTGGCCAGTTGCTTGTTCGCCAACCTGGCCCGCCCGCTGTCCCGGGAATATCTGTACGAGCGGTTCTGGTCGCATGAAGAAATGGTGTCGTCGCGGCCGCTGGATACGCACATCTACCGTCTGCGTAACAAGCTGGGTTTAACCGCCGACCGGGGCTGGCAGCTGTTGACGATCTACGGATATGGCTACCGGTTGGAGAGTGTCGCGGCGGCAACGTCGGGTTGAAAACCTCGATGTTCCACGTGGAGCATTTAAAAATTGCTGGTTTAACACCCAATAAAAAAGGCCGACGCTAAGCGTTGCCTTTTGAGCAGATAATCCCAGCTAAAATAGCTAGGTATTTGATCTATATTTTGGCAATTGGGATGTTTTTTGAGGACAAACAAAACCCCTACCTGTATGCGCAGATAGGGGTTTCGGAATTTAATCTTGACGATGACCTACTCTCACATGGGGAAACCCCACACTACCATCGGCGATGCATCGTTTCACTGCTGAGTTCGGGATGGGATCAGGTGGTTCCAATGCTCTATGGTCGTCAAGAAATTCGGGTACTGAGTCGTGACCTTATGGCCTCGCTTCAGCAAATTGGGTATGTGATAGCTTCGGTGTTTTGTGAGATTCGAACTTTCGGTTCTATCGTCTTCACACACCGCAATCTGATGCTTCTACTTGTTTCCAAGTCCGAAGTAGTCAAATTGCTTGGGTGTTATATGGTCAAGCCTCACGGGCAATTAGTATTGGTTAGCTCAACGCCTCACAGCGCTTACACACCCAACCTATCAACGTCGTAGTCTTCGACGGCCCTTCAGGGGACTCAAGGTCCCAGTGAGATCTCATCTTGAGGCTAGTTTCCCGCTTAGATGCTTTCAGCGGTTATCTATTCCGAACATAGCTACCCGGCAATGCCACTGGCGTGACAACCGGAACACCAGAGGTTCGTCCACTCCGGTCCTCTCGTACTAGGAGCAGCCCCTCTCAAATCTCAAACGTCCACGGCAGATAGGGACCGAACTGTCTCACGACGTTCTAAACCCAGCTCGCGTACCACTTTAAATGGCGAACAGCCATACCCTTGGGACCGGCTTCAGCCCCAGGATGTGATGAGCCGACATCGAGGTGCCAAACACCGCCGTCGATATGAACTCTTGGGCGGTATCAGCCTGTTATCCCCGGAGTACCTTTTATCCGTTGAGCGATGGCCCTTCCATACAGAACCACCGGATCACTAAGACCTACTTTCGTACCTGCTCGACGTGTCTGTCTCGCAGTCAAGCGCGCTTTTGCCTTTATACTCTACGACCGATTTCCGACCGGTCTGAGCGCACCTTCGTACTCCTCCGTTACTCTTTAGGAGGAGACCGCCCCAGTCAAACTACCCACCATACACTGTCCTCGATCCGGATAACGGACCTGAGTTAGAACCTCAAAGTTGCCAGGGTGGTATTTCAAGGTTGGCTCCACGCGAACTGGCGTCCACGCTTCAAAGCCTCCCACCTATCCTACACAAGCAAATTCAAAGTCCAGTGCAAAGCTATAGTAAAGGTTCACGGGGTCTTTCCGTCTAGCCGCGGATACACTGCATCTTCACAGCGATTTCAATTTCACTGAGTCTCGGGTGGAGACAGCGCCGCCATCGTTACGCCATTCGTGCAGGTCGGAACTTACCCGACAAGGAATTTCGCTACCTTAGGACCGTTATAGTTACGGCCGCCGTTTACCGGGGCTTCGATCAAGAGCTTCGCGTTAGCTAACCCCATCAATTAACCTTCCGGCACCGGGCAGGCGTCACACCCTATACGTCCACTTTCGTGTTTGCAGAGTGCTGTGTTTTTAATAAACAGTCGCAGCGGCCTGGTATCTTCGACCGGCATGAGCTTACGGAGCAAGTCCTTCACCCTCACCGGCGCACCTTCTCCCGAAGTTACGGTGCCATTTTGCCTAGTTCCTTCACCCGAGTTCTCTCAAGCGCCTTGGTATTCTCTACCCAACCACCTGTGTCGGTTTGGGGTACGGTTCCTGGTTACCTGAAGCTTAGAAGCTTTTCTTGGAAGCATGGCATCAACCACTTCGTTAACTAAAAGTTAACTCGTCATCAGCTCTCGGCCTTAGAATCCCGGATTTACCTAAGATTCCAGCCTACCACCTTAAACTTGGACAACCAACGCCAAGCTGGCCTAGCCTTCTCCGTCCCTCCATCGCAATAACCAGAAGTACAGGAATATTAACCTGTTTTCCATCGACTACGCTTTTCAGCCTCGCCTTAGGGACCGACTAACCCTGCGTCGATTAACGTTGCGCAGGAAACCTTGGTCTTTCGGCGTGGGTGTTTTTCACACCCATTGTCGTTACTCATGTCAGCATTCGCACTTCTGATACCTCCAGCAAGCTTCTCAACTCACCTTCACAGGCTTACAGAACGCTCCTCTACCGCATCACCTAAGTGATACCCGTAGCTTCGGTGTATGGTTTGAGCCCCGTTACATCTTCCGCGCAGGCCGACTCGACTAGTGAGCTATTACGCTTTCTTTAAAGGGTGGCTGCTTCTAAGCCAACCTCCTAGCTGTCTAAGCCTTCCCACATCGTTTCCCACTTAACCATAACTTTGGGACCTTAGCTGACGGTCTGGGTTGTTTCCCTTTTCACGACGGACGTTAGCACCCGCCGTGTGTCTCCCATGCTCGGCACTTGTAGGTATTCGGAGTTTGCATCGGTTTGGTAAGTCGGGATGACCCCCTAGCCGAAACAGTGCTCTACCCCCTACAGTGATACATGAGGCGCTACCTAAATAGCTTTCGAGGAGAACCAGCTATCTCCGAGCTTGATTAGCCTTTCACTCCGATCCACAGGTCATCCGCTAACTTTTCAACGGTAGTCGGTTCGGTCCTCCAGTTAGTGTTACCCAACCTTCAACCTGCCCATGGATAGATCGCCCGGTTTCGGGTCTATTCCCAGCGACTAGACGCCCTATTAAGACTCGCTTTCGCTACGCCTCCCCTATTCGGTTAAGCTCGCCACTGAAAATAAGTCGCTGACCCATTATACAAAAGGTACGCAGTCACCCAACAAAGTGGGCTCCCACTGCTTGTACGCATACGGTTTCAGGATCTATTTCACTCCCCTCTCCGGGGTTCTTTTCGCCTTTCCCTCACGGTACTAGTTCACTATCGGTCAGTCAGTAGTATTTAGCCTTGGAGGATGGTCCCCCCATATTCAGACAAAGTTTCTCGTGCTCCGTCCTACTCGATTTCATGACTAAGAGATTTTCGCGTACAGGGCTATCACCCACTATGGCCGCACTTTCCAGAGCGTTCCGCTAATCTCAAAGCCACTTAAGGGCTAGTCCCCGTTCGCTCGCCACTACTAAGGGAATCTCGGTTGATTTCTTTTCCTCAGGGTACTTAGATGTTTCAGTTCCCCTGGTTCGCCTCTTACGCCTATGTATTCAGCGTAAGATAACCATCTTATGATGGCTGGGTTCCCCCATTCAGACATCTCCGGATCAAAGTCTGTTTGCCGACTCCCCGAAGCTTTTCGCAGGCTACCACGTCTTTCATCGCCTCTGACTGCCAAGGCATCCACCGTATGCGCTTCTTCACTTGACCATATAACCCCAAGCAATCTGGTTATACTGTGAAGACAACATTCGCCGAAAATTCGATAATACTCAATTACGAGTAACTCACAAATTTTACCTTAGCCTGATCCGTTACCAGTGAAAGTAACGTTCAGTCTATCTTTCTATCACATACCCAAATTTTTAAAGAACGTACCCTTATCAGGGGTGCGCTCTAACCAACTGAGCTACAGACCCAATTTCGAGCGTAACTGATTAGCTAAGAGCTATCAGCTTGGAGCTTAAAGCTGCTTCTATCGTCTTCTTCAATGAATCAAGCAATTCGTGTGGGAACTTATGGAGCAGCTGATGTCGTCGATTAAGGAGGTGATCCAGCCGCAGGTTCCCCTACGGCTACCTTGTTACGACTTCACCCCAGTCATGAATCACACCGTGGTAACCGTCCTCCCGAAGGTTAGACTAGCTACTTCTGGTGCAACCCACTCCCATGGTGTGACGGGCGGTGTGTACAAGGCCCGGGAACGTATTCACCGCGACATTCTGATTCGCGAT
This sequence comes from Pseudomonas sp. IB20, assembly GCF_009707325.1. Classification (NCBI taxonomy): domain Bacteria; kingdom Pseudomonadati; phylum Pseudomonadota; class Gammaproteobacteria; order Pseudomonadales; family Pseudomonadaceae; genus Pseudomonas; species Pseudomonas gelidaquae. Next base: position 8,712 of record NZ_CP046103.1, on the reverse strand, counting down.
TACTAGCGATTCCGACTTCACGCAGTCGAGTTGCAGACTGCGATCCGGACTACGATCGGTTTTTGGGATTAGCTCCACCTCGCGGCTTGGCAACCCTCTGTACCGACCATTGTAGCACGTGTGTAGCCCAGGCCGTAAGGGCCATGATGACTTGACGTCATCCCCACCTTCCTCCGGTTTGTCACCGGCAGTCTCCTTAGAGTGCCCACCATTACGTGCTGGTAACTAAGGACAAGGGTTGCGCTCGTTACGGGACTTAACCCAACATCTCACGACACGAGCTGACGACAGCCATGCAGCACCTGTCTCAATGTTCCCGAAGGCACCAATCTATCTCTAGAAAGTTCATTGGATGTCAAGGCCTGGTAAGGTTCTTCGCGTTGCTTCGAATTAAACCACATGCTCCACCGCTTGTGCGGGCCCCCGTCAATTCATTTGAGTTTTAACCTTGCGGCCGTACTCCCCAGGCGGTCAACTTAATGCGTTAGCTGCGCCACTAAGAGCTCAAGGCTCCCAACGGCTAGTTGACATCGTTTACGGCGTGGACTACCAGGGTATCTAATCCTGTTTGCTCCCCACGCTTTCGCACCTCAGTGTCAGTATTGTCCAGGTGGTCGCCTTCGCCACTGGTGTTCCTTCCTATATCTACGCATTTCACCGCTACACAGGAAATTCCACCACCCTCTACCATACTCTAGTCAGTCAGTTTTGAATGCAGTTCCCAGGTTGAGCCCGGGGATTTCACATCCAACTTAACAAACCACCTACGCGCGCTTTACGCCCAGTAATTCCGATTAACGCTTGCACCCTCTGTATTACCGCGGCTGCTGGCACAGAGTTAGCCGGTGCTTATTCTGTCGGTAACGTCAAAACACACGTATTAGGTAACTGCTCTTCCTCCCAACTTAAAGTGCTTTACAATCCGAAGACCTTCTTCACACACGCGGCATGGCTGGATCAGGCTTTCGCCCATTGTCCAATATTCCCCACTGCTGCCTCCCGTAGGAGTCTGGACCGTGTCTCAGTTCCAGTGTGACTGATCATCCTCTCAGACCAGTTACGGATCGTAGCCTTGGTGAGCCATTACCTCACCAACTAGCTAATCCGACCTAGGCTCATCTGATAGCGCAAGGCCCGAAGGTCCCCTGCTTTCTCCCGTAGGACGTATGCGGTATTAGCGTCCGTTTCCGAACGTTATCCCCCACTACCAGGCAGATTCCTAGGCATTACTCACCCGTCCGCCGCTCTCAAGAGAAGCAAGCTTCTCTCTACCGCTCGACTTGCATGTGTTAGGCCTGCCGCCAGCGTTCAATCTGAGCCATGATCAAACTCTTCAGTTCAAACATCTTTGGGTTTTTAAGAAACCCTAAACTTGGCTCAGCAATCGTTGGTTACATCTTTGATTTCTCGCGGAGTAACTTGTGATGCTGATAATCTTGTTGACTATCAGTCTGACTCCACAAGCACCCACACGAATTGCTTGATTCAGTTGTTAAAGAGCGGTTGGTTAAGATCTTTCGTCTCAACCCAGGCGTGCTTTCCAAAGCAGCACCTCAGCTAACACACTTAAATCATAAGATTTTTTCAATAAAATCAGAGATTTATGTAGCAACTTTCTTCAAGTTGCTTGTCAGCGGGAGGCGAATAATACAGTATTAAAATACTTGGTCAACCCCCATCTAAAATTATTTTCCACATACTAAAAAAGCTTGGTTTGTCATTATGAAATTTCCAAAGGTCTGTACAAAGGAGGCCGAATGGTCAGCTAATCATTGGGGCTTAGCCGAACCATCTATTTGTTAATGTCACCATTTAATCTGTGAACCTACACCTGATCAGAAGTCCAGGTTGGACACCGCCAAGGCATTGCTCTCGATGAAGTCACGACGAGGCTCGACCGCATCACCCATCAGGGTGTTGAAGATCTGGTCTGCGCCAATGGCGTCTTCGATGGTCACACGCAGCATGCGACGCTGGGCTGGGTCCATAGTGGTTTCCCACAGCTGATCCGGGTTCATCTCGCCCAGACCTTTGTATCGCTGGATGGTGTGGCGCTTGGTGCTTTCTGCCATCAGCCAATCAAGGGCTTCTTTGAATTCCTTGACCTGCTTCTTGCGCTCGCCACGCTGAATGTAAGCACCGTCGTCCAGCAGGGTGCTCAATTGCGCGCCGAGGGTAACGACGGTTTTGTAGTCGTTACTGCCGAAGAAGTCGCGGTTGAACGTGACGTAGTTCGACAGGCCATGGGAGATCAATTCAACCTCCGGCAGCCACACGTTACGCTCACGGTCTTCACGCAGGCTGGCTTTGTACACTAGGCCGGACTTCTCAGAAGTGCGCAGGCGAACTTCATATTGAGCCAGCCAATTCTGCATGTGAGCGTGATCGCCCAACTGCTCCAGGCTTACCGATGGCAGGTAGATGAAGTGCTCGGTCAGCTCCTGAGGGTACAGGCGCGACAAACGCTTGAGAGTCTTCATCACCATGCGGAAGTCGTTAACCAGACGCTCCAGCGCCTCACCGGAGATACCCGGTGCTTCGTCGTTCAAGTGCAGGCTGGCATCTTCCAGGGCCGACTGCGTCATGTACTCTTCCATGGCGTCGTCGTCTTTGATGTATTGCTCTTGCTTGCCCTTTTTCACTTTGTACAACGGCGGCTGAGCGATGTAGATGTAGCCACGCTCGATCAGTTCCGGCAACTGACGGAAGAAGAAGGTCAGCAGCAGCGTACGGATGTGCGAACCGTCGACGTCAGCATCGGTCATGATGATGATGTTGTGATAGCGCAGCTTGTCGATGTTGTACTCGTCACGGCCGATACCGCAGCCCAACGCCGTGATCAAGGTGCCGACTTCCTGAGAGGAAATCATCTTGTCGAAGCGAGCCTTCTCGACGTTGAGGATCTTACCCTTCAACGGCAGGATGGCCTGGGTGCGACGGTTACGACCCTGCTTGGCGGAACCGCCAGCAGAGTCACCTTCCACTAGGTACAGTTCGGAGAGGGCAGGGTCCTTCTCCTGGCAGTCAGCCAGTTTGCCCGGTAGGCCGGCAATATCCAGCGCGCCTTTACGGCGGGTCATCTCACGGGCTTTACGCGCCGCTTCACGGGCACGTGCAGCGTCGATCATCTTGCCGACAACCAGCTTGGCTTCGTTCGGGTTCTCCAGCAGGAAGTCGGAGAAGTATTTACCCATCTCCTGTTCCACTGCGGTCTTCACTTCGGAAGACACCAGCTTGTCTTTGGTCTGGGAGCTGAACTTAGGATCAGGTACTTTTACCGAGATAATCGCGGTCAGGCCTTCACGTGCGTCGTCACCGGTGGTGGCGACTTTGTGCTTCTTGGCCAAGCCTTCGGCTTCGATGTAGGTGTTCAGGTTACGCGTCAGTGCGGAACGGAAACCCACCAAGTGAGTACCGCCATCGCGCTGTGGAATGTTGTTGGTGAAGCACAACAGGTTCTCGTTGAAGCTGTCGTTCCACTGCAGGGCGATTTCCACGCCGATGCCGTCTTCACGCTGAATGTTGAAGTGGAACACCTGGTTGACCGCAGTCTTGTTGGTGTTCAGGTATTCAACGAACGCACGCAGACCGCCTTCGTACTTGAACAACTCTTCCTTGCCGCTGCGCTCGTCCTTGAGGACGATGCCAACACCGGAGTTCAGGAAGGACAGTTCACGAATCCGCTTGGCCAGGATGTCCCAGCTGAAGTGGATATTCTTGAAGGTTTCGTCGGAGGGACGGAAGTGAATCTGGGTACCGGTCGTTTCGCTTTCGCCGACGATTTTCATCGGTTCTTGCGGAACGCCGTGAACGTAAGTTTGCTCCCAGATCTTGCCACTGCGACGCACGGTCAGCACCAACAGTTCGGAGAGGGCGTTCACCACCGACACACCTACACCGTGCAAACCGCCGGAGACTTTATAGGAGTTGTCGTCGAACTTACCGCCGGCGTGGAGCACGGTCATGATGACCTCTGCCGCCGAAACGCCTTCTTCTTTGTGCACATCTACCGGAATACCGCGACCGTTGTCGCGCACGGTGATGGACTCATCCGGGTGGATGATAATACTGATGTCGTCGCAGTGACCGGCCAGAGCTTCGTCGATGGAGTTGTCGACCACCTCGAACACCATGTGGTGCAGACCGCTACCATCATCGGTGTCGCCAATGTACATACCGGGACGTTTGCGTACGGCATCCAAACCTTTCAGCACTTTAATGCTGGTCGAGTCGTACGTGTTTTCTTCGCTCATGCCTTCACTCCCGATGGTCGTGGGTCTGGGTGATACGGCCTTGTTCCACGTGGAACAAGGCGACTGGCGTTTCCGTCTGCCAGCCTTCCCTCAATAATTCGTGGTCTACACAGGTGATAAACACCTGGCAGCGTAAGTCTTCCAACAAGCGGCACAACGCCCGTCGATGTTGCTCGTCGAGTTCAGACGGCAAGTCATCCACCAGATAAATACACTGACCGCGTCGGGCTTGGCTAACCAAATGCCCTTGGGCAATACGCAGTGCGCACACCACCAACTTCTGCTGGCCACGGGACAAGATATCCGCGGCATTGTGTGCGCCTAATCTAAGGCGCAAATCAGCCCGTTGGGGGCCTGCCTGTGTATGGCCAATTTGCTGATCCCGTTGCAAGGACGTGGCGAGCACTGCGCTCAGGTCACGCTCTTTATCCCAACCACGGTAGTAGCTCAGCGTCAGCCCCTCGAGATCCAACAACTCACTCAAGGTCTGCTCAAAGACTGGTTTCAAGGCTTTGATATAGGCGCGGCGGTATTCATCTATTTCATCGCTGGCCAGGCACAGTTCCCGGTCCCAGGCTGCTTGTGAAGCGGCGTCAAGTGTACCATGCCGCAGCCATGAGTTCCGCTGCCGCAGGGCCTTCTGCAGGCGCTGCCAAGTGGCCATGAACCGCGGTTCCACGTGGAACACTCCCCAATCGAGGAATTGCCTGCGGATTTTTGGTGCACCTTCCAACAGGCGGAAGCTGTCGGGGTTGATCAGTTGCAATGGCAGAATTTCCGCCAGTTGCGCTGCACTGCGGGCATTTTGCCCGTCAATGCGAATTTGAAACTCCCCACCGCGATCGCGAGATATCCCCAGGCTGCTATGGCCGCCTTCAGCCAATTCGACTTGGCCAAACACTGTGCACGCCAATTGCTCGTACTGAATCACCGGCAACAGACGGGCGCTGCGAAAGGAACGGGCGAGCCCAAGCAAATGAATGGCTTCTAGCACGCTGGTTTTGCCACTACCGTTGGCGCCGTGGAGGATATTGATGCGGGGGGAAGGGGAGAAGGTCACCGGGTGCAAATTGCGCACCGCGGTGACCGAGACGCGACTGAGGGACATCTAGCTTCTGCTGAACATGATTACAGACGCATCGGCATAACAACGTAAGCCGAGTCGTCGTTATCGGATTCTTGCACCAGGGCGCTGCTGTTGGAGTCCGACAGAATCAGACGAACCTGTTCGGTGGTCATTACACCCAGTACGTCCAACAGGTAGCTCACGTTGAAGCCGATCTCCAGCGAGCCGCCGTTGTAGTCAACGCCCACTTCTTCTTCCGCTTCTTCCTGCTCCGGGTTATTCGCCTGGATTTTCAGCTGACCGTTGGCCAGTTGCAGACGGATACCACGGTACTTTTCGTTCGACAGAATCGCGGTACGGCTGAACGCTTCACGCAGGGCCTGACGATCACCGATCACCAGTTTGTCGCCGCCTTTAGGCAGTACGCGCTCGTAATCCGGGAACTTGCCGTCGACCAATTTGGAAGTGAACGTGAATTCACTGGTGGTGGCGCGAATGTGGTGCTGGCCCAAAACGATACTGACGTTACCATCCGGCTCGGTAAGCAGACGCGCCAATTCGAGGATACCTTTGCGCGGGACGATCACTTGGTGCCGATCCGGCTGACCAATATCGGCACGCATTGAGCACATCGCCAAACGGTGTCCGTCGGTGGCCACGGCGCGGATAATGCCTTCCGAGACTTCCAGCAACATACCGTTGAGGTAGTAGCGAACGTCCTGTTGAGCCATGGCGAAGCTGGTGCGCTCGATCAAACGGCGCAGTTTGCTTTGCTCCAGGCTGCAGGTCAGCGAGCCAGGGCCTTCCTCGACAGTCGGGAAGTCATTGGCTGGCAACGTGGACAGCGTAAAACGGCTGCGACCGGCCTTGACCACCAACTTCTGCTCATCGACCTTGATGTCGATAAGCGCTTCATTAGGCAAGCTTTTGCAGATGTCCATCAGCTTGCGCGCCGGCACAGTGATTTCGCCCGGTTCAGCAGGCTCTTCCAACTGCACACGACCGACCAGCTCGACTTCCAAGTCGGTACCGGTCAAGGACAGTTGCTGGCCTTCGACAACCAGCAATACGTTGGAGAGCACCGGCAAGGTCTGTCGGCGCTCGACGACGCCTGCGACCAGTTGCAGGGGTTTCAACAGGGCTTCGCGTTGAATGGTGAAATGCATGGTCTAGTCCCTTGCCTTAATAAGCTGCGCTGGTGTCATCAAGTAGTCAGTGTACGCAGCAGGTTCTTGTAGTCCTCGCGAATATCCGCGTCGGATTCCTTAAGTTCGTTGATCTTGCGGCACGCGTGCAAGACCGTGGTGTGGTCGCGACCGCCAAACACATCACCGATTTCCGGCAGGCTGTGGTTGGTCAGCTCTTTGGAGAGCGCCATCGCTACCTGACGTGGACGTGCCACCGAACGCGAGCGGCGCTTGGACAGCAGGTCGGAAATCTTGATCTTGTAGTACTCAGCCACGGTGCGCTGGATGTTATCCACACTCACCAGCTTATCTTGCAGCGCCAGCAGGTCTTTCAGGGATTCACGAATCAACTCGATGGTGATGTCGCGGCCCATGAAGTGCGAGTGAGCGATGACGCGCTTGAGCGCGCCTTCCAACTCACGCACGTTGGAGCGAATGCGTTGGGCAATGAAGAAAGCAGCGTCATGCGGCAAATCGACTTTCGCCTGGTCGGCCTTCTTCATCAGGATCGCGACGCGGGTTTCCAGTTCCGGCGGCTCTACCGCAACGGTCAGGCCCCAGCCAAAACGCGACTTCAAGCGTTCTTCCAGGCCTTCGATTTCCTTCGGGTAACGGTCGCTGGTCAAGATGACCTGCTGGCCGCCTTCGAGCAGGGCGTTGAAGGTGTGGAAAAACTCTTCCTGAGAACGTTCCTTGCGAGCGAAAAATTGAATGTCATCGATCAGCAAGGCATCAACGGAGCGGTAGAACCGCTTGAACTCGTTGATTGCGTTGAGCTGCAAGGCCTTGACCATGTCAGCAACGAAGCGCTCCGAGTGCAGGTACACGACCTTGGCATTCGGGTTCTTCTTTAATAGGTGGTTACCCACAGCGTGCATCAAGTGAGTTTTACCCAAACCGACACCGCCATAAAGGAAGAGCGGGTTGTAACCGTGCTTGGGGTTGTCGGCGACCTGCCAGGCAGCCGCGCGGGCCAACTGGTTGGATTTACCTTCGACAAAGTTTTCAAAGGTGAACGTGCGGTTCAAGTAGCTGGTGTGCTTGAGCGCGCCTTCTACCTGGACGGTGCGCTGTTCGGCACGAACTGGTGCCTGTTGAGAGCTGGCGCCGGCCATGGGGTCAAAGCTGTCGCGGGACGGCTCTTCATTTATAGGCGCGTTTTTCTGTGCCGAGGATTTCGAAGGCGTCTGGGCAATTTGCGCAGGCGAGTTATTAACAGGTGCCGCTGCGGCCTGAGCCTGCGAGGCGCTCGCCGCCAACGGTGCATTCGGCGCTGCACGAGGTGCAGAGCTACGTTTGCTGCCTATTAATAAAGAAAGCACAGGCGCAAGGCCGTTGCCGTGTTCATCGAGCAATTCGAGAACGCGGCTCAGGTACTTCTCATTAACCCAATCGAGAACAAAACGATTCGGCGCGTAGACACGCAACTCGTCGCCTTCGGCTTCGACCTGTAGCGGACGGATCCAGGTGTTGAATTGCTGGGCAGGCAGCTCTTCGCGCAAAAGCTCCACGCACTGCTGCCAAAGTTCCACTGACACGGATATCCCCTAAGTTGAAAGCCGGTGAGGCAAAAACAGCCGCCATTGTAGCGGCCAGCCGTCCACTTATCCACATGTAGGTTGCGCACAGGGCACCCAAAATCAATGCGTTAACCGTAAAAAAGGCGACCAATGGTCTGTGCATAAGCTCTGTGGATAAGCGCCCCTAAGCTCGTTGTACAAGTGGGGTCGAAAGTCTGTGGGTAACTGGCCTGTGGATAACAAGCCATTCCACCCACAGCTTATCCGATAGCGCAGCACAGGCTAAGCACCGTTTCCCCGCCTAGTTGTCATCCTCTGTACATCACGCAGAATATGGGCTCAAGGCAGTTATCCACAGATAATCGCCTCCCTAGCTTTTATAAGCTTTACAGAAAAGCTTTAAATAACTTCCTTCTTTATTTTTATATCTATGGCATTGCTCATGAACGGCCAGCGAACAGAAAAGGCCGGAATGCCTGCGAAGAACTAATTAAAGGAAAAGCTGGTTGGAAATTGACCTAGAGGCTTGCTTTCTCTAGAATCGCCGGTCTCTTAAAACGGGGGCCATTCCGGCCCGTTGTGGACGAACCAGGTAACAACGCCATGAAACGTACTTTCCAACCAAGCACCATCAAACGCGCCCGTACTCACGGCTTCCGTGCTCGCATGGCTACCAAGAACGGCCG